>JBHJGY010000067.1:0-45684 GCA_050331335.1 Pikeienuella sp.
CCCCCCCCCCCCCCCCCCCCCCCCCCCCCCCCCCCCCCCCCCCCCCCCCCCCCCCCCCCCCCCCCCCCCCCCCCCCCCCCCCCCTGCAGCGTCTTACGGTTCTGCTGCTGCTCATCACGGCCTCGCCGGTCGGGACATTTGCAGCCGAGCCCATCAATCCCTGCAACTTCACGAATATCGACGGGCCCTGCCGCATCTCCGACGGCGAATACCGTCTGCTGGTGCCCGCGGGGCCCGGCCCTTTCCCAGCGATCGTGTACCTGACCGGCTCGCTGGGCCTCAGCCGAACGGTGACGGAGGCCGCCTATTTCCGGGAGATGGTGGTGCGCGAGGGCTATGCGCTCATCGTTCCGACGGCGCTCGACATCACATACTCCGACGGCCAGGTCGGCACAGGTTGGGGGCGGCGGATCCGTGCGGCGGTCCATCCCCGCAACGACATCGACTTCCTCCGCCGGGTGCTGGACACCGTGGCGCTCAATTACAACATCGATCTGGAGCGGCTGGTCTGGACAGGCCAATCAGACGGCGGTTTCATGATTTACGAGATCGCTTGCCACCATCCGGAGATGGGCGTGGCATTCGCGGTGCACGGGGCGGGCTACGCTCAGCGCCTGCCCCAGGGCTGCAAGCGACCGGTGCGGTTCATGCACGCACATGGCGTAGAAGATGACATCGTGCCTTTTTCGGGGCGGCTTGTCACCGGGCCCATCTTGCAGTCCAATGATCTGATGGAAACGCTGGCGATGATGGCGCGCAGCAACGGCTGCAAGACGGCCCCGCAGGCGGCGCGCCCCTATTTCGGCTTCGAGCGGACCCGCTGGGGGGCGTGCGGCGACGGCGGCGCGCTTGATCTGCTCGTCCACCAGGGCGGGCATGGATGGCCGCCGGAATGGATGCCGGCGGTGCTCGACTGGGTGGACGAGACCACCTGGCAGCCGGCTGTCTCGCGGACGGTTCGGGTCGGCGACGACGGGGGCGAGAGCGGGCCGGTGATGCGCCAGTCCGCACCCTCGGGTCGGGCCGGGGGGCGGTTCCTCTCCAGCGACCGCGCGTCTGGCAACGGGAGCGCCCGGTTCCTCAAGGTGCCGAAATGAGCGCCGCAGACGGCCGCCTTGCGGGCAAGACCGCGCTCGTGACCGGCGGCGGTTCGGGCTTTGGCGAAGGGATCTGCGAGCGCTTCGTCCAGGAGGGGGCGCGGGTACTCGTCGTCGATATCGATGCCCAGCGCGCCGAAACCGTGGCCAGTCGCCTTTCGGCCGCCCGGCAGGGAGCGGCGGAGCCCTTCACGGCAGATGTCGCCAGCGGATCCGATGCACAGGCGATGGTCGAACGCTGCATTGAGCGCTGGGACCGGCTCGACATCCTGGTCAACAATGCCGGCGTCAGCCACCGCAACCAGCCGATGCTCGATGTCACCGAGGTGGAGTTCGACCGGGTCTACGCCGTGAATGTCAAAGCGCTCTTTCTCGCGGCCAGGGCAGCCGTGCCGGTGATGCGCGCGCAAGGCTCCGGTGTCATCCTGACGATTGCCTCGACGGCCGGGGTGCGGCCGCGTCCGGGGCTGACTTGGTACAACGGCTCCAAGGCGGCGGCGATCGTGACCTCGAAATCGATGGCGGCCGAACTTGCGCCGGACGGGATCCGGGTTTGCACGCTCAACCCGGTAATGGGGGAGACGGCGCTGCTCGAGACCTTCATGGGGGTCGAAGACACACCGGAGAACAGGGCCCGCTTTGTCGCGACGATCCCGATGGGCCGGCTGTCGCGGCCGCTCGATGTCGCCAATGCCGCGCTTTTTCTTGCGTCCGACGAAGCAGCGTTCCTCACCGGCGTCGCGCTCGAGGTGGATGGCGGGCGCTGCGTTTGAGAACCGGATCGGGTGCAGTCGGCTGGTCAGCCGGTCGTGCTGGCGGACGATCCCGGAACGGATCCCCGGCGAATGCTTCGGCGCGGTCGCGGGACGCGTTGTGTCCTCATGATGGCCGTGGGAGGCGGGTCGAGACGGCGGACGGGATCCGCCCCGTGATTGAACACCTGGGCCTCATGATCTCCTTCTGGCGGCCGCTTTGGACGATCCGCCGACTTTGTCTGCTGCTGACGATCGAAACCGGAGAGAGGGGCAGCGCGAGCGCGGCGCGCACCGCCCGGCCAGCCCGCGCATTCCGGCCCTCTCGGCGCGCTCGACAAGCCGGATCTCGCCGAGGCTGAGCTTATCGGGCTCAGTCATAGCAAGGATCAGGCGCTTTGCGGTGCAATGGCCTCAGGGATTCGGGCCATCTGAGGCGAGCATCCAGCCGAGCGAGAGGGTCGGACGATGATGCGGTGTCAATGACGGTCCAAAATCCAGCCACTCCGGTTTGAGAGCGGCGGGTGGCCATGGGCCAGCGCCTTGGCGCGTGCGCTCCCCAAAGAGCTGGCGCGTGCTAAGGCGCTCCGGCCCGCGAGGGCCGGTCTGCGGCGGGGATCACGGAGTGGGTTTCGGCCTGCGCGCGCGGCTCTGGCTGAGCCTGGAGCTCAACATCTCAACGAGACCCGCATGCGCGGCCGCGATGCGTAAGGTGATCCAAGCTAAGAGATGGTACCCGGAGTCGGACTCGAACCGACAAGGTGTTGCCACCGGCGGATTTTGAATCCGCTGCGTCTACCAATTCCGCCATCCGGGCGCGGGCTGCATCTTAGCCGCCCCCGATCCGCGGTCAACCGGCCGGACGCGTCAGCCGGCCTTGGTCTTTTCGCCCTTGGGAGAGGTCAGGCGGGCGCCATCGATTGCATCGCAAGCCATCAAACCGCCGGCAGCGCGCCCCGTTTCGAAGGCGAGTCGGCGCAACTCCGCCCGCTGTTGCCGCGTCTCCCGAGCTGCCAGCGCCTCAGCGACCCCATCGACAACGAGGATGTCATGGATCAGGGGATCTTGATGCGCCCACACCCCGGCGAAACAGTCGGCCTGGAGGTCGTTGGCCGGCACATCGATGGGTGACAGCGCGACCCCGAGAACGTTTTGCACATGATGGCCGAACTCATGGGCGAACGCGTAAAGCGCATGCGCGTCGATGCCGGTTGCTGGATCGCCATAAAGGCTCCGGTCGAGCGTGCAATAGGCCGGAAACGCGGGACGCGAACGATGGCCGCAGGCGCCATCCTCCCAGAGCGTGGCGTCGACGAAGCGCAGCGGGGCGTAGGCGATCCCGCCGACGCCGTTGAAAAGCCGGCTCATCACGAGATTCGCGGAGGCGACAACCAGGGCAGGCGCTTGGAGTTCCGGCTGCGGCACAGCGGCCGGCGCAACGGGCTGACCTTCCTCGGGTCCCTGATCGCCAGCCACCTGAGCTGCCCCGGGCCCCTCGCTGGCCTCGGCCACGGCCGCACCGTCCGCTTGACGGAGTTCGGGCGATATCAGGGTGGGCACGTCCAACTCGCCCGACTCGATCACAGGGTCCTTGAGCGGCGCAGGGGAAGCCCGGGCGACAGCGTCCTCCGCGGGCTCCTCGATGGGGGTCAAAGCCTCGATCACACGACCATTGAGCCCGGTCGGGGTATGCCGCGGCACGGGGCCACCGTCGGAAATCCGCGCGGTATGGGGGTTTTCGACCTGCACGGGCGCGACCATGACCTCGATCTCGCGCTCGGGTTCTGACCCATTGAGAGCGACCAGCGCGGCGAACGCGGCCCCAGCGCAGAGCCCACCGATGCCACCGAGCACGAACCCCATATGTGTGCGGCGCTTCACCGCGACCGTTTCCGGGTCGTCGAGCCGCTCAAGCCGTTGCGGGGCGGGCTGTTCCAGCCGGCCTCCGTTAATCAATTCCCGCAGCTTGTGATCACACTCGACTGTCATAAGATAACCGTCCAACGCACTTACTGGACACAGCTCCTCGCGATTGCTACCGACCGCAGGGCCGGGGGCACCTCGCCTCAGTCGCCTGTCCCTCACGCAATATAACCACGAAGGCTGATGCTAGACAAACTCTATGGCAGAATTTTGGCATTGGCGGATCGTCCGCGCGCGCTTTGGTGGTTGGCGGCGGTTTCCTTTGTCGAAAGTTCGATCTTTCCGATCACGCCGCTCGTGATGCTGATCCCGATGGTGCTGGCGCGCCCGGATCGCGCCTGGTTGATCGCTGGGGTTTGCACCCTCGCCTCGGTCGCAGGCGGCGTGGCCGGCTATGCGATTGGCGCGATTTTCTTCGAGGAGGTGGGGCGTCCGGTGTTGACGTTTTACGGCAAGTCCGCCGAGTTCGAGCAGGCGGCCGAGATGTTTCGTGATAACGGGCTGATCGCCGTCCTCTTCGCGGCGTTCACGCCCTTCCCCTATAAGGTGATCACGATCGGCTCTGGCGTGGCCGGGCTCTCGATGAGCACCTTCATTCTGGGATCACTGATCGGACGCGGGGCGCAGTTCTTCCTGGTTGCCGCCATTTTGTGGAAATTCGGCCCGCCCGCGCGCGCGTTTATCGAGGCGCGGCTCGGGCTCGTTGCCACGGTGGGCGCTGTGCTGTTGATCGGCGGCTTTATTGCGGTGAAATTCATCCTATGACGAATTACGGTCGAATACTCGTTGCAGGGGCGGGCTCGCTCCTCATGCTTCTCGGCGCCCTGGGATTTCAGTTCCTGGGCGGCTTGGCGCCGTGCCCGCTGTGCGTTTGGCAGCGTTGGCCGCATGTGGTCGCAGTCGCCCTGGCGCTGCTCGCGGTGACAGCCCTTTGGCGGGTGCACCGGGCGATTGCCGGACTCGGCGCCTTTACGATGGTCGTAAGCTTCGGCATCGCGGCGTTTCATGTGGGCGTTGAGCAACAGTGGTGGACGGGGTTCGAAGGTTGCGCCGCCCCGGACCCAGGGCGCGGGAGCGTCGAGGACCTGTTGGCACGGATCGAGGCGACCGATCCGGTCCGCTGCGACGAAATCGCCTGGAAGTTGTTTGGCATCTCGATGGCGGGGTGGAACGGGCTGGCCTCGCTCGGGCTCGCCGCGATCTGGGGTTGGTCGGTGCGGCCCCATTTGCCGCAGCCGGAGCGCTGAGGCCCCGGCCTTCGATGCTGCTCGGCCTGCCTGGCTTGTCGGACCTCAGGCTTCCAGTTCGGCATCCCAGTAGAGGAAGTCCATCCAGCTTTCATGGAGATAATTGGGCGGGAACTTCCGTCCCTTGTTTTGCAGCTCTGCGGCATCGGGGCGGTAGGCCGGTCGCGCCAGCGACATTCCCGCCTGCCGAAGCGTCAGGTTTGCCTTCTTTAGGTTGCATCTGGAGCAGGCGGCAACGACGTTTTCCCAGGTGGTCCGCCCGCCCCGGGAGCGTGGAAGCACATGGTCGAAGGTCATCTCGCCTTTCGCCCCACAGTATTGGCAGGTGAATTCGTCGCGCAAAAACAGGTTAAAGCGAGTGAATGCCGGAAAGCGCGCCGGCTTTACATAGTCGCGCAACACGACCACCGAGGGCAGCCGCATCGAAATCGACGGGCTGCGCACCTCGAAGTCATATTCCGCGACGATCTGCACACGATCTAAAAAGGCGGCTTTCACCGCCTCTTGCCATGGCCACAGGGAGAGGGGGAAGTAAGACAACGGCCTGTAGTCCGCGTTTAAGACCAAGGCCGGGTGATCGCGCAACCCTGCAGGCTGCCTTACGAAACTATTTGCGAAGGATACGTCCATAGCTGCTCGCCTCGTCGTTCAGTGCGACGCCCACGAGACGGGATAGCCAAGCTCGCCCCGTACGCCCACTATATCTCGGGCCAGCGCGGCGACAACCCTCTAGATGCGGCCTTACTCCGCGCCAAGCACCTCTTAGCAAAGGCCTACGACAGATTTATGTCAGAACTTAGCGGCGCTTTTCCACAGGGTTGTCCCCAAAACCCACAGCCGACGCCAGCGCATGCCTGTGGCTCACCCGACCGGCCCCAGACCGAAGGCGCTCCGGAGAAAACCCGTTGCGAGACCCAAGCCGTCCGGCGCGATGCCGTGACCGGTGCCCGCACTGGTATGGGTCGCCACGGTGAAACCGGCCCCCTTGAGCTCAGCCTCTGCCTCGGCCATCGCCGAATGCGGCACGACATCGTCGCGATCGCCATGGATCAAGAGCACGGGCGGCCGCGCTTGGGCCAAGGACAGGGCAGCGGGGTCGATCAGCCGGCCAGAGAAGCCGACGATCCCCGCAAGCCCCGGAGGCCGGCGTGGCCCAACCGACAGCGCCATCATGGTTCCCTGGCTGAACCCGACAAGTGCGGTGGCCGATCGCGCCACGCCGGCGTGGGTAATCGCGGTTTCAAGCCACCCGTCGAGCGCCTCTGCCGCGGCGATATAGCCCGCGCGCATCTCCGCCTCGGGGCTGCCATCGATTTGGCTGATGGGAAACCACTGCCGCCCCATGGGATTGATGCGGCACGGCGCGGGGCCGTTGGGCGCGAGGAACACCGCGTCGGGCAGATAGGTGGCCATGGGCTCGGAGAGGCCGATCAGATCAGCACCGTCCGCGCCATAGCCATGGAGGAGCACAACGAGTTGGCGCGTGACACCCGAGGCCGGGCCGGCGCGGGGGCCGTCGAGGTCGGTCATGGCGGTCTCCTGGCCCTGATCGCGAAACTGACCGATGTCATAGGCCGTGGGACGGGTGGGAACAACCCGCGGGGTACCGTCAGACCGGCGCCACCCCTTCACGCTTCTTGCCATCCGCATAGGCTGACCAAAGCAGCCGGGCCGCAACGGCGCGCCACGGCGCCCAAGCTTCGGCCCGGTCGCGCAGCGCTTTTTGGGTCGGCCGCTTTTCGAGACCGTATAGGAGTTGGGCACCGACCTGGAGCGCCAAATCGTCGGCCGCAATCACATCCGGTCGGCCGAGGGAGAACATCAGGTAGATCTCTGCGGTCCACCGGCCGATGCCCTTGACCGCCGTCAGCGTGGCAATGGCCTCCTCGTCGGGCATCTCGGCCAGCGCTGAATAGTCGAGGCCCGCGTCGACCAGGGCGCGGAGATAGCTGATTTTTTGCCGCGAGAGCCCGGCCGAGCGCAGTGCCGCATCGTCGAGCGCCCCGAGCCGGACCGGATCGTCGCCACCCAGGCCCTCGAGCCGGCCGCGGACGGCTTGCGCCGACGCAACCGAGAGTTGCTGGCTGACGATGGCGGAGACCAGCGCCGAGAAGCCCCCGGGCCGACGCCGGAGCGGCGGCGGGCCGAGCCGCTCATGGGTTTGTGCAAGCTGCACGCAGCGGGCCGCGAGCCAAGCGCAGCCCTCTGCAATATCGTCATCGGTCTCGATGGTCCGCAAGGTCATTGCCGGATCTTCGAGGGCCAGACGCGCAGGGTCAAGCCAGGGCGGCTTGACCGGCCCTGGCCCGGTCAGCGCTGTCCGGCGATCATGCCATAATGTTCGACGAGCCGACCAAGCGCGATCTTTAACACCACCTTGCCCGACCGCGCCGACCAACCCATGCGCCGCTCGCAGCTCTCAAGGCCCTCCACGAAGCAGCACACCCGCAACGCCACATCCGCCAGCCCAGGACCGAGTGCGGACAGCGCCGCCGAGACCCGGTCGCGCGCGGCCGACGGGCCGTCCGCCGGCCCCCGTCCCGGGCGGCCGCCGGTGCCGCGGTCGCAGGTGGTGAGGAACGCGTCCCAATCCTGGGTGACCCTCGGCCCCATCTGTGCCGCCTCGAAATCGGTTCTCAGCCGTTCGCCGGCCTCGACCTCCTCGGGACTGAGGAACGGCCGCCCGTCCGGGCCTCGGCGCCGGGCGAGCCAACCGATGGGGCTCTCCGCGAGATTGACCGGCTGGCGGATCTCCGCCGCCGTCTCGGGATCGACAAGCAAGCGGGCCCCGGGGATCTGGTGTTGTGCCAGGAATGGCGAGGGGCTGGCTGGATCGGCGCTGGTTCCGTTGATCCGATCGACGGCTTCAGCGGCGAGCAGCCGTTTGAGGGCGGCGCGCCCCGGCTCGGAAATAACGTAGCGCGCGCTGTTGTCGCTTCTGGAAACCAGGCGGATCCAGTCTCGGCGCCTCAGATCGGCCGCGATGTCGACAGGCAGCAGCGCGATCGGTTTTCGGTGGTCGTTGGCGGCGCAGAAAATACCGGCCTTCTCGGCCCCGGTGGCGACCATGAGGAAGGCGCCCGGCTCATTGAGGCGCCTGAGCGCGATCGTTGCCCGTTTCGGTGGTGCAGTGCCGACGGCGAGGGTCGCTCTGCCGGCGGCGGGGGTCGCAGTGGCGCGTGACCCCCGGCCGACCTCTGCCGCTTGGTCGCTCTGTCCGCCGTCAGCCAAGAGGCGGTCGAATAGCGGATCGTCGCGCCGCTCTTCCACCCGCCTGACGGCGCGGCTCACGGTCGAGGGAGCGCGCCCGGTTGCTCGAGCGATGGCCCTGATCCCGGCGCCGTCCTCGGTATGGGCGCGGTAGAGCGCCGCGTCGCCGGCGGTCGCGGTCTCAGCAGAATCCGGGAACGCATGTTCGGCCCAATCGCTGCACCGGTCGAGAATATCACGCATTTGTACCACGATGGCTGCCCTTTAACAGTCACATTTCCTAAAATGCAATCTATGTCCCAAAATATAACAGTTGGTTAACAGCCTACTTTCCGGCGATATTTATATTTTGTTTACCAATTAGGACCCAGCGCGCGCTGCTCCGGCCAGGCACGCAACACCCGCTCGGCGGAGCGACACTGGGCGCTGCCTGACATCCCAGGGAGACCGACATGCTAGATACCTGCTCCGCCGACCGCCCCGCGCGGTCGCGCCACCGCCGCACCAAGCACGCGCCTAAACCCGGCCTCGAGCCGGCCACTCGACCCGCCTCGGCACCGGCGGACGACAAGCCACCGTCTTTGTGCCGCCCAGCGCTGCTGGCCAGGGCAGCCCGCCGCGCTGCCGCCGGCTACCAGCGCGCCCGCGACTTGCCCGCGGCCCTCCCGGGTCTTTTCGGCCAAGCTGGGCCACGGATCGTGGAAAAACTCCGCGAGGCAGAGGCGCGCTGCGAGACCGACCGGCGGGAAGGTTCTGTCGGTTACAAACCGAGCCGCCATGTCCAGATCCTGGCTGCGCTGCTTGCCGAGACGCAGGCGCACCGGCCATCCCCCCAGCCGAGGGATCAGCCGAAGGCGTCCGGCTCCTCGGCCTTGCGCCGCGCGACGAAGTCGAGGAGCGCCTCCTCCACGCCAGGATCGATCGGCGGCTTGACGTAGGTTTCCAACAATTTGGCGACCCGCCGGCTCGCGATCTGAGCGCTCTCTTGACCGCCCTCTTCGGCCCAGGTTTCGAAGGGCTTGTAGTCGAGCACTTGCGTCCGCCAAAACGCGTTCTTGAAATGCGCCTGGGTGTGCGCACAGCCCAGGAAATGCCCGCCCGGACCGACCTCGCGGATCGCGTCCATCGCCAGCGCGTCCTCATCGACGGAGATACCCCGGCCAAGATGGTGGAGCACGCCCAGTTGGTCTGCGTCGAGCACCAGTTTCTCGGGCGATGCAACCAGGCCCCCCTCGAGCCAGCCCGCAGAATGAAGCATGAAATTCACCCCGCCGAGCAACGCCGCGTTGAGCGTATTCGCGGTCTCATAGGCTGCCTGCGCGTCGGGAAGCTTCGATGTGCAAAGCGCGCCGCCCGATCGGAACGGCAGGCCCAGCCGCCGTGCAAGCTGCCCCGCGCCATAGAGGATGTGCGACGCCTCAGGCGTCCCCATGGTCGGCGCGCCGGAATTCATATCGATGGAAGTCACGAAGGCCCCGAAGATCACCGGGGCGCCAGGCCGCACGAGCTGGGCATAGGCGATGCCGGCCATCACCTCCGCCAGGAGTTGGGTTAGGGTGCCGGCGACCGTCACGGGTGCCATCGCGCCGCCGACGATGAATGGCGAGACGATCGTCGCCTGGCCAGCGCGGGCATAGACCTCGAGCGCACCCATCATCACCGCATCGAAGGTCAGCGGCGAGTTGATGTTGATCAGCGAGGTCATCACCGGGCCGTCCGGCAGCGCGCCTTGCCAGAGGATCTCGCACATCGCGACCGAGTCCTCGGCCCGCTTGGGGTCGGTCACGCTACCCATAAACGGCTTATCGGACAGCCGCATATGCGCGAGCAGCATATCGAGATGGCGCTTGTTGACCGGCACATCGGTCGGCTCGCACACCGTGCCGCCCGAATGATGCAACCATTTCGACTGGTAGGTCAGCTTCACCAACATTTCGAAATCGGCCATGGTCGCGTAACGGCGGCCTTCCTCGAGGGTGCGCACGAACGGGGGGCCGTAGACAGGGGCCATAACCATGCGCCTGCCGCCGATCTCGACCGAGCGCTCGGGGTTTCGGGCGATCTGGGTAAACGCACGCGGCGCGGTCTCGATCAGCTTGCGCGCCAGCCCTCTGGGGATATGGACGCGCTCGCCCTGGACATCCGCGCCTGCCTCGCGCCAACGGGCGAGCGCGCCGGGGTTGTCGGCAAAGGCAACGCCGATCTCTTCGAGAATCGTCTCCGCATTCGCCTCGATGATCTCCAGCGCCTCGCTCGTGAGGATCTCGAAGTTCGGAAGGTTGCGCTCAAGGACTTGCGCGACCTCGTGCCGCGGTTGCGTTCGCTCGGCCCGTCGCGCCGCGCCGCCGCCACCGCGCGCCCTGCGCCGTCCGCCCCCAGGCTCCGCCTGCACCTCGCTCATACCCGCGCTCCGACCTTGATATCCGATGCCGGCGGAGGGGCGACTGGCCCGACCACCGCAGACCCCTCAGATGGCGCGAAAGCGGGGGACCGGACGGGCGGATTTCGGCGATCTCTGGTCCGTCTGCGACATCTGACCCGCGTTGGCCTGGCGAAAGCGGTTCGGGCGGACCGACCCGGTCTCGGCACCTGTCATGCTGCCGAGACCTGTGCCTGTATCTCGACCGATCCCAGTGACGCGCGTGACAGACCCCCGCTTGATCCGTATAGAGAGCGCACCCGCCAAAGAGTACCGGCCGCGCCCATGTCCCCCGCCCCCCACCCCGACCCCACGCATCAAACCTGCCGGATAGTCGATTTCGGCAGCCAGCTCACCCAACTCATCGCGCGTCGGCTTCGCGAGGCCCGGGTCTATTGCGAGATCCACCCCTTCGACCGGGTCGACGCGGCGCTGCTGGCGCGCCTTGCGCCACGGGCCATTATCCTGTCCGGCGGCCCTGCCTCGGTCGAGGACGTGGGCTCTCCAAGGGCGGCGGGGGAGATCTTCCAACTGGGGGTCCCAGTGCTGGGGATCTGCTATGGTCAGATGGTGATGGTGCACCAGCTGGGCGGGCGCGCCGAGGGCGGGCATAAGCGCGAGTTCGGCCGTGCAGAGCTTCGGCTGGACCGCGCCAGCGATCTCTTCGACGGCGTTGCGGAGCCTGGGCAAAGCGTCGAGGTCTGGATGTCCCATGGCGACCGGGTGACAGCCTTACCGAGCGGTTTCGAGGTCCAAGGGGCCTCTGAGGGTGCGCCCTATGCCGTGCTCGCAGACCCGGCACGGCGCTTCTACGGGCTGATGTTCCACCCAGAGGTCGTGCACACGCCACAGGGCGGGCGGATATTGGAGAACTTCGCGCGCCGGATCGCCGGAATGACCGGTGATTGGTCGATGGCGGCCTATCGCGGCGAGGCCATCGCGGCCATCCGGGCGCAGGTCGGCTCGGCCCGGGTGGTTTGTGGTCTGTCTGGCGGGGTCGACAGTGCTGTGACCGCCGTCCTGCTACACGAAGCGATCGGCGACCGGCTTACATGCGTCTTCGTCGATCACGGCCTGCTGCGCCAGAGCGAGGCCGAGGAGGTGGTGACCCTCTTTCGCGACAGCTACAACATTCCCCTCATCGCCGTGGATGAGAGCGCGCGCTTTCTCGCAGCCCTTGCAGGCGTCACCGACCCGGAAGAAAAGCGCAAGACGATCGGCAAGCTCTTCATCGATGTCTTCGAGGCACACGCCAAAGGCATAGACGCGGCTTTCCTCGCCCAGGGCACCCTGTATCCGGATGTGATCGAGAGCGTCAGCGTGACCGGCGCGCCCGCGGTGACCATCAAATCGCATCATAATGTCGGCGGTTTGCCGGAGCGGATGAACCTCAAGCTGGTCGAGCCCCTGCGCGAGCTCTTCAAGGACGAAGTCCGCGCCCTTGGCCGCGAACTCGGCCTGCCAGACGGCTTCGTCGGCCGCCACCCGTTCCCCGGCCCGGGGCTCGCGATCCGCATTCCGGGCGAGATTACCGCCGAGCGGGTGGCGATGCTGCAGCAGGCCGATGCAATATTTCTCGAGGAGATCCGCGCGGCCGGGCTCTATGATGACATTTGGCAGGCTTTCGCCGTGTTGCTCCCCGTGCGAACCGTTGGCGTGATGGGCGACGGTCGGTCCTACGACTTCGCCTGCGCGCTGCGGGCGGTTACCTCCGTCGATGGCATGACGGCGGATGTCTACCATTTCACGCCGGCATTCCTGTCGCGCGTCGCAGCGCGGCTTGTCGGCGAGGTGCGGGGCATCAACAGAGTGACCTATGACGTCACCTCGAAGCCGCCCGGCACCATCGAGTGGGAGTGACGCTCAGATGCGCGCGACCTATCGGCGACTGCGGCTGCTTTTCAGGCTTGGCCTGGCCGTTCTCCTCATGACGGTCGCGGCGGTGATCTATCAGGATCAGGTGGTGAAGGCGCAGACGGTAGACGGGGCTGCGCTTCGGGCTCCGGCCGACGCGGCCATCGTTCTGGGGGCGGGGGTCTCGGGAGATGGGCAGCTGGCCTATAACTCGCGCCGCCGCGTGGCCGCCGCCGTGGCACTCCTCGAAGCGGGCCGGGTGCAGAACGTGATCTTTTCTGGAGGGCTGGGCTTTTATCATCCCGCCACGCCCGCCGCGTCGCTGATGCGCGACTATGCGGCCGAACTCGGCGCGGATCGCCGTAAGCTGATCATCGAACCGCGCTCAGTCTCGACCTTCGAGAATTTACGCTATTCGTTCGAAATCGCGGAGGCACGCGGGTTCGACCGGTTGGTGATCGTCTCCGATGCCTATCACCTGACCCGGGCGGGCTGGATTTCCGCGTTTTATGGCCGGCCGGACATGCCGATCTCCGCGGCCCGGGGTTTTGAGCACGAATGGTGGCCCTATCGCGGCGTGACCTACACGCGCGAGGCCCTCTCCTGGTGGCTCAACTGGGTGAAGTTCGCCGGCTGGGAGGGCTTGGGGCTTATGGGCATGAGCGAAACCCGCCGTGCCGACTATGTCCGCTGACGGCCATCGGAGGGAACGGATGACCAACACCACCGACGCGACCGGTACGCAAACGACAGGTACTGAGCAGCCCCGCCCAAATCCGGATCGCGCCGCCTCGGACGCCCTCGTCTATGCCCGCGAAGCGGGGATCGATCGGTTGCTCGAGATCATGGCGCGGCTGAGAGCGCCAGATGGCTGCCCATGGGACCAGGAGCAGGACTTCCGCTCGATTGCGCCCTACACCATCGAGGAAGCCTGCGAGGTGGCGGAGGCCATTGAGCAGGCGGATATGGCGGCATTATGCGACGAGCTCGGCGATTTGCTGCTCCAGGTCGTCTATCACGCGCAAATCGGCGAAGAACGCGGCGCCTTCGCCTTTGCCGATGTCGTCCGCGCCGTCTCCGACAAAATGCTCCGTCGCCATCCCCATGTGTTCGGCACAGAGCTTGGAGGTCCGAAGGCCGACCCGACTGCGGTCGATTGGGAAACCATCAAGGCTGCGGAACGGTCCGAAAAGGGCGAGCGACGCGCGAGCGCACTCGACGGCGTTCCGGCCACACTCTCGGGCCTCACCCGCGCGCTCAAGCTCACCAAGCGCGCGGCGCGCGTGGGCTTCGACTGGACCGAGCCCGCCGATGTGCTCGCGAAGATTTCCGAGGAAGCGGCCGAGCTCACCGCGGAGCTCGACGCGACACAGGATCGCCGCGAGGAGGAGTATGGCGACCTGCTGTTCGTGTTGGTCAATCTGGGTCGCCACCTCTCGGTCGACCCAGAAACCGCGCTGCGTCGGGCGACCGCAAAATTCGAGCGGCGGTTCCGGGCAATCGAGGCAGGGCTGGCAACCGAGGGCCGTCGGCCGGAGGACGCCAGCCTGGCCGAAATGGATGCGCTCTGGAATGCCGCCAAAGCCGCCGAAAAAGGCGCGCCCTGAGCCGCGGCCCGGTTTGCGGCCCAACTTGTGCCAGGACCCTCTCGACGTGTAAGCCTCTGAGCATCTGCAGGGCGAGGGAGCCGAAGCCATGAGCGCCATCATCGACATTACCGCGCGCGAGATCCTCGACAGCCGCGGCAATCCCACCGTCGAGGTCGATGTTTTACTGGAGGACGGCACTACCGGTCGCGCTGCCGTACCCTCGGGCGCATCGACCGGCGCTCATGAGGCGGTCGAGCTGCGCGACGGCGGCACGCGCTACCATGGCAAGGGGGTCCTGCGGGCCATCGAGGCGGTGAACGGGCCGATCTTCGATGCGCTGGCCGGGGTCGATGCGCTCCTGCAAAAGACGGTCGATGCGGCGATGATCGAACTCGACGGGACCGCCAACAAGTCCTCCCTCGGCGCCAACGCGATCCTCGGGGTCTCGCTCGCAACCGCCCATGCGGCCGCGAAATCGACCGGGCTGCCGCTGTACCGCTATGTTGGCGGGGTCGCTGCGCGCACCCTGCCCGTGCCTCTGATGAACATCATCAATGGCGGGCAGCATGCCGACAACCCGATCGACATCCAGGAATTCATGATCATGCCGGTCGGTGCCGAGAGCCTCGCCCACGCCGTGCGGATCGGCTCGGAAATCTTCCACACGCTCAAGAAGGAACTCAAAGCCGCCGGGCATAACACCAATGTCGGCGACGAGGGCGGCTTCGCCCCGGGCATTGCCTCGGCCAAGGAGGCGCTCGACTTCATCGTCGCGTCGATCGCGAAGGCCGGCTACGATCCGGGCGGCGACGTGGTCCTCGCGCTCGATGCCGCAGCGACCGAGTTCTACGATGCCGAAGCCGGCCGCTATGTCCTCGCCGGCGAGGGTAAGACCCTGCGGTCCGAGCAAATGGTTCATTATCTTGCGGATCTGGTCGATGCGTTCCCGATCGTCTCGATCGAGGATGGAATGGCGGAGGACGATTGGGCGGGCTGGTCGGCGCTGACCGCGGAGATCGGCGACCGCTGCCAGCTCGTGGGCGACGATCTGTTCGTCACGAATTCAGAGCGACTCCAACGCGGGATCAGGTCCGGCGCGGCAACCTCGATCCTGATCAAAGTGAACCAAATCGGCACGCTGTCGGAAACGCTCGCGACCGTCGATATGGCGCACAAAGCACGGATGACGGCGGTCATGTCGCACCGCTCCGGCGAGACCGAGGACACGACCATCGCCGATCTCGCGGTGGCAACCAATTGCGGGCAGATCAAGACCGGGAGTCTGGCGCGCTCGGACCGCTTGGCGAAATACAATCAGCTGATCCGCATCGAGGAAGAGCTCGGCGACGCCGCCGTCTATGCCGGGCGTTCGGTGCTGCCGCGGGGTCGTCGCTGACTCGCAGGGCTTGCGAAGCGGCGCTTGGCGGCGCGCCCTGTTGCGCCCGCGACTCACTCAGGGCTTAGAGTAGGGCGACGGGTGAATTTCCCGCGGCAAACGCCTCGGATACGTGGCAGATTCACATCAGTCGTGAGGGAGTATCATGCCGCAAACCGCGCTGGCCCGGGTCATCGGGCCGTTCATTTACGCTGTGATCCTGGCCGGGATCGGCAGCTTCGTCTATTCCGGCCTCCGAGGGGATCGTGGGTTGCAGGCTCAAGCCGCGGCGCGGGCCGAGATCACCGCGCTCGAGGCCGCCCTGTTCGAGCTGAAGGCCACGCGTCAGGCTGAGGAGAACCGCGTCCGCCGGCTGACACGGGGCTATCTCGACCTGGACTTGCTCGATGAGCGTGCCCGAAGCGAGCTTGGCCTCGCCCGCCCCGATGAGGTTGTCATCCGGCCCGTCAGCCGCTGAGGCCTGCCCTTTGCTCGCGCGGCGTCCCTGCCGACCGGCTTAGCCGGCCAGGAGCGCTCTGGCCGCAGCGATCGCCGCCTCGGCTTTCGTAGGGTCGGTCCCACCGCCCTGGGCCATGTCGGCCCGGCCGCCGCCGCCCTTTCCGCCCAACTCGGCGACCGCCACGCGCACGAGATCAACTGCTGAGACGCGGTCGGTGAGGTCTTCCGTCACGCCCGCCGCAACCGCCGCTTTGCCGCCGGTGTCGGCAACGAGCAGCACAACTCCCGATCCCAAACGCGCCTTATGGGCGTCGATGAGCGCGCGCAGATCCTTCGCCTCAACCCCCTCGAGCGCCTGACCGAGAAACTTGACGCCGCCGATCTCCTCCGCCTCGGGCCCCGCCCCGCCGCCGCCCAAGGCCACCTGCTTGCGCAGTTCCATGACCTCCCCCTCCAGCTTGCGGCGCTCCTCGAGCAAAGACTGGACGCGGGACGCCACTTCCTGGGGACGGACCTTCAGAGCCGCCGCCGCCTCGGCGAGGGCGGCCTCCTGCCGGGTGAGATGGGCCAGCGCCGCAGCACCGGTAAGCGCCTCGATGCGGCGCACGCCTGCCGAGGACGCGCCTTCAGAGACGATGTGCAGCAGGCCGATCTCGCCGGTGCGCGCGACATGGGTGCCGCCGCAAAGCTCGCGCGAGTAAATGCCGCCCGCAGGGCCGCCCTCACCCTTTGGCCGCGCGCCCATCGAGACGACGCGCACCTCGTCTGCGTATTTCTCGCCGAAGAGCGCCCGGGCTCCGGCCTCCTGCGCCTCCTCCAGCGCCATGATGCGGGTCTCGACGGGCGCATCCTGGCGGATATAGGCGTTAACCTCCGCTTCGATCGCGACGGCCTCGTCCGGCGCCACGGGCTTGGTGTGGACGAAATCGAAGCGCAACCGATCGGCGGCGACCAGCGAGCCGCGCTGTGCCACATGCTCGCCAAGAGCGCCGCGGAGCGCCTCATGCAACAAATGCGTGGCCGAGTGGTTGGCGCGGATCGCGGCGCGGCGGGTCGGATCGACCCGGAGTGTCGCCGCCTCGCCCTGGACCACCTCACCCGCCTCCACGGTGCCGAGATGGACGAAAACCCCGCCCGCCTTCTTCTGCACATCGCGGATGGCCACACGGCCCGTCACGGTCTCGACGCTTCCGGCATCGCCGACTTGCCCGCCAGATTCTCCGTAGAACGGCGTCTGGTTGAAGACGAGCGCCACCTCAGCGCCGGCCTGTGCCGATCCCAACCGCTCCCCTGCGACCAGGATCGCCCGCAGAACGCCCTCCGCGGTCTCCGTGTCGTAACCGAGGAAGTCCGTTGCGCCGATCTCCTCGCGCAGGTCGAACCAGACGCCCTCGTCGGCGGTCTCGCCGGAGCCGGCCCAAGCCGCGCGGGCCTGCGCCTTCTGCTCCGCCATCGCAGCCTCGAAGCCTTCGGTCTCGACCGAGAGCCCCCGCTCGCGCAGCGCATCCTGGGTCAGATCGAGCGGAAAGCCGAAGGTATCGTAGAGCTTGAAGGCGGTGCGCCCGGGCAACGCGGCGCCTCCCTCCAGGCCCGCGACCTCGTCCTCGAGCAGCTTCAAGCCACGGTCGAGGGTCCGCCGAAAACGGTCCTCCTCCCGCTCTAGGGTCTCGGCGATCATCGCCTGGGCGTGGGTAAGCTCGGGGAAGGCTTGACCCATTTGGCGGACGAGCTCAGGCACCAAGCGGTGCATCATCGGCGCGTCGATGCCGAGTTGGTGGGCATGGCGCATACCCCGACGCATGATCCGGCGCAGCACATAGCCGCGGCCCTCATTTGAAGGCAACACCCCGTCGGCGATCAGGAAGGAGCTGGAGCGCAGATGGTCGGCGATCACCCGGTGATGGATCCGCGCGGGGCCGTCGGGGTCGACCCCGGAGGCCGCCGAGGATGCCTCGATCAGCGCGCGCATGAGATCGGTGTCGTAATTGTCGTGCTGCCCCTGAAGAACCGCGCCGATGCGCTCGAGCCCCATGCCGGTGTCGATCGAGGGCTTGGGCAGGTTCTCCCGACGCCCCTCCTCGAATTGCTCGAACTGCATGAAGACGAGGTTCCAGATCTCGATGAAGCGGTCGCCGTCCTCGTCCGGCGAGCCCGGTGGGCCGCCCGGGATGCTGGGGCCGTGGTCGTAGAAGATCTCGGAACACGGACCGCAGGGGCCAGTCGCGCCCATCGACCAGAAATTGTCCGACGTCGCGATGCGGATGATGCGGTCGTCCGAGAGCCCTGCGTATTTCTTCCAGATCTCGGCCGCCTCCTCGTCGTCGTGATAGATCGTGACAAGGAGTTTCTCTTTGGGCAGCCCGTATTCCTTAGTGATCAGATCCCAGGCGAGCGGGATCGCCATCTCCTTGAAATAGTCGCCGAAGGAAAAATTGCCGAGCATCTCGAAAAAGGTGTGATGGCGCGCGGTGTAGCCGACATTGTCGAGATCGTTGTGCTTGCCGCCGGCGCGGACGCATTTTTGCGAGGTGACCGCACGCGAATACGGCCGGTGCTCGAGGCCGGTGAAGACGTTCTTGAATTGCACCATACCGGCATTGACGAACATCAGCGTGGGATCGTTACGCGGCACGAGCGGCGAGCTCGCGACGATCTCGTGGCCGTGCTTGGCAAAGTAGTCGAGGAAGGTCGAGCGGATTTCTGAGAGCGACGTCATGGCAGGCCCCGGCGGTTAGCTGGCGCCCGCTCTGTAGCCCGCGCGGCGGAGGCTGTCCATCAGCCCTGTCAGGGGACCGGCGGATCAGCCCTCCATCGCGGCGGCGTCGTCCTCGGCACTGAGCGCGAAGTCGAGCCCGTGGGCGGCCCGGATCTTGTCTTGGATGGTGAGCGCGACATCGGGGTTGTCGCGGAGAAACTTCTTCGCGTTCTCCCGACCCTGGCCAATGCGCTGGTCGGCAAACGAGAACCAGGAGCCGGACTTCTCGACCACCCCGGCCTTCACGCCGAGATCGAGCAGTTCGCCGGTCTTCGAGATCCCCTCGCCATACATGATGTCGAACTCGACCTGGCGGAACGGCGGCGCCACTTTGTTCTTGACGACCTTAACGCGGGTTTGGTTGCCGACCACCTCGTCGCGGTCCTTGATCGCCCCGATCCGCCGAATGTCGAGCCGCACGCTCGCGTAAAATTTGAGCGCGTTGCCGCCGGTGGTCGTCTCCGGTGAGCCGAACATGACACCGATTTTCTGGCGGATCTGATTGATGAAGATCACCATGCATTTCGAGCGGGAGATCGAGGCGGTGAGCTTGCGCATCGCCTGGGACATCAGACGCGCCTGGGCGCCCACGGTCGCGTCCCCCATATCGCCTTCGAGCTCGGCCTTGGGCGTGAGCGCCGCAACCGAATCGACAACCACGCAGGAGATGGCGCCCGAACGCACCAGCGTGTCGGTGATCTCGAGCGCCTGCTCGCCCGGGTCGGGCTGGGAGATCAGCAGCTCGTCCACATCCACCCCGAGCTTGCGGGCATAGACCGGGTCGAGCGCATGCTCTGCATCGACGAAGGCGCAGGTGCCGCCGAGCCGCTGCTCCTCAGCGATGCAGTGCAGCGCCAACGTGGTCTTGCCGGAGCTCTCGGGTCCGTAGATCTCGATTACCCGACCCTTCGGCAGCCCGCCGATGCCGAGCGCGATGTCGAGCCCCAGGGACCCCGTCGACACGGCTTCCACATCCATCACGTCGCGCTGGCCGAGCTTCATGATCGAGCCCTTGCCAAAGCTCCGCTCGATCTGCGCAAGGGCGGATTCCAGCGCCTTTTGCTTATCCATGCCCCGCCTTTCGTCCAGCTTCAAAAGCCCGTCCGACATCTCTCCGACTCCTTATTCCACATCGCCCCGAAGGCGTCCATCGCCCCTCGATCCCGGACCCGACCGACGCGCCAGCCCGACCGTGTTCCAGTCATGTTCGCACAGCCGTTCGAACTAATACATAACAAACTTGAGACGACTCGAGTGCGTAAACAGCAATTGACGCTAAGATGGTTGACAATGGGTTAATCCGGGGCCGCCGGCATCGAGGGCGCACCCAAGGCCTCCTTCACCTTCGCGGTCAACTCGTTCAGCGAGAACGGCTTGGCCAAGAACATGAAATCCGTCGCGGTCAGGTTTTCGCGGAAGCTCTCCTCTGCATAGCCGGAGACGAAGAGCAACCGCAGGTCTGGGCGCATCCGCCGCGCCTCGGCCGCAAAGGTGGGCCCGTCCATCCCCGGCATGACAACGTCGGACACCAGCAGATGCACCTCGTAGTCGGGGTCTGCAAGGATCTGCATCGCGTCCTCAGCGGTTGCGGCCTCCGCCACCTCGTACCCTCTGAGCTTGAGCGCCCGTGCCGCAAAAGCCCGCACCGGATGCTCATCCTCGACCAGAAGAATGGACCCCCGGCCCGTCAGATCGCGCCGCTCGCGTACTGGCTTCGGCGGCTCGGGCGCCACGTCGGTCGCCCTGGGGATCAGGATGCGGAAGCATGCACCGCCCTCTGGCCTGTTCTCGGCGAAGATGTGGCCACCCGATTGCTTGACGATGCCATAGACCGTCGACAGGCCGAGGCCCGTCCCCTCGCCCTTGGCTTTAGTTGTGAAGAAGGGATCGAAGACCTTGTCGATAACGCCGGGAGGGATCCCGGGACCGGTATCGATCAGCCGGATTTCGACGTAATCCTCCCGCGGCGCGACGCTGCCGAGGCTGTCGCCGGGGCCGACCGAGAGCGCTGGCCGGTTGGCCAAAGTTATGGTCACTGTACCAGAGCCGTCCATCGCATCCCGAGCATTGACCACGAGGTTCATCAGCACTTGCTCGAGCTGCTGCTGGTCCGCGCGCACGGGCCAAATGTCGGTGCCGACCTCGAGCAGCAGCGAAACCGTCTCACCAACCAATCGGTTCAGCAAGTAATGGGTTTCCGACACGACATCTTGGATCGACAGCACTTCCGGGTTCAGCGTCTGCTTGCGTGAGAAGGCAAGCAACTGCCGAACCAAGGCGGCGGCACGGTTGGCATTTTGCGTGATCTGCATCAGATCGGCATAATCGGGATGATTGGCATCCTTGCCCAAGAGCAACAGATCACAATGCCCGACGATCGCGGTGAGCACGTTGTTGAAGTCGTGCGCAACACCGCCGGCGAGCTTGCCGACGGCCTCCATCTTCTGGCTTTGGGCAAACTGATCCTCTAGCTGGCGGATCTGCGAAGCATCTGTGAGCACGGCGATCAGCGTCTCGCGCTCGTAGAGCGAGACCTGGGCAAGCGCGATCTGGACGAAAATGTCTGTATCGCTGAGTTGGAGCATGTGGCTGCGTCCGGTTCGCGCCTGTTCCTCGACCAGGCGGGCCGGATCGAGTGCAGTGCCCGATTGGGTTGGCGAGACAAAAATCGAACTGAAGCGCGTCCCTGCCTCGGCGCGGAGCCCAAGCATCTCGCGTGCCCGGCTGCTGGCCCAAAGCAGCGTGCCATCGGTCTCGAACTGCGCCAGGGGGACGGGCACCATCTCTAAAATGCGCGTGGGTCCCGATCGCTTGAAGCCCGCACCGCTGACCGGAAAGAGAAAGAGGTCCTGCTCGCCTCCGGGTTCGCTCTCCAAAAAGACGCGGAACAGACGCACCTGGCCGTCGCGGCAGGTCAGCAACACCCGGTCTCCTTCGGCATCGGCGTCGTCCGGGAGCGTGGCGAGCACAGGGCCCGGATCGCGGCCAAAAAACCGTGTGAAAGTGGCGTTGACCACCGCCCGTCCGGAACCCTCCCGGCGCATATGCGCGAAAGGCGCGGTTTCGAAGGGAGAGGCGAGCAATGCCGGCACTGGCTCCACCATCCGGCCCGTCGGGATCAGCGACCAGATAAGCTCGTTGTTAAGTCCGGCCCAAACGGTCAGATATTTCGGATCGCCGCTCGCCGAGAGCACCGCTGGACAGTAGGCGAAGCCGAGATCTCGCGCAGATTGGCTGAGACGGTAAACTACCCGAGCACTGCTATGCTCAAGACAGCGGGCCAACACCGCTTCAACGCGCCCCGGCGCGTCCCCGGCAAGCTGAGCCATTCCGCCATTCATTTCCTGCACATCGCCGGCAAAGGAGGCGAGCATTGCCGGATGCGGCATCGACTGCAGCCGCGTTCGCGCCGCGGGCGGCCGCCATCGCCAGTCCCGACAACGCGCCGCCAGCACACCGATCGCGCCGCCCACGCCAAGAGCGAGGAGGAACGGCAGAGCTTGGACGACAAGGTTCATGGCACACCTCTCCGGCTCGAACGGGACGGATCTTTCGCAGCCTAGCAGAGCCGCCCTGGGAGAACGGAAGGCAAATGCGACATGGGATTGAGGCGGTTGCCGAGTATTGGGCGGGCGGCGACCAGCTGCGGCCCGGGACTTGCCACAGCTGCGGCCCGGGGCTTGCAATCCAACCGGCGACGGCGTATCTCATCCCAAATTGCTGGAGCGCGCCCGTCCGGCGCGGCCAGTTGGCCCGTTGGGCCCGCGTTTCCTCGACCTAACTTGTGACCAGGTCTGCGCGCTCCTGCGTGCGGTCTCATCGGAGTTTATCGACAGGCATGGCGGATCTCGTTGCCAAAGCGCCGTTCGACAAGCGTCTCGCCGACCTCCTGACCCCGACAATCGAGGGGTTGGGCTTTGAGCTCGTCAGGCTTCGGGTCATGGGTGGCAAGACCAAAACGCTGCAGATCATGGCCGAACGCCCCGACGGCACGATGGAGATAGAGGACTGCGCAACGCTGTCGCACGCGGTTTCAGCCGCACTCGACGTCGCAGATCCGATCGCGGACGAGTACAATCTGGAGGTCTCGAGCCCCGGCATCGATCGACCGCTGACCCGGCTGGTGGATTTCGACCGCTGGGAAGGCTATGAGGCGCGGCTCGAAACGGACGAGCTGATCGAGGGGCGGCGCCGCTTCAAGGGGATCCTCGCCGGCACGGCCGAAGGCGAGGTGCTTATCGAGATCGCGGAGGGCACGATTGGGCTCGACTTCGCCTGGTTGTCGGACGCCAAACTCGTGCTGACCGACGAGTTGCTCGCTGAGAGCTTGAAGGCCTCGGAGGGACGGCTTGAGATTGACGAGAGCGCCTTTGACGCCATCGAAGACGACCCCGAGGAGATCGACGACACCGACCCGGACGCCGACGCGCCGGCCGGGACCGCCAGGAAGGACGCGTGAAGCATGGTAACCGCAAACAAGCTCGAGCTCTTGCAGATCGCTGACGCCGTCGCGCGCGAGAAGCTGATCGAACGCGAACTCGTGCTGGAGGCGATGGAGGAGAGCCTCGGCAAAGCGGCGCGCTCGCGCTATGGCGCCGAATACGACATCCGCGCCTTCATCGACCGCAAAACCCGCGAGGTGCACATGTCGCGCGCGCTCGAGGTGGTCGAGGAGGTCGAGAATCACTTCACCGAGATCTTGGTGGAGGAGGCGCGGCTACGGAACCCTGAGGCAACTGTGGGCGACTTCATCACCGAGCCGCTCCCGCCGATGGATTTCGGTCGCATCGCGGCCCAAACCGCGAAGCAGGTCATCGTCCAGAAGGTTCGCGAGGCAGAGCGCGACCGCCAGTATGACGAGTTCAAGGACCGCATCGGCGAGATCATCAACGGCGTGGTCAAGCGGGTGGAATACGGCAATGTCGTCGTCGATCTGGGCCGGGCGGAGGCGATCTTGCGCCGCGACCAGTTGATCCCGCGGGAGAGCTACCGGGTCGGCGACCGGGTCCGCGCCTATATCCGCGACGTTCGCCGGGAGACCAGGGGCCCGCAGATCTTTCTTTCCCGCACCGCGCCGGAGTTTATGGCCAAGCTCTTCCAGATGGAGGTGCCGGAGATTTACGACGGCGTCATCGAGATCAAGGCGGTGGCGCGCGATCCCGGCAGCCGGGCGAAGATCGGCGTGCTCTCCCATGACGGCGGGATCGATCCGGTTGGCGCCTGCGTCGGTATGCGCGGCAGCCGCGTCCAGGCGGTGGTCAACGAGCTGCAGGGCGAGAAAATCGACATCATTCCCTGGGTCGAGGATGCGGCAGCGTTCATCGTCTCCGCGCTTCAGCCGGCCGAGGTGGTGAAGGTCGTGATGGACGACGACGCCCAGCGCATCGAAGTGGTGGTGCCCGACGAGCAGCTCTCCCAGGCGATCGGCCGGCGAGGCCAGAACGTGCGCCTCGCCTCGCAGCTCACCGGCTGGGACATCGACATCATGACCGAGGCGGAGGAAAGCGAACGCCGCCAGCAGGAGTTCAACGAGCGCACCGCCATGTTCATGGAGACGCTCAATGTGGACGAGATGGTGGCGCAACTTTTGGTCTCGGAGGGCTTCACTTCGCTCGAGGAGGTCGCCTTCGTGGAACTCGACGAGCTCTCGGCAATCGACGGCTTTGACGAAGACACCGCCGAAGAGTTGCAGGCCCGGGCGCGCGAGAGCCTCGAGGAGGTGAACCAGAAGGCGCTCGCCGAGGCGCGCGAGCTGGGGGCGCAAGACGATCTGATCGAGTTCGAGGGGCTTACGCCGCAGATGGTGTTGGCGCTCGCCAAAGACGGCATCACGTCCCTGCCGGAGTTCGCCACCTGTGCCGATTGGGAGCTTGCCGGCGGCTACACGACGATCGACGGCAAACGCGTCAAGGACGACGGGCTGCTCGAGCCCTTCGATGTGGGCCTCGAAGAGGCGCAGTACCTGATCATGAAGGCCCGGGTCGATCTGGGCATGGTCGACCCCGCGGATATCGAAACCGGCGAAGCCGGTGAGACGCTCGACGGCCAAGACGGTGAGGACGGCGCGGCTGAGGAGGCTCGTCTCTGAGGGGCGGCGCCGAGATGCACAGGTCGGGGCCAGTTGGCATGGCCGATGGAGGCGGGATGACCCGCGGCGGCAGACGCAAGGAGCGCGAAGGTCCCGAGCGGCGATGCATCGCCACCGGTGCGAGCGGGCCGACGGCGCGATTGATCCGCTTTGTGCGCGGGCCGGGAGACGCGGTGGTGCCCGATCTGGCAGAGCGCTTGCCCGGCCGTGGTGTCTGGCTGACGGCGGACCGGGTCGCCACCGAGAGAGCGGTCGCCAAGAAGCTCTTCGCCCGGGCCTTCCGCGGGGCCGCCCATGCGCAGGCGGATCTCGCGGACCATTTGGAGCGCCTTCTGGCAGAGCGTCTGATCGCCACGGTGGCGTTGGCGCGCAAGGCCGGCCAGGCCGTCACCGGTTACGAGAAGACGCGGGCGCTTCTGCAAGGCGGCAATCCGGGGGTGCTGCTCGAGGCCGCCGACGGTGCGGCGGGCGGACGCGAGAAACTTGCACGCCTGGTGGCCGGATTGCCGCGGATTGGGCTGTTAACCGCCGCGGAATTGGGTTTGGCATTCGGGCGCGAGTTTGCCATACATGCCGTTCTCGAAGCGGGCGGGGTCGCTGAGCGGGCGGTGCGGGAAGCCGACCGGCTCTCTGGCTTTCGCGGCCCGCAAAACGCGGTGCCTGCAGCCGGAGCAGAGCAGGAGATGCGGGCAAGGGCCGAGGCCGGGTTGCCCAGCGACGACACGATCGAGACAACGGGACCGGCGGACGGTCCGATACGGGATAGCGGATGAGCGATACGGATAGCGGCGACAGGAAACCGGCTGGACGCGGCGGGCGCGGAGGTCCGGGCGGCGGGCGCGGCGGCAGCGGCGGCGGGGGGCGTCCGCCGAGCCGCGGCGGCGGCGGCGCGAAACCTGTCGTTGTCGAGAAAAAGCGCAGACGGGTTCTGACGCCGACGGGCACCGGATCCTCGGGCAGCACGGCATCCGCGGGCGGCACCGCATCCAGCGGTGGGGCCGCGGCGACAGGCGTCAAGACGGCGCCCCCTGCCTCGCCTGCAACGGGCGGTGGGGTTACCGCAAAGGCCAGGCCGCCCCGCGAAGATGCACCGGCGCGCTCGGAGGGCGAGACCGCGCGGCGCGGCAGCGGCGAGCCCGGCCGTCCCGCGGCACGTAACGCCGATAATCAGGAAGCCCGCACTGCGCAGCAAGGCAGGGGCCAATCCCGCGACGAAAACCGCGGCGGCCGGTCCGGAGGCCCGCGCGCCGATGCCAGCGGCGGCGGGCGGCGCGACGGCGGGCGCGGCAGCGCCTCAACGGGTGAGTCCCCGCGCGGGCGTGACGGCGGCCGCGATGGGGGCCGCGATGGCGGGCGTGACGGGGGCCGCGATGGCGGGCGCGGCGGGCGCGGCGGCAAGCCGAACATGCTGCGCTCGCTCTCGCCGGAGGAGCATGCGCGCCGGCTTCAGGCGCTGAAGCAGGCAGCGAAGCTTGCGGAGGAAGAGAAGCGCCGTGCCGCGGAGGAAGCCAAGCGCCGCGCCGAGGAAGACGCCAAGCGCGCCGAGGAAGAGGCCAAGCGCCGCGCCGAGGAAGAGGCCGAGGCCAAGCGCCGCACCGAGGAAGAGGCCGAAGCCAAGCGGCGCGCCGAAGAGGACGAGGCGCGCAAAAAACGCGAAGCCGAGGAGGCCGAGCAACAGGAGAAGCTCGAGCGTCAGCGGGCGGCAGAAGCAGCGGCCGGCGCGAGCCCCGCCCCGGCACCCGGCGAGCAGGCAAAGCCCAAGCGCGAGGCGAGCCCCGTCCAGGCCCGCACCGAGACCAGGACGACGGAGGACGACGAGGCGCGCGGTCGGGGCAAGCCGGGTCCGACGCCTGCGAAGAAGCGAGAGAAGGAAGCTCCGCCACCGTCTAAGGGCCGCGGCGAAGACAAACGGCGCACGGGCAAGCTCACGATCTCCAAGCTTTCCGGCGATGACGAGGGCGGACGTCAGCGCTCGCTCGCGGCGATGCGTCGGCGCCAGGAGCGCGAGAAGCGCAAGTCCCGCGGCGCCCAGGAAGCACGCGAAAAGGTGTTCCGAGATGTGACCCTGCCCGAGGTGATCACAGTCCAAGAGCTCGCCAACCGCATGGCCGAGCGCGTGGCCGATGTGATCAAGGCCCTGATGAAGAGTGGCATCATGGCCACGCAGAACCAGTCGATCGACCAGGACACGGCGGAGCTCATCATCGAGGAGTTCGGCCACAAGGTGACCCGCGTCTCCGAGGCGGATGTCGAGCAGGCGATCGAAAGCGCGGACGACACCGAGGAGGCCCTCGCGCCGCGGGCCGCTGTGGTGACCATCATGGGCCATGTCGACCACGGCAAGACGTCGTTGCTCGACGCCCTGCGCAAGACCAATGTCGTAGCCGGCGAGGCTGGCGGGATCACCCAGCATATCGGCGCCTATCAGATCACCACCGATGCCGGGGCGAAGGTCACCTTCCTCGATACACCCGGTCACGCGGCCTTCACCTCGATGCGCGCCCGCGGGGCCCAGGTGACGGATATCGTGGTGCTCGTGGTGGCGGCGGATGACAGCGTGATGCCGCAGACCATCGAGGCGATTTCCCACGCCAAGGCGGCTCAGGTTCCGATGATCGTCGCGATCAACAAGATCGACAAACCGGCCGCAGAGCCCAACAATGTGCGCACCGAGCTCTTGCGCCACGAGGTGGTGGTCGAAGGCATGGGCGGCGATGTGCTCGATGTCGAAGTCTCCGCGATCACCGGCCAAGGCCTCGACACCCTGGTGGAGAACATCGCGCTGCAGGCCGAGCTTCTGGAGCTCAAGGCCAACCCGGAGCGCCCTGCCGAGGGCGCCGTGATCGAGGCCAAGCTCGATGTCGGTCGAGGCCCGGTGGCAACAGTGCTGGTCCAGCGCGGCACGCTGCGCACCGGCGATATCTTCGTCGTCGGCGAGCAGTGGGGCAAGGTGCGCGCGCTGATCAACGACCAAGGCGAGCGCGTCGACGAGGCGGGACCGTCGGTTCCCGTCGAGGTGCTCGGGCTCAACGGCACGCCTGAGGCCGGCGACGTGCTCAACGTCGTCGAGGACGAGGCCAAGGCCCGCGAGATCGCGGACTATCGCCAGCGCAAGGCCCGCGAGAAGCAGGCCGCCACCGGCAGCCGTGCGACCCTCGACCAGCTCCTTGCCCAGGCGAAGTCCGACGAGAATGTGAAGGATCTGCCGATCGTCGTGAAGGCGGATGTGCAGGGCTCGGCAGAGGCGATCGTCCAGGCCCTGGAGAAGATCGGCAACGACGAGGTGCGGATCAAGATCCTGCATTCGGGCGTCGGCGCGATCACCGAATCGGATGTCAATCTGGCCGAGGCATCGGGTTCGCCCATCATCGGGTTCAATGTTCGTGCCAACGCCCCGGCCCGCAACGGTGCCAACCAGAAGGGCGTGGAGATCCGCTACTATTCGATCATCTACGACCTGGTCGACGACGTGAAAGCCGCCGCTTCCGGCCTGCTCTCGCCGGAGATCCAGGAGGAGTTCATCGGCTATGCGGAGATCCTCCAGGTCTTCAAGATCTCGGGCATCGGCAAGGTGGCGGGGTGCAAGGTGACCGAAGGGGTCGCGCGGCGGTCGGCGGGGGTGCGTCTGCTCCGCGACAACGTTGTGATCCACGAGGGCACGCTGAAGACGCTCAAGCGCTTCAAGGACGAGGTCAAAGAGGTGTCGATGGGCCAGGAATGCGGCATGGCCTTCGAAAACTACGAGGACATCCGCGAGGCCGATGTCATCGAGATCTTCGAGCGCAAGACGATCGAGCGCACCCTCTGAGGCAGGCAGCTTGGCTGGCAGGACGCGGGCCCGCCACCTCCTCGCCCACCAAGCCAGGCGGATGCCGCCCCCCCGGGCGGCTCCACGGCCATGGGCGCGGGGGATTTGCAGGGCCTGGCCAGAATAGGGAGACCGAGCAATGGGCAAGCAGGTGAGCGCGGGGCCGAGCCAGCGCCAGCTCAAAGTCGGCGAGACGTTGCGCCGCGCGGTCGCCGACGTGCTCACGCGGGGCGAGGCCCATGGTCTGGGGCTGCTGGGCGCCTCGATCACCGTGACCGAGGTGCGCCCCTCGCCCGATCTGCGACATGCCACCGCCTATGTGATGCCGCTCGGCGGGCGCGACCGTGAGGCGGCGCTTGCCGCGCTCCACGAGGCGAGAAAAGAGATCCGCCACGCGGTCAACCGGCGGGTTCGGCTGAAATACTCTCCGGAATGGCGTTTCGAGCTGGACGAGACCTTCGACCGCTATGACGAAACCCGGGCGATGCTCAACCAAGAGGCGGTCCGTCGCGATCTTGGCGAGGGGTGAGCGCGTGGCCTCGGGCCGCTTAAGGGCGCGCCGGAATGGCTGTAACGCTCAGATGGCCAACCCCTTGAGCAATCGCGGCACCGCGCCGGCCTGGCCGGTCGCCTCGGTCATCAGCCCGCGCAGGGCCGGACGGCAAGCGCCCACACCGGCGAGCCCCACTTGCCTCAGGACCGACAAGGGCGCCCAGTCGTTGGAGAACAGGCGGTTGAGGGCATCCATGCCGAGGGCGAAACCGGCTCCATCGAAGCGCCGCCATCGTTCATAGCGCGCGAGAACCTCGCCGCGTCCGATATCCTCGCCCCGCCGCGCCGCCTCGACCGTGACCTCCGCCAGCGCCGCCACATCGCGCAGGCCAAGATTGAGCCCTTGCCCAGCGATCGGATGCACGCCATGTGCCGCGTCGCCCAAAAGCGCAAGCCGCGGGGCGACATAGCGTTCGGCCAGTGCGAGCGACAGCGGATAGGCCCAGCGCTTGCCGATGAGTTCGAGCCGTCCGAGGCGCGGACCGATCCGGCGCGCGAGCTCGGAGGCGTAGCCCTCGGCAGACAGGCGCATCAATGCCGCCGCCCGGTGGACCCGCTCCGACCAGACGATGGCGGAGCGTTCGCCCCGCAAAGGCAGCACGGCGAAGGGACCGCCGGGGAAGAAGCTCTGATGGGCGAGCCCGCCATGGGGCAGCTCATGCGCCACCGCGGCCACGAGCCCGGTCTGCGCATAATCCCAATGGACATAGCCGATGCCCTGCCCGCGCGCGAGCGGCGAGCGCCGCCCGTCGACCGCGGCGATGAGGCGCGCCCTGACCCGACTGCCATCGCCCAGCTCAAGCTCTGCAGATCCCGGCCCGACCTCCAGGCCCGAGGTGACGGCCGGGGCAATTTGCACCACCCCGGCCGCGTCGAGCGCCGCAAGGAGCGCGCTGCGCAGATCATGGTCCTCGACGATCCAGCCCATCTGGCCGGCCTCGGTGAGCGTCGGGTCGAAATGGGCAAGGATCGGGCTTCCCGCGCCCTCACCAACCCCGATCTCCCGGATCTCCTGCGCCTTCGGCTCCAGCGTCGCCCAGATCCCGAGCGCTTCGAGCAGCCGCGCCGAGCCGAGCGCCACCGCATAAGCGCGGCCGTCAAAATCCGCGGCAGCGCGGCGCTTCGCCGGCACGCGGTCGATCAGCGCTACCTGCAATCCGGCCTGCGCCCCCGCGAGCGCAAGGCAGCTGCCGATCAGCCCGCCGCCAACCACCGCGATGTCATAGATCTGTGTCCCCATAGGCTTTACTATCTCGGCCGGCTCGCCGAATGTCCAACCCCCGGCGACGGGTCCCGGGTGCGACGAATGAGGTGCGCCATGCGCGACTGGCTTGAATTGACCGCGGCGGACCAAGGCCGTGGCATTGCGGCAGGCGATATCGACCCGCGCGACTTGGTCGAGGCTTATCTCGCCGAGATTGCAGAGACGTCCGACGCGCCCAAGATCTACGCCCGGCTGACACCCAGGCGAGCCCGCGCCGAAGCTGCCGCTGCCGCCGAGCGGGCCCGGGAGGGTCGGCGTATCGGCCCGCTCGACGGGGTGCCGATTTCCTGGAAGGACAACATCGACAGCGCCGGTATCGCCACCGAAGCCGGCAGCCGGCTGCTCGCAGACCGGGTTCCGGAGACAGATGCCGCCGTGCTCGCCAGGGCCACGGCGGCTGGGCTCGTCTGCCTGGGCAAAACCCATCTCTCCGAGCTCGCCTTTTCGGGCCTGGGGATCAACCCAATGGCCAAGACCCCGCCGAATGTCTTCGTTCCCGAGGCGGCCCCTGGCGGCTCCTCCTCAGGGGCTGCGGTCTCCGTGGCCCGCAGGCTGGCTGCTGCGGCGGTCGGCAGCGACACCGGCGGCTCGGTGCGCATCCCTGCCGCCTGGAACGGGCTGGTCGGACTGAAGACGACGGCGGGGCTGCTGCCCAATCGCGGGGTGGTGCCGCTGGCCCCGAGCCTCGACACCATTGGCCCGCTGGCCCGCACCGTCGAAGACGCCTGGTTGCTTCTTGCCGCCTTGTTCGGCCGCCCGGGTGACCCGCTGCCCGCGCCCGCGCGCCCCGGCTGCCTCTTGGTGCCAACGACCGTCGTCTTCGAGGGCGCGGATGCCGCTGTGATCGCCGCGTTCGAGGCGGGGATCACCGCCCTGTCACGGCTCGGGGTGGAGATCCGGCGGGGCCCGGTGCCGGAGCTCGAGGCGGTTTTCGACGTGGCTGCCCGGCTGAGCCCTATCGTCACCTTCGAGGCTTGGGAGGCCTGGGGCGCAGCGATCTCGGCCAATCCGGGCGTGATGTACAACCGGATCGAAACCCGTTTCCGCCAAGGCGAGGGCGCGGATCCCGGACCGGTGGCCGCGGCCAAAACGGAGTTCCGTCGGCTCGGCGCCCAGCTTGCCGAGCGCATGGCAGCGGAGGGGCCGGTGGCGATGCCCACGGTCGCCTGCCTGCCGCCACGGGTCGCCGAACTGGAAGCCGATGAGGCGGCCTACACAGAGCGCAACCTGCTCGCACTCAGAAACACGCGGATCGCCAATCTCCTCGGGCTTTCAGCAGTGACCCTGCCGCTGGCGGAACCGGCCACCGGGCTGATGCTTTTCGAAGGACCGATGGCAGAGCATCGCCTCGTCGCCGAGAGCCTTGCGCTCGCCCCGGCGTTGACCGCGTGAACCGGCGCCCCGACGCGGCCGCTCCCCCCCTTGGCCATCGTCGAGGACCGTCCCGAGACCGGCGCGCGCCATCAGTCACCGCGCGGCCATTGCGGCGCCGATCGCGACCCGCCGCCAGAACGCCCGCCAACTCTGTGCAGGTCACCAGAACCACAACACCCCGAGCACAGCGCTAGCCAGTGCGCCGAGCCGCGCCAGCGCCGCCTCGGCGAGCTCGCGCTCGGTCCGATGCCCGTCGGGAAAGCCGAACAGCCGCTGATGCTCCAAAAGCACGGCGGCACACACCCAAAGCGCCACGACAAGAGCCAGGGAGGCGAGCCGGATGCCGCTCATTCAACCGCGTAGGCAGGGCCGCCCTGGACCCCCGCGGAGGGCTTGGCTAGACTATGCTTAAGCGGCTGGAAACGACCGCGGGTCACGGATCGGGCAGGCATGCAGTTTCCTAAGCGCTTCGAGTCACTTCCAGAATATGCGTTCCCCCGGCTGCGGCGTTTGCTGGGCGATACGCCGCCGGGCGCCGCCCCGATCGCCATGTCGATCGGCGAGCCGCAGCATGCCGTTCCGGACTTCGTGATGCCTGAGATGGCGGCACACGCGGCGACGCTGTCGCGCTATCCGCCGAATGAGGGGATCCCCGAGCTGCGCGCGGCGATCTCGGCCTGGCTCGTCCGGCGCTACGGGCTCTCGGATGTCTATTGCGACCCCGACCGCTCCGTGCTCCCGCTCAACGGCACCCGCGAGGGCCTGTTTGCCGCCTGCATCGCGCTCAGCCCTGAGGCCAAGAACGGTCGCGCACCGGCGGTCCTCATGCCCAACCCGTTCTATCAATGCTACGCCGTTGCTGCGATCACCGCAGGCGCTGAACCGATCTATGTCCCCGCACGCCCGGAAACCGGGCATCTGCCCGACTATGCCGGGCTGCCCGAGGACCTGCTCGCCCGCACGACGGTGGCCTATATTTGCTCGCCGGCCAATCCACAGGGCGCTTGCGCAGACCGAGGCTGGTGGCAGCGATTGTTCGACCTGGCGGAGCGGTTCGACTTCAAGATTTTTGCCGACGAGTGCTACTCTGAGATCTGGCGGACGACCCCACCCGCCGGCGCCCTCGAAGTTCTCTGCGATCTGGGTGGCGATCCCGAGCGTCTCGTGGTTTTTCATTCTCTGTCGAAGCGGTCGAATCTCGCGGGGCTGCGGTCGGGCTTTGCCTGCACCGGGCCGCAGAACCGGGCGAAGATGCTGCAATTGCGTTCCTATGCGGGCGCCCCGATGCCAATCCCATCACAGCATGCCGCGGCCCGCGCCTGGGCCGACGAGGCGCATGTGACGGCCAACCGCGAACTCTACCAGGAGAAATACCGGATCGCTGACGAGGTATTGGGCAATCTCCCGGGCTATGCTGCACCGGAAGCCGGGTTCTTTCTCTGGCTCAAGGTACCGGGCGCAGAGGGCGCGTCAGGGCAGGATGCGGGGGAAGCGGCGGCCCTTCGGCTGTGGCGCGAGGCCGGGGTGAAGGCGCTTCCCGGGCGATATCTCTCGCGCCCGTCACCTGAGGCGCTAGGGGGCGGCGACCCCGGGGCGGGCTATCTTCGACTTGCCCTCGTGGCGCCGGCGGGCGAGGTGCGGCGCGGTCTGGACGCGGTGGCGGCGGTGCTCGCGTGATCGGGAGGGGCCATGGCATCGGTGTCTGACGAGGGGGATGCAGCGGCGCTTGGGGACGCCCCGTCGCCGGGCGGGACGGCGATCGGGCGGCGTCTCACGGAGCTTTGGGGACTCGTCTTCCTAGCCTTGGCACTCGCCCTAGGGTTGGCGCTCGCGAGCTACGCGGCCACGGATCCGAGCTTCTTCAGCGCACCAGGGGCACCGCCGAACAACTGGCTCGGCCGGATCGGCGCGGTAATCGCCGATCCGTTGATGCGGATGATCGGTCTCGGCGCCTGGTTCTTCGTGGTGTTCCCGTTGGTTTGGGGCACGCGCATGCTTTTGCACCACGGCGAGGAGCGGATCTGGGCGCGGCTGCTCCTCGTGCCCATCGCCGTGATCCTCGGCGCGCTCTTCGCGGCCACGCATGCGCCAGCGGCCGGCTGGCCGCTCTCCGTCGGGCTCGGCGGGCATCTTGGGGATAACGGAGCGCTCGCGCTGCTCCACGCGTTGCCGGTGTCCGGAGCGGTGGCGATCCGCCCGATCTCGCTGCTTCTGGGTCTCTTGACGCTCTTCATCTGGGCCGCAGCGCTCGGGGTCACGGCGGCGGAAATCGCTGCATTCCGCCGTTGGGTGTTCGGCTCGTTCGCCCGGCTGGCCGGCCGCGGCCGCGGAGCATCCCGCAAACCGGCAAAACCTCGACAGCCGATGCCGGAGCCGACGCGCCCGCCAGATCAAGACCCCGCGCCATCCTCCAGGGGGCGCCTCTGGCCCTTCGGCAAATCGGAAGAGCGCGACTTCGACCTGGACGCAGTGGTGATCCCGCCGCCAGGGGCCGACATCGACCCACGCGAGTCGTCCCTTCTCCGCCCCCCCGCCGACGGCAGCACCGAGGTCCGCCGCGACCCGATCCCGCCCGTCGGTGCCGCCTCCGCGCAACCTGCGACGGAGCCCAAGGTCGCCGCTGCCGAAAACGCGTTGAGCGCGGCGATACAGGCGCTGAGCGCCGCGACGCCACAGCTGCCTGAGACGGCCGATCCGCTCGGCCTCGACCGCGAGGCGGCGATGCGGGCGATCATGGGGGACGACGCCGGCGCCGGCCCGCCCCCGTCACCCGACTACCCGGAGGGCGCGGCAGCGCGCGCTCCAGAGGCCACGCCCCAGCGCCCAGCCAGCAGAGCAGAGTCGGCAGACCGTCAATTTGAGGCCCCGTCCCGGCCGCCCCCTCCCCAGACAGGCGCCACCTTCCGGACCGACATGGCCGGGGGCGCAAAGGACGAGGACGAGGACGATGATGACGAAACGCTGCGCCCTGCCCCGCCAGGCGCACCACCGCTCAGCCCTGCGCCAGAGCCCTATGACAGACCGCCATTTTCCCTGCTGCAAGAGCCCCGCCGGCAGCCCACCTCGCCGCTCTCGCAGCTCACGCTGGAGGAGAACGCTCGCCAGCTGGAGACGGTGCTCGCCGATTACGGGGTGCGGGGCGAGATCGTCGCGGTGAAACCCGGTCCCGTCGTCACCCTCTACGAGCTTGAACCCGCCCCCGGGCTCAAAGCGGCGCGGGTGATCGGGCTGGCCGACGACATCGCGCGGTCGATGTCAGCGCTTTCCGCCCGGGTTTCCACGGTCCCCGGCCGTTCGGTGATCGGGATCGAGCTGCCGAATTCGCGGCGCCAGACGGTTTATCTGCGGGAGGTGTTCGAGCGCGAGGACTACGAGCAAAGCCGCCACCCGCTTGCCCTGGCGCTCGGCAAGACGATCGAGGGTGAGCCCTGTGTCGCCAATTTGGCGAAGATGCCCCATTTGCTCATCGCAGGCACCACGGGCTCGGGTAAATCGGTGGCGATCAACACGATGATCCTGTCGATCCTCTATCGTCTCTCGCCCGAGCAATGTCGCTTGATCATGATCGACCCGAAGATGCTGGAGCTCTCGGTTTATGACGGTATTCCGCATCTGCTCGCCCCCGTGGTTACCGACCCAAAAAAAGCGCTCGTGGCACTAAAATGGGTCGTAGGCGAGATGGAGGAACGCTATCGGAAGATGTCGAAGACCGGTGTGCGCAACATCGACGGCTACAATGCGCGCGTCCGCGAAGCGCTGGCCAAGGGCGAGGTGTTCGAGCGCACGGTGCAGACGGGCTTCGACGACGCGACCGGAGAGCCCGTTTACGAGACCGAGACCATCGAGCCCGAGGCGATGCCGTTCGTGGTGGTCATCGTCGACGAGATGGCCGACCTGATGATGGTCGCCGGCAAGGAGATCGAGGCCTGCATCCAGCGGCTGGCGCAGATGGCGCGGGCCTCGGGCATCCACTTGATCATGGCGACCCAGCGCCCCTCGGTCGATGTGATCACCGGGACGATCAAGGCGAATTTCCCCACACGGATCTCGTTTCAGGTCACCTCGAAGATCGACAGCCGCACGATCCTCGGAGAGCAGGGGGCTGAGCAACTCCTCGGCCAAGGCGACATGCTCTACATGGCGCCCGGGGGGCGGGTGCGCCGTGTCCACGGGCCGTTTGTCTCGGACGACGAGGTGGAGGAGGTGGTGCGCCATCTCAAATCCCTCGGCGCGCCGGACTATGTCTACGATGTGATCGATGGCGGCGACGAGGAAACCCAGGCTCTCGTAGAGGAGAAGCTCGGCCTTGCCACCGGCGGCGACAGCGAGGAGGCGCTCTACGACAAGGCGGTGGCGATCGTGGCGCGCGACCGCAAGTGCTCGACCTCCTACATTCAGCGCAAGCTCCAGATCGGCTATAATAAAGCCGCCCGGCTCGTCGAGCAGATGGAGGATCAGGGGGTTGTCTCGCCAGCCAATGCGGTCGGCAAGCGGGAGATCCTCATCGAGGAGCGGTGAGCGGCCAGGCAGGCTGTGGTGTTCTGGCTGCAGGTCTCCCCAATCTTGTCGCCATTGGTTGGGGGTGGGGCTGGTTGGCACCGGGCGCTTGCGGCTCTGACCGCCGGCGGTGACGCGGCCCTGGCCTGGCTATGTCCGAGCGATCTGGTGCACGCAGGCAATCGGCTCAAGCAAGCCGGTCGGGGTTGCGCGGATCCTGCCCCTGCTCGGGGATCAGCTTGCCGCCCGGGGATGGCCTGCTCCCGTTCCTCCAACTCGGACCCGCCGGAACGGCGCGGACTTTCCCGGCGGCGCGAGGGCATCCCGTCGCCCTTGCTCGGGCGATCCGAGCCCTGCGCGTGGTGATCGGGAACGGCACTGCCTGTGCATTCCCGCAATCCCTGCAGCGGGCGATTGCGGCGCGGGCGCTGGGCCGGGTCCAAGGCCGTCCTCTTATCTGATGCGGTCGGGGATGAGGGCGCAGGTTTTCGGCCCGGTCCTGCGGCCTCGATCCCGACAGGCGGCCGTTATCATGAGAGCTATCGGCAGACGGCGTTCATCCGCCCTTTGCGGGTCAAGTCGCAGACCGCGGATGACGACGCGTCGGCGCAAACGCCGGCGCTGCCGCCTGGGCTCAGCCGCTGATCACAGATGGCTCAGGCGGCGGCACAGGCCGCGGCGGTCAGCTTATCCAGGTGGGCCTTATGAAAGCGGTGCATCGGGTGGCCCTCGCCCGCAAGGCGCACCGCCCGCTCACCTGCGGCGATTGCCAGGTCAAGCCGGCCCAGTTCGGCAAGCACCTCGCTTTCGGCGCGGGCATGGTCGTGGCGCGGCACCAGGGCAGCGGCGCGGCGGATCTCGATCAGGGCCTCCTCCAGCCGCCCGTCCGCCCGCAGCAGCCGCCCCAGGCTGGTTCTGTAGGCCGCCTTTTCGGGGGAGAGGGCGACGGCCCGGGCGAGAGCCAAGATTGCCACCTTGCGCGACCAAGGCGCCCCCACCCCCCTGGTCCGCTCGATGGCCTCGGCGAAGGCGAAATGCCAAACCGGACTGGCGCGCTTGGCGGCACGGGAGATCCGCGGGGCGCGGACCCGACCTGTGTGGGCGAGCTCCAACACCATGCGCTTCAGACCCTCCCTGCCGAAGGCGACGCCTGGGTAATGGCGGCAGTGGCGCACCTTGACCGGGCGGTAAGCGATTGCCGGCAACGCTGCTTCGATCGCGGCGATCTGCGCGGCGTCTTCGGAGACAGGATCGAAGAGCAGCGTCGCCCATTTGATGCCTGCGAGATGGTGCGCCTTGAGCGGCTGGAAGCCACCGAACCGCGCCGTGATGGTCGCAAGCTGTTGCCGCCATCTTGACTCGCCCGGAAGATCGAGGTCGGCCTGGGGCGCGATCGCCAACACCCGATCGAGACCGAGCGGCCCCGCGAGCGCCAGCGCCCCGTACCCGCCCATGCTGCTGCCATAGCCCGTGCGCGTTCTGTAGCCGAGAAGCGCAGGCGCAACCGACCGTGCGAGATCACCGGCGGCGAGGAGATCCTGAAACCAGAGGTTTTGGCTGCATCTGACCGCGAGCACATCGCACCCTTCGCCCAGGAATGCCTCCGTTCCGAAGCCTTTGCCCAGGATCCGGCCCCCCGGCGGCTCGCTCAAGTGGTCGAACACCGCAACGAGGGGGCGCCGGGCACGCGGCTGGCGCCCGCCAGCGAGGAACAGATCGATGCGACTATCGGCGGTTTCGTAGAGCGTGGTCATCCCCTGGCCTCCTCTCCGTCCTGAGAGGCAGCCTGGCCCGACAGTGGTGAAGCGCCGGTTAAGCTAAGCAAGGGCCGGCGACGCCTCAGTAGTGGATGCCCGCCCTGTATCCCGCGCGGTAGCCGTGGCGCCGACCCGCCACATAGGGAGGCGGCCCGTATATCCGGTAATAGCGGTGGGCATGCGCGGCCCGATGCGCTTTGTAGGCCGGGCGTGGCCGATACGCGGTACGATAAGGCCCCGGCGGGGGCACGCGGATCACCTCACCGGCGAAGATGCGGCTCGGATGGGTGATCTTGGGGTTGGCGATGAGCAGTGCGCGCACTGTGGTTCGGCAGGCGGCGGCAATTCCAGAGAGCGTGTCGCCGGGATGGACAACGATGCGGGGCGGGCATCCGGCGGCCTCGGCCGGGGCTGGAGCGCCAGCAAGTCCGAGAGCGAGGGCGACCCCGGCAAGGGCAGCCTTCGTCGGGTGGGCGATGGTGACGGCGTGCGCGACGGTGGGGATGCGCATGGGTGGCCTCCTATCTGACTGTGCGGATCGAACGCCAGGCGCCGGCGCTTCCGTCGCAAATCCGGCCATCGCGTGGCACAGCCGTCTCGGGGGGTTTTCTTGGCGCGCGTGTCGTGCCAACGACGGCTGGGGGATAATCGGTCCAGGCATGGCCTGCCCGTGGGCGGCTGCCTGGATTGGACGGGTCCAATTTGGAAAGGAAAGCCATGCGCCCTCGCGCTCTCGTCTCCGCCTGCCTCGCGCTCACTCTGGCTGCGGTCGGCCCTTTGGCGCCGCCAGCCGCGGCCCAGGTCGATCAGCGCGATCTGCTGCGCATCTCCAACTATCTCAACGGTCTTGGGACCATGACCGGCGAGTTCGTGCAGATCGATCCCGAAGGCGCACTGTCGCGCGGCACCTTCGCCATGCGCCGCCCCGGGCGCCTGCGCTTCGACTACCGCCCGCCAAACCCCGCGCTAATCGTGGCCGATGGGGTTTGGGTCGGGGTCTGCGACCGCGAAATCGAGACCTTTGAACGCTTCCCGTTGGAGGAGACCCCGCTCGATCTGCTGCTGCGGGACCGGGTGGATCTGCGGACGGAAGGCGCCGTGCAGTCGATCACCCGCGCGGAGGGCCAGCTCAGGGTCCGGGCGATCGATCCGGATGCGCCGGAGCAAGGCTCGATCACCATGATCTTTTCCAACCTGCCGCTGCAGCTGCGGCAATGGGTGGTGGTGGACGCCCAGGGATTGACCACGACGGTCGCGCTCTCCGAGACCCGAGGCAATGTTTCGGTCAACCCCGAACTCTTCGTGATCGAGGACGAGGACTGCACCAGCTTCTGAGGCGTGACAGGCGCGTCCACGGACAGCCCTGCCGCATCTGAGCCCCTGGCGTCTGGCCGTCTGAACTTGGGCGTCAGGGCGCCGAGGCGCGACAGACCCGCGCCACGGGCGACTAGTCGATATCGAAGGCGGCGAGCACGGGGACGTGGTCGGAGGGTTTCTCGGCCCCCCGCCAGGGCTTGAGCACCCGCGACGACCCCGACACCGCCGAGACACCGCGGGCCCAGATATGGTCGAGCCGGCGCCCCCGGTCGGCGAGTGCCCAGTCCTTCGCCCGATAAGACCACCAGGTGAAGAGGGTCTGCTCAGGCGGGATGTGCGCACGCGTCACATCCTCCCAACTGCCGGCCGCTCGCGCCGCCTCGAAGGCCGTGACTTCCTGGGGCGTGTGGCTCACCACCTTGAGCATCTGCTTGTGCGTCCAAACATCCGTCTCGAGCGGTGCGATGTTGAGATCCCCGACCAGGATCGCGGCGGCATGATCGTCGCCCGCCCAATCTGCCATCTCCGCCACGAAATCCAGCTTGTGGCGGAATTTCGCGTTGTGATCGGGGTCGGGCGTGTCGCCGCCTGCAGGCACGTAGAGGTTGTGGATAACGGTGCCGCCAGGAAGCCGAGCCGCCACATGGCGGGCATCGCCGCGGCCGCAGAAGTCCCGATGTGGCAGCGGCTCCAGTGGCAGCTTGGACAGGATCGCCACGCCGTTGTAGCCCCGCTCGCCCCGCGCGGCCATGTGCGCATAGCCAAGCGCCCTGAACCGCTCATGGGGGATCTTATCCACAGGTGCCTTGGTCTCCTGGAGACACAGGACCTCCGGCGCCTCTTCCGTCAAAAAGCGCTCGACAAGCTCTGCGCGGAGCCGCACCGAGTTGATATTCCAAGTGGCGATGGTGATGGACATCGGCGCCCCCTTTTCGCGCCTCCTCTAAAACCAAAGCGTCGCCAGCGGCAACAGCCACCGACCCTGCGCATGCAGGTACTGCCCGGGCCAGAAGAAGGGGGGCGGACGGGGTGAGGGGGAACCCGTCCGCCGGGCAACGGTAAATCGGGGGATGACCGTCGCCTTGTGAGAACATGTGGCGAATGGATTTGCGCCCTTCAAGGGCACGGAATACCCATTTTCGGTGACTTCCGATCACGAAAATCTCAAACGCCGAGACGGTAGCCCCCGGTCTCCGTCACCAGAATGCGCGCGTTGGCCGGCTCCGGTTCGATCTTTTGGCGCAACCGATAGATATGGGTCTCCAGAGTGTGGGTGGTCACCTCGGCGTTGTAGCCCCAGACCTCGCGCAGGAGCGTGTCGCGCTCCACCATCCGCCCACCGGCACGGTAAAGGAACTTCAGGATGTTGGTCTCCTTCTCGGTGAGCCGGATCTTACGCTCCTGCTCGTCGATCAGAACCTTGCCGGCTGGATGGAAGCTGTAGGGGCCGACCTGGAAGACCGCGTCCTCAGACTGCTCGTGCTGGCGCAGCTGGGCGCGGATACGGGCGAGCAGGACCGGAAACTTGAACGGCTTGGCGATGTAGTCGTTGGCGCCAGCATCGAGGCCAAGTATCGTGTCGCTGTCGGAGCTGTGGCCGGTGAGCATGATGATCGGGCATTTCACGCCCTGTTTGCGCATCAGCTTGCAGACCTCGCGGCCGTCCATATCCGGCAAGCCCACATCGAGGATGACGAGGTCATGCATCTCCGAACGCGCCCGGTCCGCACCGGCCCCGCCGGTATCCGCCTCGTAGACGTCGAACTCCTCCATCATCATCAGCTGCTCGGCGAGCGCCTCGCGCAAATCAGCATCGTCGTCGACGAGCAGGATCCGTTTCGACACCGCCATTGTGGTCTCCCCTTTTCGCTAGGGCCCTCTGAAGCCGCTGGGCCTGCCGCATGCCTGCCCCGCCTACACATGGGGATGCCAGACTGACGTTCAGGGAATGTGTCACGGGTCTCACCCCTTCGTGTGGCCGGCACAGCGCTGCGTGAGCCGCGTGAAACATCGCCCAAAGAGGGGCGTGCCGCCAGGACTGTCTCGCACGGCACCGCCGGCCCATTCACCCCTGCGGCAAGCGGTTCGCGCAGGTGAGGGCGGGTGACGGCGGCGGCCGCGCTGGCCTATATCCCCCGGGGCGGATCAAAAGGAGACGACGATGGCGCTGAGGCTTACAGTCGAGGAACAGGTCGCCAGGGCCCGGGCCGATCTGCGCATCGGCGCGCCTATCGCGCTCACGGGTGCCTCCGGCGCTGCCCTCGTGCTCGCCGCAGAGACGGTCACCGACGCACGGCTCACCGATCTGCGGGCGCTTGCACCGCAAGCGATCGATCTCGCGATCTCGCACCGCCGCGCCGAGACGCTCAACGCCCGCGCCTATGACGGCACGCTCGCCCGGGTGATCCTGGGTCCCCGAGCCGATGCCCGTATCGTCCTCGCCGCGGCCGCTCCCTCGCTCGCCCTCGCCACGCCGTTCAAGGGCCCCTTTAGCACCCGTCGCGAAGGGCCGGCCGATCTTCACCGGCTGGCAATCCAGATCGCAAAGCAGGCCCGTACGTTGCCCGCGGCCGTGCTCGGGCTTTGGTCGGACAGCGCGCGGGTGCGGGAGATCGCCGGCGATGTGGGGCTGACCGTGCTCACGGCAGAGCTCATAGACGAAGCTGCAGAAGCCGCCACCGCCATGCGCCCGGTCTCGGCGGCCCGGGTGCCGACGCGCTTTACCGAAGCGGGCCGCGTCCACGTCTTCCGCCCCGATGACGGCGCCGAGGAGCATTACGCGGTGGAGGTGGGCCAGCCGCGACGCACCGCCCCTGTGCTGGCCCGGCTGCATTCCGCTTGCTTTACCGGAGACGTGATCGGCTCGCTGAAATGCGATTGCGGTCCGCAGCTCGCGGCAGCGATGCAGCAGATCGCGGCCGAAGGCGCCGGCGTCCTCCTCTACATGAATCAAGAAGGCCGCGGCATCGGGCTTGCCAACAAGATGCGGGCCTATGCGCTGCAGGATCAGGGCTTCGACACGGTAGAAGCGAATCACCGCTTGGGTTTCGAGGATGACGAGCGCGACTTCCGCCTCGGGGCCGAAATCCTGAAGGCGATGGGCTTCAGTTCGGTGCGGCTGATGACCAACAACCCGGCGAAAGTCGCTATGATGGAGGCCTCGGGGGTCACGGTCGCCGAGCGGGTCGCGCTGAGGGTCGGCGCGACAGACCACAACCGAGCCTATCTCGCGACCAAGGCCGCCAAGTCGGGCCATCTGCTTTGAGCCCCGGGGGGCCACGGGCCCGTCCTGCCTTTCCCTAAAGCGTCGAAAACGCTATACCTTCGTGTGGGAGGGTTGGATGTGCCGCTTACGGGCGTCCGACTTCCCGCTGTATTGGCCGCCCCGCGGCGCGACAAAAGGAACCGACCCATAGCCAGACGACCGCACAACGCCCCGCCGACCCGCGAGACCGGACCCCGCGTTAATCGCATGATTCGCGCCCCTCAGATCCGCCTCATCGATCACAATGGAGACAATGTCGGGGTGATCCACCCGGCGGAGGCGCTCGAAATGGCGGAGCAGGTCGGCCTAGACCTGGTCGAGATCTCGCCCAGCGCCACCCCGCCCGTCTGCAAGATCATGGATTTCGGCAAGTTCAAATACGAACAGCAAAAGAAAGCTGCCGAAGCCAAGAAAAAGCAGAAAGTTACCGAGATCAAAGAGGTCAAATTTCGACCTAACATCGACACTCATGACTACGATGTGAAAATGCGCTCGGTGTCGAAATTTCTCGGTGAAGGTGACAAGGTCAAGGTGACACTCCGGTTCCGCGGGCGCGAAATGGCGCATCAGGAACTCGGCCGTGATCTGCTGCAGCGGGTGGCGGGCGACATCGAGGAGATGGGGAAGATCGAATCGATGCCGAAGATGGAAGGCCGCCAGATGACAATGGTCATCGCCCCTGCCAAATGACCCTCGGTGGCGGCTCGCAAGCGAATTCCGGGCCGCAGCGGGCCGAGATCGGCGACGGTCGGCTCTCCGCCCCGGCGGCGGAGCGCAATCTGCTCGCGGTCCGCGAGGCGCTGACACCGCTGCTTCGGGGGCACCGGGGGCTGGTGCTGGAGGTCGGCTCCGGGACGGGCCAGCACGCAGCGGATTGGGCGGCCGCGTTTCCCCATCTCGCGTGGCAACCCTCGGATCCAGACCCGGCGCATCTTGCCAGCATCGATGCGTGGCGACGCGCCGTGGACCTGCCGAACTTGCGTGCCCCGATCCGGCTCGATGCGGCAGCATCTTGGCCGGATCTCGGACCGCTTGCCGGTGTTGTGAGCCTCAACGTGATCCACATAACACCTTGGCCGGTGGCCGAGGGCATCGTCGCGGGCGCGGGGCGGGCGTTATCCCCCAAGGGACTCTTGGTGTTCTACGGGCCGTTTCGGGAAAACGGGCGCCACACCGCCGAGAGCAATGCCCGCTTCGACGCAACGCTACGGGCCCGCGACCCCTCCTGGGGGGTCCGCGACATCGACGACCTCGCCCGCCTCACGGGCCAGGCAGGTTTCGGCCCACCCGACGTGGCAGAGATGCCGGCGAACAACCGCTTGCTCAGCTTCGCCAAGACCTAACTGCCGGCCCCGCGCCCTGGCTCAGGGGGCGGGGCCTGTCGCTCACTCGACAGTGATCGTGATCCGCTCCGACATCACCGGCGGGCTGTGCGGAATGTGGCTCCAATCGCCCAGTACCAGCTGGAGCGTGTGGGTGCCGGCCGGCAGATCCAGCGTCGCCTCGGTCTGACCACCGCCGAAATGAAGGTGGCTCTCATCCGACGGGATCGGCTCCTCGAGCGCAGCCCCTTCCAGCGTCGCGTTGATCAGGAGATGGTGATGGCCCGTGTGGTTATGCTCCGTCCCCGCCGGGGCCACGCCCATGCCCTCTAGACCGAAGTGGACCGTGACGGGACTGGTGACGGTCGACCCATCTTCGAGGCCGATGAAATAGACCCGTGCGCCCTCAGGAGCGGGGGTCTGGCCGGCACCCACCGGCAAGGCGAGGCTCCCGAATGCGGCGGCGAGTGCAATCAAAGATCTTGGCATAGCGTCCTCCCTGTTTGTTGGTATTGGGGAAGATAGATCCGAGTTGCCGTCCGTCCCAGGGTCTTGGCGCAAGGTTGCGGCCCGCGCCGCCCGAGGCTAGCCTCGTCGAATGACCCAGAGATCAGATGAGACAGGCCGGCGCTGGCACGACATGGGCGGCACCAGGCTCGCCGAGGCCGGCCCGGCGCCGGGGCCGGAGCACGACTACGCCCTTTGGGAAAAGCGGGTCGACGCGCTGATGACGCTGAGCTCTAAGGCGGGTTTCTTCACCGTAGACGGGTTGCGCCGGGCCCTTGAGGATATGGGGCCCGAGGCGTTCGAGACGATGAGCTACTATGAGCGTTGGATGGCGGCGGTGACCCAGAACCTCGTGGCGCAAGGGGCCTTCACCCTCGACGAGCTCAACGCCAAGATGGCCGAGGAGGCGGCGCGCGGATCGACCTATGGCGCAGCCCAGGAGCCGCCATGACCGCCGAGCTGCCCGAGGTCTCAGAAGCCGCCGTCCCGCCGCCCTATCCGAGCGGACAGACCCGGTTCGCCCCCGGCGCGGCGGTTCGGGTACGGCGGGGCGATGCGCCTGGTCATTTGCGGACCCCCTGGTATGTGCGCGGCTGCCGCGGCCGGATCGAGCGGATCTGCGGCGCCTTCCCGAACCCCGAAGAGCTCGCCTATGGCCGCCCGGGGCTGCCTGCCCTGCCGCTCTACCGGGTCCGGTTCTCGATGACCGAGCTTTGGGGCGACACGGCGGCGGCGGGCGACACGGTCGATGTCGAGATATACGAGCATTGGTTGGAGCCCGACCATGGCGCATGATCATCCCCACGACCTGCCGGCGGGGGATCCCCACCACCCCCGTCCAGATCAGGACGGCCCGCTCAGCTATTGGCAGCGGATGGAGATCGCCGTCCGCGAGTTGATGATCGAAAAGGGGCTGACCACCGCCGCTGCGATCCAGGCGCAGATCGAGCTGATGGACGCGCGCAGCCCCGCCCTCGGCGCAAAGGTCGTCGCGCGCGCCTGGGCTGACCCGACCTACAAGGCGCGGCTCCTGGCCGACGGCTCGTCCGCCTGCCGCGAGCTTGGGATCGAGGTCGATGCGCTGAAGCTTTTGGTCGTGGAGAATACGGCAGAGGTGCATAACGTCGTCGTCTGCACGCTCTGCTCCTGCTATCCGCGGATGCTGTTGGGCTTGCCGCCAGAGTGGTACAAGTCCCGCGCCTATCGCAGCCGCACGGTGGCCGAGCCGCGCAAGGTGCTCGCCGAATTCGGGG
>JBHJGY010000068.1:0-20126 GCA_050331335.1 Pikeienuella sp.
CAGTCCGTTGAAGCGTATGCCCGTGAGAAACGCGCCGCCTATCTGGGACTGCATGACGTTGTTCGGGACGGCCCAGTGCAGCACCCGATTCAGGAGGGGGTAGCGCTGCATGGGCGGCGCGGCGGCGAGGTCGGTCATGGCATGCTCCTCCTGCTGATGGTGACACGCCTGATGAGTGCCGCAGCACGGGTGGCGGGTTCAGGCGGCGCGCTCGAACTCGCAGACGCACAGCATGTCGCCGTCGTCGAACAGCATCGTGCGCACCATCGGCCGCAGCGCCTCGTCGAGCGCCACGATGGGCGCGAGGTTGAGGCCGGTCTTGCCGGAGCCGAGCACGATGGGCGCGAGCATCAGGTGGAGCTGGTCGACGAGCCCCGCATCGAGGAACCGCGCCAGCGTCTCCGCACCGCCCTCCACCAGCACCCGGGTGAGCCCGCGGGCCTCGAGCGCCGCGAGGATCCGGTCGGGCGCGATCCGCCCCTCGGCATCGGGCGCGATCTCCACCGCCTCGGTCCCCGCAGGCACGCCATGCCCCGGCGCGGTGACCACCAGCACCGGCGCCGCGCCGTCCGTGAGCATGTCCAGATCCCGCGACAGCCGCCCGCGCGGGTCGATCACAACGCGCACCGGATGGTCGCCCGGCACATGGCGGCAGGTGAGGCGCGGATTGTCCGCCTCCGCCGTGCCGACGCCCACGATCACCGCATCGACCGAGGCACGCAGGCGGTGCAGATGGGTGAGCGCATCGCGCCCGTTGATGTACTTGGACGCGCCGGTGGGCGTCGCGATCCGCCCGTCGAGCGACTGCCCGAGTTGCCCGATCACCACGGAGCGCCCGGCGCGCACCGGGCCGAGAGAGGCGAGTGCCGTCTCCGGATCGTACTCCATGCCTTTATGGCGCGCTGCCGCCGGATGCTTGTCGACCAACATGTCCCCTCCGTCCCGAGGCCGGTCAGCCGCGCTGCGCAGGCACCGCCCCCCCTGCACGCGCCGCCAAGCCCACGGTCCCCCCAGCGCCCCGCGCGTTGGGGCTGGGGGCGTCGCGCCAGGGCTGACGCTTGAGCCATGAAACCAGATAGGCCACCGCGATGAGAATCGCAAAGCCGGAGGCGTTGACCGCGGCCTTCGTCCAGACATCGCGGCCGATGAGGTCGAGGACCCAGCCATTAAAGCGCGACAGCGGGATCGACACCATGAAGACGGCGAGGCTCTGGGTGCCCACCTTGCGGATAACCGGCACCACCTTCAGCACGAGATCTCGGGCGACCCAGGCGCGCCCCCCCTCTCCGAGCATGGCCCAAGCCGCCACGATGAGCGCGGCCAGATGCAACAGCTGCAGCATACCCTGTTGGTTGAACGTAAAAACCGCCTCGATCGCGGCTGCGTAGCCAGGGACCAGCAACCCGATTTCATGGGGGTAGGCGATCGGCAAGGTCGCGACGAGCACCGCCAAGGCGCCGGCGATCCACAGCCGACCCGGCGCGGCATGGGGAAAGCCCTCGGATAGATAGACCCCCCGCGGACCCACGAGCGCTAAAGCGAGATAGGCAACCGCAAGAAAATGCAGAAACCGCAAGCCGCCCTGCCAGGTCTTCCAACGCAGCGGCTCGATGAAGTCCCGCGCCGCCGCCACCCAGCCATGCACCCAAGTGTCCGCGATCACCGAGTAGCCGCCATGGATCTTGTGCCAGGCGAGCGGCACCGTGAGCAACAGCACCGCCAGCGCCAGAAAGATCAGCGTTCGATTGATCGGCGGCGCCGGCAGCCAGCCCATGCCGAAGGCGAAGCCGGCGAAGAACACGATCTGCCAGCCGAAGGGGTTGAAGAACCAAGTGCCGTCGCCCCACGGATAGCTCGGAAAGTTGAGGAAGCTCAAGGGCTCCCCAAGCGCCACGATTGCCGCCTGCCAGGCCGCGACCTCGTCCTCGCGCGCCATGATCCGCGCATAGCCCGCGAGATTGGCCGCAAGCCAGACGATCGCCATCGCCGCCAGAACCGCGGGAGTACCGCCGAGCCGGTGGATCGCCATCACCACCGGGATCATCGCCAGGATCACGAGATACATCGGCAGGATATCGAAGAGCCCCGGCACATAGGTGAGGGTAAACAGCCCGATCAGCGCCTCGCCGGTCTGCTCAAACAGCGGCACAACCCAGGGACCCTCGATGTAGGGATTGTCCCGATTGCCGATGTCGTAATAGTCGATCGAGAAAAGCATGATCGCGGTAACTAAAAACACCCCGATATGCGCCCAATAGACCTGCCAAACCCGAAAGGCGATCCGCGCCCCGCCGATAAAGAAACCTTTGTTGGCAAAGACCGCACCGAAGGCCATCGCCGAGGCCATGCCCGAGCAAAACACGAAGATCTCCGTGGCGTCGGAAAAGCCGAAGCGCGCGGGGATCCAGAGCGTCCAGGTGTTGCCGGGCGTGTGCGCGAGCAGGATGATGAACATCGCGATGCCGCGGAAGAAATCGAGCCGCGGCTCACGCGGGCGTTTGGCGGCAGCCGGCTTAGCGCCCGGCTGCGCGCCCGGGCTGGGCAGTTTGGCATCGCTCGCAGTCATCAGCTGGGTCCCGCTTCGGCTGGTACGCCTGTTTCCTAACGCACGAGGATCGTCATTCCGCCGCGACCGTTGCGCGCTTCGCCCGCGCAATCGCCTCGAGACGGCGGGCGGTGAACCCGTCCTCAGCGCCGCGCCGCGTAACCCGCGCCGCAAGCTCCACCTCGGCCGCCTCGAACGCGCCGGCCCTGATCCCGGCCTCGATGGTCAGCCGCGAAAACACGTCGCGCTGGGCATGGCTGCCGCCGACGCGTTGCATCTGCGCACGCGCCAAGCGCAGCCGTTCGAAGGCGGTCGCATAGTCCCCGGCCCGAAACGCGACAAGCCCGACCGCGGCTGGATGCCCGGCCACTGCTGCCACCTCGTGCATGTCGTGCTCGGCCCGCGCCGCATCCGAAGCGAGGCGCGCCACCATCCGGTCGGCCGCCTGCGTGCGGCCGCCGCCGTTGAGCGCGAGAATGTAGTGAAGATCCGCGAACACCACCGAGCCGTCTTCAACCCGGCCCTCGGCGAGCTGCGCCAACTCCTCCCAGCGTTCGCCCACATCGACCCCTTCGATCTCCAGCCGCACCAGCATCGCCGCCCCGTTCGAGATATCGCGATAATCGTCGGTGTGCTCCGCGCGGATCCGGGCGTCATAAAGCGCCAGCACGCGGTCGATCTCGCCGCGGTCGAGATAAAACAGCGCCAAATGCCACCAGACATGCGTGCCGAAATTGTTGCAGTGCGCCCAACTCGCCGTCTGGGTCTCGAGCCAGGCGATCCCGACCGCGTTGCGCGCCGTCATGTCGTAGACATGAGCAACGGCGTGCAAACCCCAAGCATCATCACCGCACAGCTCAAGGCCGGCCCGTCCCAGGCGCTCGGCCTGCGCATAGTCGCCGTTTTCCTCCCGGGCAAAGGCGCGCATCCCCAGCACATAGCCGGCGAACCGATGCGATGTGTCATAGGCCGGTCCGGCGGCGTCGGCGAGCCGCAACATGCCCCGCCTGTCGCCCAGGACGAAGCGGATCGACTGATCGAGCTTCACCAACAGCGCATCCTGCGGCGCGCGCGCGATCTCAGCTTCGAGGATCGCAGCCGCCATGCCCAGTCGCCCAACAAGATAGGCGCCGAGCGCCTGCACCAGGGCGCGCTCGCGCCGCGTGCCGCCCACCCGGTCCAGTGCCGCCAGCGCCTGCGCATGCGCTGCGCGCGCCGGGGTCATCAACTCACGGCGGCCGAGCAGCAGCAGAAACAGCCCCTTCGCCGCCCAACCCATGGCAAAATCCGGCGCGGCTGACAGGGTTCTTGCGAGATGGTCCGGCGTCTCGCGGCAATGGCGTAGGAAGGCATGCGTCGTGTCCTGCCAAGCCGCAAGGGCATCGCTGGTCTCAAGGGTCACGGCCAAGCCCGCCGCGTCACGCATGATCATTGGCTGCTGCTCCGATACGCGGCATTGTGCCGGAGGGGCTCGAAGTTCGGTCCCGTTACTGTTAGACAATGCCAGCCGCGGGACCGAATTTCACCTGACAAGTTCGTCAAATCCGCGCGATCTGGGGAGCGACGAGATGGCGGGACGGGCGATCCTCTTTCCTCTGGCCGGGCTGGCCGTGGTGACGCTGCTCGCGTTCTCGGAACGCGGCGGTTTCGCAGGCGACGGGCCGACCTATGCGGCCGGGGCGCTTCTCGGCGGGCTTGCGGGCTTTGCGCTCTACCATGCGGCTTTCGGCTTCACCGGCGCCTGGCGCAAGCTTGTAAGGGAGCGGCGGGGTGCTGGACTGCGGGCGCAGGTGGTGCTGATCGGGCTCGTCTGCCTGGTCACCTACCCCTTGATCGGCTTCGAAGCTCAGACCGGCTGGGACATGCACCCCACGATCCTGCCGATGAGCTTTGCGTCGGCGGTCGGCGCCTTGGCCTTCGGTTTCGGGATGCAGCTGGCCGGGGGCTGCGCCTCGGGGACGCTCTTCACCGCCGGCGGCGGCTCGACACGGATGGTGGTGGTGCTCGCGACCTTCATCGCCGGCTCGGTTTGGGCGACGGCGCATCTGCAGGAGTTCTGGTTCCCGCTTGGGCCGAGCCTGGGTTGGCCGACCCTGCCCAACACCTCGGTGATCACGCTCTGGGGGCCGCTCGGCGGGCTTGCCGCGCTCGCCGCGTTGCTCGCCGGGCTATGGACGGCCTCCGTCTGGGTCGAGCGGCGCGCCCACGGAACTCTCGACCAGCCGCGCCGCCAGGGCCCGCTGCTCAGCGGGCCGTGGAGCCCTTGGACAGGGGCCGTGGCATTGGCCGGCGTGTGTATCGGCTGCTTCCTGCTCTTCGAACGGCCCTGGGGAGTGACCGCGGGCTTCGCGCTCTGGGGCGCGCAGATCCTGGATGCGGTCGGGGTCGATGTCCGCAGCTGGGGCTATTGGTCGGGCTGGCGCAGGGCGCAGCTCGACGAGAGCGTCTTCGCCAACCGCACGTCGGTGATGAATTTCGGGATCATCTTCGGTGCGCTGGCGGCAAGCCTGCTGGCCGGCCGCTTCAGACCCGTTTGGCGGATCTCCGCGCACGACCTTGCCACCGCGGTGATCGGCGGGCTCTTGATGGGCTGTGGGGCAAGGCTGGCCTTTGGTTGCAACATCGGGGCCTTGCTGGGTGGGCTCACCTCGGGCTCTCTGCACGGCGTCTGGTGGCTCTTCTGGGGCTTCGCGGGGTCTTATCTCGGCTCCAGAATGCGCGCGGTGCTGGCGATGGATCCGCCCTGGCCGGACCGCCGCGCCCCGGCCTGAGCCAGGCTCTCCCGCGCTTGTGAGTTGCGCCGGCATCCCCGGCGTCGTTAGGGAAGGCGTGCTGCAATTGGAGAGACCGCCATGCTCAAGACCCTCGCCGCCGCCGCCTTCGCGGCCAGCCTGACGCTCTCGACCGCCGCCGCCGACATGGCGCCGCGCGCGGGTTTCGAGGTCATCCCGACGAACTTTGCCTACGCGGCGCTGCTGGAGCGCCTCAAGTCCGCGATCGCCGCCGAGAAAATGGGCCTGGTCACCCAGGCAGGCCCGACCGAGGTGGCCAAGGCTAAGCTCGGCGAAACGATCCCCGGCAACCGCGTGATCGGCGTCTTCCGGCCAGATTTTGCGGTGCGCGCCGTTCGCTTGTCGACCGCCGCGATGATCGAAGCGCCGATCCGCTTTTACGTCACCGAGAATGCGGACGGGACCGCGACGCTGTCCTACAAGACGCCCTCCTTTGTCTTCGGCGCCTATGAAGACGACGGCGGCGCTGAGCTGATGGCCCTTGCCGCGGAGCTGGACGAGATTTTCGCCGCAATCGCAGCGCGCGCCACGGCCGAGTGAGCGCGTCCTGCCCGGTATCCGCGGGGGCGCAGTTCGGTCTGGACAGAGCCCCCGCCATCGCCTAATTGACGTCGACGAGCGCGCAGGTTCGCCGCCGCTCAGCCCAGGTAGCTCAGTTGGTAGAGCAGCGGATTGAAAATCCGCGTGTCGGTGGTTCGAATCCGCCCCTGGGCACCACTCTAACGTTTGATGCGACCCAGGCCGTCTGGCGAACAAGCGCCCCGTCCGGCTTCAGGGCGCAAGCTCAAAGACCGCCCGGTTCCCCGCTCGGGATTAGGCCTCGCACATCCGGCTAGCGGGGCGCGAGGGCCAAGCACTCGGCCCCGGCGCTTTTCAGCTTGCGGCAGGCGCGCTGTGCCTCTTCGGCCGCGAGACCTTCGAACCTGGCGAGATAAAGCGTTCCGCGCGGCCCGCCGCGCTTGGCAATCCGGGTCGCGCGCCCCGAGAGCCCCGGCAGCCCGCGACGCTCCAGCGCGGCGAGCCTGGCCTCTGCACTGCGCCGGTCGCGGTAAGCGCCGACTTGGACCTGCCAATCACCTGCGCGCAACGGCCCCGGCCGCTCGACCGGCATCGGCATCTCCACAAGGGCACGGGCCGAGCGGCCGGCCGCTGCGATCTCCGGCGCCGCGCCAGCGATGCTGCCGGCGGGAATAGCTCCCGCGCGTGCTGGGCGGCCCCGCGGGAGCTCCGCGTAAAGCGGGGCAATCCGGCTGCCAGGATCGTTGAGCGCCGCGGCGGCTGGGCTCGCGATCGCGCCGCCGAGCGCCGCCAAACCCACGGGTTTCGTCCCGGGGCGGAACACGGGCAGGGGCGCCTCGGCCACGGCGCTTGCGCCCCGCCCACGCCGCGGCGCAATCTCTGCCGCCCGCGCCGGCGTCCGTTTGAATCCCATATCCAAAAGCTGCACCATCCGGTCGTTGCGCCAACGCGAACTCTTGCCGCCGAGCAGGACCGCGAGCACCCGGCGCTCCCCGCGCTTGGCCGTGGCGGCGAGATTGTACCCCGCGGCCCGGGTGAAGCCGGTTTTCATCCCCTCGGCCCCGGCATACGTAGAGAGCAAACGATTGGTGGTGTGCAGCCGCTTGCCCGTGGCCCGCGCGGTCTTGCGGCCGAAAAGGTTGTAGTATTCGGGAAAGTCGAAATAGAGCGCCCGGGCCAGGCGGGCCATGTCCCGCGCGGTCGACAGATGACCAGATTGGGTGAGGCCGTGCGGGTTTTTAAACCGGGTCTGGCTCATCCCGAGCTCGCGCGCCTTGGCCGTCATGAGGTCTGCGAACCGCGCTTGGCTGCCGCCGATGGCTTCGGCCAAAACCATCGCCGCGTCATTGGAGGAACGGATCGCTGTCGCCCGGATCATATCGCGCACGGTGACCCGCTGGCCCGGACGCATGCCGAGCTTCGACGGCGGCTGGCGCGCGGCTTTTCGGCTCACCCGCACCCTGCCATCGAGCTTGAGCTGGCCGCTCTCGATCGCCTCGAAGGTGAGATAGAGCGTCATCAACTTGGTGAGAGACGCCGGATGCTGCCGCCGATCTGCGCCCCGCGCATGCACCACTTCGCCCGTGCGCATGTCCATCACGATCGCCGCATAGGGCGCCGCCTCCGCGCGCGGCACCGCCACCCAGACGGCCAGCACGACCGCCAAGACGAGGTGCCAGCTCACCACCACTTCATACCGTTTCATTGCCTGCCTCGCTGCCCGCTTATCCGGGGTCTTCGATCACCCACGAGCGTTACCGCCCATTTTCTTAACTGCTCTAGTAAACGCTAACATACTTCGAAAGGGTTGAGAATCCCTATCGCACCGCCGATGCGCGCGCCAGACAGGAGAGGGTGGGCGGCGCTCGAGATTTATGCTGCATCGCAACAAATCGCCCCTTGACGCAAGCCACGTTTACACCCACTTTCGCACTGCAACATAGCTGAAACGCCGCGGCCAGCGCCTAGGCTCGAAGCTCCGTCTCGCAATCAGCAGAAAGAGGCCCGTCATGGACACCGATGCCACCAAAACTGTCGAAGAATTCACCGCTGAAGCCCAAAAGACGATGGAAAACTCGGTCGAGAAACTGACCAAAACCGTCGAAGACGTGGCCGCCTTCGGCCGTCAGAACATGGACGCTATGGTGCTCGCTTCAAAGCGCGCTGCAAAAGTTGCGGAAGAGATGAACGCCGAGATCGCAGCTTACGCAAAAAAATCTTACGAAGACAGTCTCGCTGCTGCGAAAGACATGTCCGAGTCGAAATCGATCACCGAACTTTTTGAAAAGCAGTCGGCTTTCGCGAAAAACTCGATGGAAGATTTCGTTGCGAGAACTTCGAAAGTCAACGAGATGATGATCGCCGCTTCGCAGGAAATCTTCGCGCCGCTGACCGACCGGGTCACCGCCGCCGGCGATTTGGTGAAAGCGCGGACCGCCTGAGCGCCACGCCGCCATTCAGACAACAAAAGGGGGCTCCGGCCCCCTTTTCTGAAACCTCCAGGCAGATATATCATAGCGGCGTGCGACATTTGCTATGAGACCGCGAGATGATCCGACCTGGCGTTTCCGCACGTCCTATCCCGGCTGAGCCCAAATCGGCCGCCGGCCCAGATAATGATGGGCCCGGTATCGGCACGGGTATAGCCGTCAAACCGCGGGCGAAGACCCAGCGGCCATCCCTCTATAAGGTTTTGCTGCTGAACGACGACTACACCCCGATGGAATTTGTCGTCTATGTGCTCGAACGCTTCTTCAATCTAGATCACGCCCAAGCCTTCGAGATCATGATGACAGTGCATCACAAAGGTGTCGCGGTCGTCGGGATCTACCCCTACGAGGTCGCCGAGACCAAGGTCACGCAGGTGATGGACTGTGCGCGGTCGAACCAGCACCCGCTCCAGTGTACGATGGAAAAGGAGTGACCTGCGGCACTCCGCCCAGGCGAAGATGACCCTCAGGCACCCCCGCCTGCGCCAAACTTCTTCTTGATCGCACGGCGCACAACCCCAAAGTTAGAGATATCGCCGGTTGGCTGGGCCGGTGTCTATGGCCCTATCCCTTGGGTCGCCAAGCCGAGAAGGAGTCCGCGATGCCGTCCCTCACCGCAAGCCTCGAAGACGCGATCCACCGCGCGATCGGCTTCGCCAACGCGCGTCGCCATGAGCTCGCCACGCTGGAGCACCTGCTCCTCGCGCTGATCGACGAGCAGGACGCTGCCCGGGTGATGCGCGCCTGCTCCGTCGATCTCGGGGAGCTGCGCACCACCCTGACCCGCTTCGTCGACAACGAACTGGAGGCTTTGGTCTACGAGACCGATGGCTCCGAAGCCACGCCCTCCACCGGGTTCCAGCGGGTGATCCAGCGCGCCGCGATCCATGTGCAATCCTCCGGCCGCTCAGAGGTTACGGGCGCCAACGTGCTCGTGGCGATCTTCAACGAGCGCGAGAGCCACGCCGCCTACTTTCTGCAAGAACAGAACATGACCCGCTACGACGCGGTCAATTACATCTCCCACGGTATCGCCAAGGATCCAGCCTACGGGGAAAGCCGCGTGGTGCGCGGGGCCGAGGAGCCGGAGACCGAGAGTGACGGCGACGGCGATCAGAAGTCCGAGGAAACCGCGCTCGGCAAATTCTGCGTCGATCTGAACGTGAAGGCGAGCCAGGGGCGGATCGATCCGCTGATCGGCCGTGCGCAGGAAGTCGAGCGATGCATCCAGGTGCTCTGCCGTCGGCGCAAGAACAACCCTCTGCTGGTGGGCGACCCCGGCGTCGGCAAAACAGCCATCGCCGAAGGTCTCGCCAAGAAGGTTGTGGAGGGCAAAGTGCCCGAGGTGCTGGCCAACACCACGATCTACTCGCTCGATATGGGCGCGCTGCTCGCCGGCACCCGCTACCGCGGCGATTTCGAGGAAAGGCTGAAGAACGTCATCAAAGCACTCGAAGAACACCCGCATGCGATCCTCTTCATCGACGAGATCCACACGGTGATCGGGGCCGGCGCCACGACCGGCGGAGCGATGGACGCGTCGAACCTGCTGAAACCCGCGCTCCAGGCCGGGTCGCTCCGCTGCATGGGCTCGACGACCTATAACGAGTTCCGTCAGCACTTCGAGAAGGACCGGGCACTCAGCCGGCGCTTTCAGAAGATCGACGTCACCGAACCCTCCCAGGAGGATGCGCAGGAGATCCTGAAAGGTCTCCAGCCCTTCTTCGAGAAGCACCATTCGGTCAACTACACGCCCGAGGCGATCAAGTCGGCGGTTACCCTCTCCGCGCGCTACATCAACGATCGCAAGTTGCCTGACAAAGCGATCGACGTTATCGACGAGGCGGGCGCGGCGCAGCATCTCAAGCCCAAGGCCGAGCGCGCGCAGACCATCGACGAAGGCGAGATCGAGGCCGTTGTGGCAAAGATCGCCCGGATCCCACCCAAGCAAGTCTCGAAGGACGATGCCGAATTGCTGCGCGACCTCGAGACCAATCTCAAGCGCGTGGTGTTCGGTCAGGACACCGCGATCGAGGCGCTGGCCTCGGCCATCAAGCTCGCCCGTGCGGGTCTGCGCGAGCCGGAAAAGCCCATCGGCAACTACCTCTTCGCCGGCCCCACCGGCGTCGGCAAAACGGAGGTCGCGCGCCAACTCGCGTCGATCCTCGGGGTCGAATTGCAGCGCTTCGACATGTCGGAATACATGGAAAAGCACTCGGTCAGCCGGCTGATCGGCGCGCCGCCGGGCTATGTCGGCTTCGACCAGGGCGGGCTGCTCACCGACGGCGTCGACCAGCACCCGCATTGCGTGCTGCTCCTCGACGAGATCGAGAAGGCCCATCCCGATGTGTTCAACATCCTGCTGCAGGTGATGGACCACGGGAAACTGACCGATCATAATGGTAAATCGGTGAGCTTCCGCAACGTGATCCTCATCATGACCTCCAATGCGGGGGCGGCGGATCTCGCCAAAGAAGCCATCGGATTTGGCCGCGAAACGCGCGAAGGCGAGGACCAGGAAGCCATCGAGCGGACCTTTAGCCCTGAATTCCGCAACCGGCTGGATGCGGTGATCTCCTTCGGTCCCCTGCCCAAGAACGTCATCCTCCAGGTGGTCGAGAAATTCGTGCTCCAGCTCGAAGCCCAGTTGATGGAGCGCAACGTCTCGATCGAGCTCACGAAGGCGGCCGCCGATTGGCTCGCCGAGCGGGGTTACGACAGTCGGATGGGGGCGCGGCCTCTGGGCCGTGTGATCCAGGAGAGCATCAAGAAGCCGCTTGCCGAAGAGCTTCTCTTCGGCAAGCTGGCGCAGGGTGGGCTTGTCCGCGTGGTGGTGCGCGAAGGCAAGCTGGCGCTCGACCTCTTGCCGCCGGACCCGCCCAAGATCGAAGGTGGCAAGCCCCCGCTGCTCACCGCTGAGTAACGCGGCTTGCGCAAGACCGGCGGGGGCGCCCCGGGCCCCCGCGAAAGGACATGATCGTGACCACCATTCCCGACAGCGTCGTAATCCTTGGCGCTGGACAAGCAGGGTTGAGCTTGGCCGCCACCCTGCGCGCCGAAGGATATGCGGGCGAGGTTACCCTGCTGGGCGAGGAGCCGGATGCACCGTATCAGCGTCCACCGCTCTCGAAAAAATACCTCACAGGCGAGATCGGCGCGGACCGTCTCGCGTTGAAGCCGCCCAGCTTCTACCGCGAGCAGCAGATCACCTTACGAACGGACAGCCGCGCCGCTGCCATCGACCCAGTTGCGCGCCAGATCACCCTGAGCGACGGCGAGACCCTGGAGTTCGGCGCGCTGGCCCTTACCACCGGCGCGGTGCCCCGACGGCTCCCGGAGACGGCAGGCGGCACCCTGCCCGGGGTGCATGTCCTGCGCAGCCGCACCGATGTCGATGCCCTCGCCCCAGAGCTTGCAGCCGGTCGGAGGCTTCTTGTCGTCGGTGGCGGCTATATCGGGCTCGAGGCGGCGGCGGTGGCCACCAAGCTCGGGGCCCAGGTGATCGTGCTTGAGCGGGCCGAGCGCATTCTCAATCGGGTTGCCTGCGCCGAAACCGCGGCCGCCCTGCGCGCCTTGCACACGAGCCGCGGGGTCGAGATCCGCGAGGAGACGCGGCTGGCCCGACTTGAGGGAGAGGGGCGCGTCAGCCGGGCCGTCTTCGAGGATGGGGAAATCTTGCCCATCGATCTGGCGGTGGTCGGCATCGGCGTTGTCCCGCGAACCGAGATGGCAGAAGCGGCGGGGATCGTCTGCGAGAACGGCATTCGTGTGGACGCCGCGTGCCGGACCTCCGTGCCGGGGATTTTCGCGGCGGGCGACTGTGCCAGCTTTCCCTATGAGGGCAAGCGCATTCGGCTGGAGAGCGTGCAAAACGCGATCGACCAGGGCGCCCATGCGGCCCGCGCAATCCTGGGCGCCGACACGGCTTACGCGCCGGTGCCCTGGTTTTGGTCGGACCAGTACGAGGCGCGGTTGCAGATTGCGGGGCTCGGCAGCGGGCATGACCGGATCGTGACGCGCGCTGGCGCCCGACCGGGGGCGCAGTCGTTCTGGTACTTCCGGGGCGGGCGCTTTCTCGCCGTCGACGCGCTCTCAGACCCCAAGGCCTACATGACGGGCAAGCGTTGGCTCGAAACCGGCCAACATCCGGATCCCGACCGCCTTGCCGACCCTCAGATCGGGCTTGCGGCGGTCGTGCAGGAACGAGCCCACGGCTGAACCGGTTTGGTTGCGCGCCTGCGGGCGCGGTGGCATCGCGTCGTATCGATAAGGATGGTCGTTGGTGCCCGGTTCTGAGGCCGCCGGCGCTCAGGGCGCAGATAATGGGGAATTGGGAACTCGGACCCCTAGGCCGTGCAATCGGCGGCCCATGAGACGGGCCGCCGGTCGATGGATCAGGTGTCTGCCAACCGTCCGATCAATAGGTAGCTGTCCGTGGCAAGGCAAACCAAAGCCGCTGCCGCATGTTGACCCCCGAGCGCCGCGCCATCGGCACTGTCGACCGCAACGCCAGACCCAGCCGCGACGGTCACGCTGCCGGTTCCGGACTGCACAAGGGTCACCTGATCGCCGGGCGTGAAAAGGCCGGCCGGGATGGTGAGCACCTGCGCCGCGGTGCCGGTGAAGCGGAGAATGGCGCCAGCATCCTCAAGGGTCAGGGTCGCATCGGTCGTTTTCTCAAGCACACGCTGCGCCCGGAGATCGCGCCACATGAAACCGTCGGACACCATCGGCGCGGCCCGGCCCGGCTCGAAAACCAGCGTTCCCGGATGATTGGCGGCGGGTTCGGCTTGCAACGCCAGTGCCGTAAGAGTGGGCAGGGTGACCGCGCCATCAAGGCTCGGCACCGGCCAAAGGGCGCGGGCCAGCCCGGCGGCGCCATCGGCGTCATGGGAAGTGAGCCACAGCCAGCCCACCGGGGCACCCACGGCGGGGGCATTGGCGAAAACGAGATCGCCCGGCCCATGGTCCTGCGCGGGTTGTGCATCGGCGGCGAAGACGAGCTGCCGACCCTCGGTCGCATCCCCCAAAAATGCCCCGGCGGGCAGGACGCTGCGGCCCTCCCCGATCGGTGCCGGACGGCCGAACGCCGCCGTCCCACCCGCAAGCGTGACCGATTGGGCGACCGTACCGCCGACCTGCCAGTCGATAGAGCCCTCCCCCGAAGCGAGCGCCATCCCGGCACCGGCCAAAGCCGCCCTCGGCACCCCCGGCACACCCCCGACCAGGACACCCAGAGGCCCGAGCGCCGCGGGCGGTTGATCTTCCGACAGGGTAGCGCCGGCGATCAGCGACGCATTCGCCGCCCCCTCGACCAACAGCGCGCCCCCTGTGCGGTAGGTTCCAACCGGCTGGCCCGCGACCCAGTCGGGCGCGGCCTGCGGGTTTGGAACGACCCCTGAGAGGCAAGGCTCCCAGACCGCGGCATCGGTCCCCGGTCGTGTCGCAACCAACGCCGCCGCACTCGCGCCGACTGCGGCACAGAACAGCGCACCGGTCTCCGCGACAAAGGCGGTCGCGGTGTCCTGCCCGGCAGCCGCGGTGCCATTGCCCGACGCATCGAGCCCGATGTAGCGCCCGCCGGCCCCGCTCGCCTCTTCAAGGCCCCACCGACCATTGCCGACAAGGCTGAGTCGCTGGGCGATCCCGCCGCCCGCCGACAGGCCTGCGACATAAAGGCCCGAGCCCCCGTTCGCCACCGCCCGAAGCCCGTCGATCGCCCAGCCGGCAGCATCTCCGCCCGAGGCATCCGCCTCAATATGGACGCCATGGCCCGAGAACCCCTCGACGCGCAGGTCCCGCAGCACGCAGCGGGCGTGAACCCTCAGGCCCGGCTTGAGCGGATCGAACCCGGCTCCGGCTGCGGCCCCGCTGAGGAACAGCCCCTCGAGCACCGCCCCGGTTGCACCGGCCGTGGCTGGATCGTCAGGATCCTCGGGCGCCCCGTCGACGCCGATTGAGCGTGCCCCATGCAGCACCAGACCCGCGGTATCGGTGAAGTCCAACCGCACGGCCCCGGCACCGCCCGCCGCCGCGCCCGGTTGGCCGAGGAGGCGAAGGCCCGCCCGGATCTCGAGGGTCTGGCCAATGAGATAGCGCCCTGGCGGCACCACGAGGGTCAGGCCAGCGGCGTCGGTGCCCGCCGTCCAGCGCGCAGCAAAACCGATCGCCGCCGCAAAGGCTGCACCGGCATCGGTGAGGGACAGGCTGCCATCGGTGGTCCGCGCCGCGCCGAATTGCAGCACATTCACGCGGCCCATCTCAGGAATGAGCGCCCACCACGCCCCGTCGGCCGACTGGACTTTTCCGGCATGGTCCGGCTCCGACGCGACGCGCGCGTAGAGCCCTCCCCCGCCATCGCCCGCAACCGCATAGCCGCTGGTGCGCAGGCTGGCGACACCAGGCTCGATCGCCGCCCCTGCGACACCTGTCCGGGTCAGCTCGCTGGCCACCCCGCCGGCCCCACCGGCAACCGCGGCGAGCGCTTGCTTATCGGCGGCGGACATCAACCCCGGCGCGGCCTCGCTCGCCAGCGGAAGCACGACGCCCGTGCCCGCGAGGATGCCGAGGCTGCGGGTGGCAGCATCATAGGAGAGGAGCCGCTCCGCTTCCGCCTCGCGCCACTCAGGGCCGCCGAGAGCCGCATCGAGCGCCGCCTGGATGCCCGTGCCGGTCAGCAACGCACCACCGTCGCTGCCCTCGACGAGCACCTGCCCGGCATCTTCGGAAAGGCCCGAGGCCGTGACCTCCAGGACCGTGCGCTGGTCGATATAGTCGCCCCCGCCGGCCCCACCGAAATTGTAAAGCACCGACATGGCTCAGCCCTCCAAGAGGCTCAGCCGCGCGCCGGGCTCGACGCCAATGCAGGCGATGCCGAAGCGGGTCGCCGGCAAGGGCTTGGCCTCAGGGTCGCTGGCAGCTCCCGACTGGCCGGCACCCAGGACCCGATAGCGCAGCGCCAGATCGCCGCTCTCGATCACGGCCAGATGGGCGTTCGCGGGCGCCGGCATGCTCTCGACCGCAACCGCTGTGTCGACCGAAAGGGTCTCGAAGGCGAGCTCGGGCTCATTGATCAGCGGTGTCGGGTGGTGGCGGATGTCAAGGGTGGCGCCGTCGTGCCACCAGAGTTTCACGGAACCTGGCATGAAGTCACTCCATCGGGCTTGGCCGGCCCATGCCCGCGCAGGGCGAAGACACTGGGGCAGCATGGGAAAGGCTGATCTCTCGGAGGGGCGGCTGACGGCTGCCGCCGGTGCCGCTTTTGAGGCTGGCAACGGCCGAAGGGAAGACCATCAGCTCTTTGCGGGATCGGCGGCCAGGCGGCGGATACACGCCCGGGCGAGACCCGATCGGGCCAGGCCACAGCACCCCTGCGAGCGCCACCTGCCCTGATCACGGTTGATCATGGCGCAGTTCAGTAAATATTCGGTTAATGAAGTTGTCCTCGGAGGGTCAGGGCATGCTTTGCAATTTCGGATTGCGTGGCTCCAACCGATCGGTAGATTGTGCCACAGGGGGACAGTTTGATGCTAGAACAAACCGGAATTGCCGGTCTCGTGATCTTTCGGCCCAAACGCCATGGGGACGCGCGCGGCTTTTTCTCAGAAGTATGGAACCGCCGGGTGTTTGCCGAGGCCGGGCTCCATCAAGATTGGGTCCAAGATAACCACTCCCGCTCGGCCGCACCCGGCACGTTGCGCGGGCTCCACTACCAAGCGCCTCCGGCAGCCCAAGCCAAACTCGTGCGCTGCACGGCCGGCCGGATCTGGGACGTCGCCGTGGATGTCCGGCCGGGCTCGCCGAGCTATGGTCGCCATTTCGGTCTCGAACTCAGCCCCGAGAACTGGACGCAGTTGCTCGTCCCCCGGGGGTTTCTGCACGGCTTCGTCACCCTCGAAGCCGACACCGAGGTGGTCTACAAGGTCGACGGCTATTACAGCGCCGACCATGACGGCGCAGTAGCTTGGGACGATCCCGACCTTGCGATCCCCTGGCCGATCGAGAGCGCGCCGGTGCTCTCCGGCAAAGACGCCGCGGCACCACGCTTCGCCGACTGGGCGAACCCGTTCCCCGCCTTCGGAGCGGACACGTGAAGGTCCTCGTCACCGGAGGCGCGGGGTTCATTGGCTCGGCCGTGATCCGACATCTGATCCGCAAGACGGACCACACGGTCGTCAATCTCGACAAGCTCACCTATGCCGCGACCCCAGAAGCGCTGGAAGAGGCCGCGCAGTCCCCGCGCTACCGCTTCGTGAAAGGCGATGTCTGCGACCGCGACTTGCTGGCGCAGCTTTTCGAGGAACACGACCCGGATGCGGTGATGCATCTCGCCGCCGAGAGCCATGTCGACCGTTCGATCGACGGGCCGGCGGACTTCATGCAGACCAACATCCTCGGCACCTTCGCCCTGCTTGAAGCGGCCCGCGCGAGCTGGCAGGGCCAGATGGCCGCCAAGCGGTTTCACCACATTTCCACCGACGAGGTGTTCGGCTCGCTGACCCGCGAGGAGAAACCTTTCCGGGAGACCACGCCCTATCGCCCGAACTCGCCTTACGCGGCATCGAAGGCAGCGGCGGACCATCTGGTCAGGGCCTGGGGCGAAACCTACCGGATGCCGGTGGTGATTTCGAACTGCTCCAACAATTACGGCCCCTGGCAGTTCCCGGAGAAACTGATCCCCGTGATGCTCATCGCCGCGGTCGAGGGGCGGCCCCTGCCGGTCTACGGCAAGGGCGAGAATGTGCGCGATTGGCTCTTCGTGGATGACCATGCCCGCGCCCTGAGGCTGCTGCTCGAACGCGGCCAGATCGGGCGGAGCTACTGCGTCGGGGGCAATGCGGAGCGCTCGAATATCCAGGTGGTGCAGCAGATCTGTCGCCATCTCGACCTGCGCCTGCCGAATGGCAAACCTCATGAGCGGCTGATCAACTTCGTCGAGGACCGCCCCGGCCATGATCTGCGCTATGCCGTCGACGCGACCCGCATCCGGGCCGAGCTCGATTGGGAGCCAGAGGAGAGCTTCGAAACCGGGCTCGTGCGGACCCTCGATTGGTTTCTCGGAAATCAAGACTGGTGGGCCGGCATCCGGGCCAGACGCTATGGCGGCGAGAGGCTCGGGCTCGGCGGGGCCGCGCCGGGAGCGCAGCCATGACGCCTCGGATCCTCGTCATCGGGCGAACCGGTCAGGTGGCGCGCGCCCTGGCCGAGCGGCGCGCGGGGCGATCGCTCACCTTGCTCGGTCGGGAGGCGTTAGACCTTACCGATCTCGACGCCATCGGCCCGGCGGTGGCGAGCGCGGCGCCCGATGTGGTGATCAACGCCGCAGCCTACACCGCCGTCGACCGCGCGGAAAGCGAGCGCGACCTCGCCGAACGGATCAACGGCCACGCTGTGGGCAGCCTAGCCGAAGCGGCGGCGGCGGTGGGCGCGGCGCTTGTGCATCTGTCGACCGACTATGTCTATCCAGGCACGGGAACCACGCCCTACCAAGAGAGCGATCCCACCGGGCCGGTCAACGCCTATGGCGAGACGAAGCTGCTCGGCGAGCACCTCGCGCGCGGCGCCAACCCTCACACGGTGATCCTAAGGACGTCTTGGGTCTACGCGCCCTGGGGCAAAAACTTCGTGGCGACGATGTTGCGGCTGAGCGACCGGGAACGCTTGACGATCGTCGCCGACCAGGTGGGCCAGCCCACCTCGGCCGAGGACATCGCCGATGCTTGCCTTACGGTGGCGGACCGGGTGGCCGAAGCGCAGGGGCCGGCCCCGTTTGGGGTTTATCATCTGGCAGGTCGGGGCCAGACGAGTTGGGCCGGCTTCGCCGCGGCCGTGTTCTCAGAGGCCAAGGCGCTCGGGTTGATCGAACGATCGCCCGAGGTGTTCCCGATCCCCACCAGCGCCTACCCCACGCCGGCGGCCCGGCCAGCGAATTCGCGCCTCGATTGCAGTCGCATCGAGGCCGTCTTCGGCCATCGGAGCCGACCCTGGAGGACGGCACTCCGGGCAACCCTCGAGCGGATGCGCCAGGACTCCGTCGCCTAGCGACCGCCCGACGCCCGGTCGCAACAGGGCTCAGAAGCTGTCTTTGCGCCGCCTGATCTCGCCGAAGACCGCCGCGTCATCGGCCTCGGGAAGGCCGACCGCAGCCTTCACTGCCCGCTCCCGCGCTCGTAGGAACGGGTTGGTGGCAAATTCCTCTGCCAGCGACACCGGGACAATCGGCTCTCCGGCTTCATCCGCCTCGCCGATCCGCGCGATCCGAGCCTTGAGCTCTGGGTTCCCCGGCTCGATCGACAGCGCGAAGCGACCATTCGCCAGCCCGTAATTGTGACCCGAGTAAATCAACGTCTCCGGTGGCAAGGCCATAAGCTTCGACAGGCTCTGCCACATCATCGCATGGGTGCCCTCGAAGACCCGCCCACAGCCGAGCGCCATCAGGCTGTCGGCGGTGAAGGCCACGGGCGGTGGCCCGTCGAGCACATAGGCGATATGGCCGATGGTGTGGCCCGAGACGTCGACAACCCGCGCCTGTGTCTCGCCGAGCCGAACCACCTCTCCCTCCGAAAGCGCCAGATCCAATGGGGGCAACCGTGCCGCATCCGCTGCATGGCCGACGACAACCGCGCCGAACCGGGCCTTGAGCACGGGCACAGCCTCGACATGATCGCCGTGGTGATGGGTGATCCAGATCTGGTCGAGCCCCCAGCCGCGGGCTTCGAGCGCCCCCTCGATCGCACGGCTCTCCGGCGCATCGACCAGCGCAACCGAGCCGCTTGCCGTATCGCGCAGCAAATAGGCGTAGTTGTCGCTCCTGCAGGGGACGATCACGACCTCGAATGGCGCTGTCGCATCGGACATGGGACCGGCTCCGCTTGATCCTGGTTAAGCTGCGTGCGAGGCTGACCGAAAGCGAGACCGGACGCAATGCATCTCGACGTTGTCGACCTCCGAAAGTTCTACTACGGGACCGGGCTTGGGCGGATTGCTCAGGCCTGCATCCGGGATCGTCTGCACAAGCTTTGGCCGAATGTGCGGGGGATGACGGTGGTCGGGTTCGGGTTCGCCGCGCCGTTCCTCCGGCCATTTCGCGAAGGCGCCGCGCGGGTGCTGTGCCTGATGCCGGCGCAGCAAGGGGTCTGCCCCTGGCCGGCTGAGGGACCGAACCTTTCCGTGCTTGTTGAGGAAACGCTGTGGCCCTTGGCGCGGGGCTCGGCCGACCGCATCCTCGTTGCCCATGGCTTGGAGACCTGCGAACGACCCCATGCGCTCTTGGGCGAAATCGGCCGGGTACTGGCGCCCGGGGGCAAAGCGATCTTCCTTGCGCCAAACCGGGCCGGCATCTGGGCGCGCCGCGATGCCACGCCCTTCGGCTATGGGCGGCCCTATTCGGCGACGCAGTTGGAAAAGGCGCTCGAGGCCCATGACTTCTCCGTCGAGCGCGAAACCGCTGCCTTGTATCTGCCGCCCTCGCATCGACGCTTCTGGCTGCGCCTTGGCCCTGTCATCGAACGGATCGGTCAGCGGCTGGACTGGCAGGCGCTTGCTGGGGTGAGCATCGTCGAGGCCACCAAACTTCTCTACATCACACCGCGGGGAACTGCCGCCGAAGCCAGCCGTGCGCCGCTCAGGGTGCTCGACAAGCTCCGGCCGGTGGCTGGGCCAAAAACCCCCACCCGGTTCGCCGCAGGCGCAGCCGAGTCCGCCCGGCAGGCGCCGCGGCCGGCCAGAAAAGGGGCGCCGCGCCCCAGCCCATTACCCCGACGCAGCAACAACGCAAACGGG
>JBHJGY010000069.1:0-12423 GCA_050331335.1 Pikeienuella sp.
CGGCCCAACCCATCAGAGACGTGCTGACACATCCATCATCGGTCCGAAAACCTAGGATGCCGATATACGAACAATCCAGTCCGTCGAAACAGACCAAACCGCCCACATATCCCTTCGTCTCTATCTTTCCTCAAAGAGCAGGGCCGCCAAAGCGGCCTCCGGTCAGCTGGCTCCGTAGAGCGCTTCGCCGCCGGTGAGCGCGGTGTATATGCAGATTCGCGGCGGCTTGCAAGCGCCTTTTTCGACCGCGCGCACTTCGAGCCCCACGCGCACTAAATATTTGATTTTCCGTCGAGAAACGGGGCGTGTCCGCCCCGCACGGCACGCAGAAAGCCCCGCAGCCGGCCGATCTGGCGCCGAAATCTCTGGACCCGTCCGGCGAGCGCATAAACCGGCAACTTCGCCAGCATCCCCGCCAAGCACAGCGCTCGCGAGCCGCGCCGGTGCTTCTGCATCAGATATGCCCGGCTCCAGCCGAAGGAGATGTCCTTGATACGGCTTGCCGTGCTGTGCGCGCTGGACGAGCGGTCCCCCAGATGCAGCACCGTCGCCGCGGGCACATAGATAATCGGCCGCCGCGCCGCACGATATCTCAGGGCGAGATCGTCATCCTCGAAATACAGAAATATCGCCGGGTCGAAGCCACCGAATGCGAGGAAGGGCCGGACCCTGATCAGCATCGCTGCGCCGGAGATCATAGCGATGCAAGCCGGCCCCTCTGGGATGTCGCGCGGCATCCGACGGCGCTCGAGGCTGGATTCGTGGCGAAAGAAGACATTCCCCCCCTCGTCGATCAAGCGCGGAACGAACAGATCGCAGTCAGGGTAGCGCATTGCGGCCGCCAGCAGGGCCTCCACGGCCTCGGGCCCGGCTGCCAGATCCGGGTTGACCACCAAAGCGAGTTCGGTCTCGACCAAAGATAGCCCGCGCATCACGCCCCGCCCGAAGCCCTCATTTCGCGGCTGGGCGCGATAGTCATAGCCAAGCGCGCGGGCGGCCGCCGCCGTGTCGTCCATGCTAGCATTGTCGATCAGGAGAGTTGGCAGCGCCGGGCTCCGCTTGGCCTGCCAGCGCAGGACATCGGCGGAATTGTAGGCGACGATCACCCGGGTGAGCCGATCCGCGATCATGTCGGCCCGGGCTCCGCCGCGGAGACCGCCGGGCCAGGCCGCTCAGCGACCACGAGGATCTGCTTGGCGATGAGCCCCTCTAGGCGGCCGGCAGAGAGCGCGATCAACCATCTGCGCATATCGCGGGGGCCGTAATGGGTCGCACTGCCGGCATGGCAAAGTTGAAGCCCGCCGGTCTGCGCAAGCTCGGCGGCCGTCTCGAACGTGAAGAAGCGCAAATGGGTCCGGTCGAGCAGCCCAGCGGGGCGGTAACGAAAGTCGCCGCGCCACAAGAGCCGCCAGAGGAACTTCCAGTTGCGGATATTCGGCACCGAGAGGATCAATCGGCCCCCGGGCCGCAGAAGCGGGGCGAGATCGGACAGCACCTCCCAAGGCCACGCGAGATGCTCCAGCACGTCGAGGCAAAGCACCAGATCCAGACTGCCGGGCGAGATCTGGGCAGCGACATCCAGCCCCTCGAGATCGGCGCGCCAGATCTGATCGAAAACGCCTTCAGCGCGGGCCGCGGCCTCGGGGTCGCGCTCGACACCGCCCGCCCAATCCACCGCGCGCACCTCGCGGATCAGGGCCATGGTGGCGCCCGCCCCGCAGCCGAGTTCCAGCACGCGGCCACACTGTGGGGGCAGATGGGGCAGGATCTCCGCCCGCGCATGGTCGAAATACCCGCTCATCGCAGTGCTCCGCTGCACCGCGCCCCCAGCCGAGCACACCGGCGACAGATCGGGCTGCGTCGCAGGGGGGGACTGGTCCGGCTCGGCATCGCGCTCCATCCGGAAGGGCAGCGGTCAAAACGGGCGGGACTATTGCACCGGATGCCGCGCACCGCAAGCGCATGGCGCTGGGGGCCGGGCGCCCGCATGGGTTAGACGGAGAAGGACGGTTCGCGGCGCGCCTCTTGGGACGGCGGCAGGGGCGCGATCTGCTCGGCGATATCGGCGGCGAAGCCGGCCCCTGCCTCGGCATAGACGTCGAAGGCAAGGTGACAGCCGGCCTCCTCCAATGGCTCGATATCGTCCTGATAGCGCGCCATGGCGGCGACGAAGCCTTTGAAGCCGGAGCTGCGGATCTGCTCCAGCGCATACATATTGGCATCGTGGTCCGGCATCGCGAGCAACACCGCGCGGATCGAGGCCGAGGGTCGGACGGCGCGGCGCCAAAAGTCGCTGTCGGTCGCATCGCCATGGACGACGTTCCAGCCACGCAGCTGGAGCTGCTCGACCTTCTCCCGATCGGTCTCCACACCCACGAGCCCCTTGCCGACCCGGGGTTCGAGGCTCTGATAGACCGCAGAGCCAAGCCGGCCCATGCCGAAGATCAAAACCTCTGTGCCCCCGATGACGGGGCGCTGATCCGCCAGCTCCGAGAGCGGCGCCTCGAACCGGCGCAGCCAGCGGTGGTGGCGGGCATAGATCTGATGCGCCATCGCATTGATCGGCGTGACGACGAGAAACGAAATCGCCAGAACCAGCGCTAACACCAGAAGCCACTCATCGCCCAACGCCCCCTGCTCGGCCGCCACGGAACCGACGATCAGCCCGAACTCGGAATAGGTCGCCAGGCCCAGAGCACCGAGCAGCGCCGTCCGCGCCCTCAGCCTCAGCCATACGAAGATTGCAAAAAACAGCGCCGCCTTGATGGGCACGAGTGCGACAATCAGCAGGGCGGTCCCAATCACCTCCCAGGACGGCACGCCGCCGAGGCCGATATTGAGGAAGAAGCCGATCAGGAAGATGTCCTTGAACGACAGGAGGGCATCGGAGACCTCGGACGCCCGCTTGCGCCCCGCCATCAACATGCCGATCAGCAGGGCGCCGAGATCGGGCTTGAGGCCGACCGCCTTGAAGGAGGCAGCACCGAGGACCAGAACGGCGAAGAGCCCGAAAAGCGGTAAGAGCTCGTCATGGCCGATCTTTGCAAGCAACCGGTCGAAAACCCAAGGCAGGGTCAGCAAGCCGATCAGGGCCACCGCCCAGGGCGAAGGCAGGGCGCCGGTGGAGGCGGTGAGATAGGCCACCGCAGCGAGGTCCTGTATGATCAGAATGCCGAGCGCGATCTTGCCGTGCACGGAGCCGAGCTCGCCCTTTTCCTCGAAGATCTTCACGGTGAAAACGGTGCTCGAAAAGCTCAACGCAAAGGCGAGAAGCACCGCCTGCTCGAGGCTGAGCCCGGCGAGCATCGCCACCCCCAACGCCCCGAAGGACAGCGCCACGAAGGTGAGCGCCAGCACGATCGCCCCCATATGCGCCAAGGCGCCCACGAACACCTGGCGCTCGGCCAGCATTTGCGGCTTGAGCTTGAGCCCGATGGTGAAGAGCAGGAGCAAGACCCCGAAATCGGCAATCTTTTGACCGGCTTCGGTCGGCTCGACACCGACCTCTGAAAGCACGAAGCCCGCAGCGAGGAAGCCGAGCATCGGCGGCATAGCGACCAGTCGCGCCACCATCCCGAACAGGAAGGCGATGGCGAGCGAAACCGAGAGCGAATCGAGGCTGAGAAAACTTTCCATAGCGCCGATCATTGCCCCTAAAGATGTAGGGTCAAAGGGCTCTTCGCAGCTGCAAAGCGTCCCGCCTCAGACCGTAGCCGCGCCGCGCCGCGCTGCGCGCCACGATTCGAAGGCCTCAACGCTGTCGAAGAGCCGCCAATTTGCGCCGTCACACAGCTCGAATGGCCGATACAGGGTCTTGTAGCTCATCTTGGGCGAGCCCGCGACCCAATAGCCAAGATAGACGTAATCGAGCCCCATCTCCGCAGCGAGCCGGATATGATCGAGGATCATATAAGATCCCAGGCTCCGCTTGGTTTCACCCGGCTCGAAAAACGAATAGACCATCGACAGCCCGTCGCCGAGGATGTCCGACAGGCAGGCGGCCATCAACTTGTTCGCGCCGCTGTCGGGGTCGCTGCTGGTGTACTCGATCACGGTGGAATTCACCGGGGTCTCATCGACCATCGAAGCATAGTCGAAGGCGTCCATGTCCGCCATGCCGCCATCGGCGTGGCGCTGGTCGAGATAGCGGCGAAAGAGTTGGAACTGGATCTCCGTGGCCCAGGCTTCGCACGGCTTGCGGGTTAAGTCCCAATTGCGCGCAACGATCCGGCGCTGGGTCTTGGAAGGACGAAAGCTCGCGACCGGGATGCGGATCGACATGCACGCCGAGCAGCCCACGCAGGCCGGGCGATAGATCACCGATTGCGAGCGTCGGAATCCGCGGGCCGACAGCGCATTGTTCACCGCGACGGCGCTGGCACCGTGGAGGGTGGTGAACACCTTCCGCTCCTCGCGCCCGCTAAGATAGGGGCAAGGCTGGGGCGCTGTCAGATAAAACTGGGCCTTGAGCGCGGACTCGTGGTGACTCATTCAGGCTTTCCCTTCCTTAGCACCACGATAAGAAATGCGAACGGCCTTGTCACCACAGACGCCGCCATGCGTCAGATTTCGGGCGCCACAGTGCCCCTTGCAGCCGGCCCGGGCTGGGCGCCGCCACCCCATGAGCTGGTCTGAGCGGAGGCCGAGCCAAGAGCCCTCAAGCGTGGGAAGCCACGCGGCTGATCGCGCGTTTGAGCTCCTCTGGGGCCGCATGATGCGCCATGTGGCCCACCCCCGGGAGCAAGGTAAGATTGGCATTGGGCAAGAGGCGGGTAAGCGGATCGGCATGGTCGTCCCAATCGATGAAATCCGCCATGCCGTGAACCAATTCAACCGGCAGCTTCACCTCCCGATAATTCGGTGACATCCGACGAAGCGCAATATTCACATTCTGCAGATCGGCGCCGTTGGCGCGCAGCGTCTTCTCCCGCAAAGCCAGCGGCGCACCGACATACTCAAGATATCCCGACGGCACCCGCTGCGGCCGGAACACCCGGGCGATAAAGTCACGGATGCCCCCTTCGCGGGCGCGCTCCAGGAGCCGGCTCGTGTAGGCGTCGATGATCACGCTGTCGAGGCCGATCGCCCGGACGATCGTCGCCATCCCGCCATAGGGCATGGTCACCGCCGAGACCGGCACCACCCCCAGCGTTTGACGCGGGAAGGCGAGCGCCCACGCCATGGCGAGCGCGCCGCCCCAGCTGTGCCCCACGACGATAGGCTTGTCGGCACCGATCTTCGTCATCGCCGCCTGCAGAACGCGTGCCTGCACTTCGGGGTCCCAGCCATTGACCGAGGGCCGGTCGGAATAGCCGAAACCCGGACGGTCGACCGCAATCACGCGGAAGTGCTCGGCGAGCTTCGGCGCGATCGAAAACGTCCAATCGCGGAGATTGCCGCTCGCGCCATGCACGAGAACCACTGGCACGCCGGCGCCGCGCTCCCAGTAATGAACGCGCAAGCCCCAAACCTCGACGAACTCCCCGATTGGCGGGTAGGAAGCGCGGATTTCCGCCTCGTCGAACGGCACGGGTGTGCTGCAGCCTGAGATGGCCGCCAATCCGCCGGCGAGAAAACTGCGACGTCGCATAGATGTGCCTCCCGGCCGCTCTCTCGCAACTGCAAATGGGTCGAGCGGGGGCTTTTGGCAAGCCGCTAGGCAGGACGGCGGTGGGCGGCGAGACGCCTCACCGAGGCAGATCGGCCGACAGGCCGGCGATCGCCGCCAGATCATAGGGCGTGGTCTGGTAGACTTGGTTGATCCAGTTGCCAAACAGCAAATGCGCGTGGCTGCGCCAGCGGTTCTCTGGCGCCCGCGCTGGATCGTCCCCCGGGTAGTAGTGCGCAGGGATCCCCGTCTCGACCCCGCGGGATACATCGCGACGATATTCCTCGTCGAGCGAGGTCGTGTCGTATTCGATGTGGTTGAACATATACAGCGCCCGGTGCGCCGGGTCCTCCACCAGGCACGGCCCGGTCTCTGCAGCGCTCATCAGCACATGCAACCCCAGATCGAGCGGAAGGTCGTGTTCGCGCACCTCGGTCCAGCGGCTGACCGGGATGGTGAAATCGTCGGAAAAGCCCCGCAGATAGGGCGAAGCCGGGGCACGGTTGCGGTGGCGGTAACAGCCGAAAGCCTTCCGCGCGAGCATGTGCTTGGGGACCCGGTGGAAATGGTAGAGCATCGCCTGCGCGCCCCAGCACACGGCGAAGACGCTGTGCACATGGGTTTGCGTCCAGGCGAAAACCTCGGTCAACTCACGCCAATACGTCACCTCCTCGAACGGCAGGTGCTCGATGGGTGCGCCGGTGATGATCAATCCGTCGAACTTGCGGCCACGTAACTCGGCAAAGGGCAGGTAGAACGCCTCCAAATGCGCCGCCGCGGTGTTCTTGCTGACATGTTCGGTCATCCGGATCAGGGTCAGCTCGATCTGCAAGGGGGTTGCACCGATCAACCGGGCGAACTGGGTCTCGGTCCGGACCTTGTTGGGCATAAGGTTGAGCAACCCGATCTGCAGCGGCCGGATGTCCTGACGCAGCGCAGTCTCCTCCGACATGACCATGACCCCCTCGCGGGAGAGCACGTCATGGGCAGGCAGGTCGGATGGGATTTTGATGGGCATCGGGTCCTCGCCGTCGATGGCCGGGACTTAGTCGCTCCGGCCCGCGAGGGAAAGCCTCTGCCCCTCAAGAGGCGAGCTTGGCCAGCTTCTGCGCGGCCTGGGCAAGCCTCTTGGGCCGCAGTTTCAGCTCCGGGTCGTCCGACTGCAGGCGCTTCAGCAGATCGGAGTGCTCGGCCTTTAATTTCTTGTAGGCCGCGACCGGATCGGCGGCCTTGGCGACCTCCGCCTGTCCCTGAGCGAAATGCGACATGCGGATCGCCAGGTCCTTGATCTGCTCGGAAGAATGTTTCGCCAGGTCGTCGGCCCAGTTCTCAAACTCGCGGGCCGCTGCGACCACTTCGGCCACGGCTGCGGCGACCTCGTCCGCGCGCTTCTGATGGTCGCGCGCCCGCTTCTCTCGAGAGCTGATGAAGCCCCCGAACACCTTCTTGACGTCCTGCTTGAGAAAGTCGTCGATCTCTTTTTGCAGCTTGGGGTCCACGAAATTGCCGCTGACAACCGCCTCCAGCCGCGCCATGGTATTGTTTCCGGCGATGCCGTCGTTCTTCAGGTCTTTATGCTTCTTCTGAAAATCCAGAACGGCCTTCTTGGTTTTATCCCGGAAATCGCCGTCAATGACGAGGGGCGGTTTTGCTCCCGCCTTATTCAGAAGCTTCTGCAGCTTTTTGACGTCGGAGCCCTTCGAGCCGTAGCTGACGTTACCCATGCTCCGCTTCCTCCATGTCCGACACCGAACCGCAACGCTGGCCATCTGAGATCGACACTTATTCGATCTGTTCGCACGGCAAAATGCAAGCGCACCAAATAAAGAAAGCTCGCACCCTTAGATACCGATCACCCATCGATGATCCAAAATAATAGTGCGGAGTTCTACTCCAAAATTGCATCGTTTCGGCATCATTTGTAACGGCTATATCAGGTATGTATCGGCTGATTTACCAACCCACGGCGCCGGGATGCGTTTTGCTGCTCGACCGGAAAACCATCGCCGAGGGGATCGGTCTCGAATGCGACAGGATCAGGGTGCCGGTTTCGCATCGACTGGCCCGGTTCGCCGCGGGGCGCCAGTCACCCAGTCGTCACTCGACGATCCGGTCCCGCTCAACCGGACCCCGGCGCCCGCTCGATCGCCCGCGCAATGAGGGCGTCGAACGCGGCGGGCGTGCGGGCGGCCTCGATCTCGGCCGCCGTTACCCGCACCCCCCAATGCCGCGCGATCGCGTCATAGCGCGGCAGCCGATGCGCAAGCAGCCGCCGGAAGCCCCATGCCGAGAAGTCGTCCGGGTCGACCGCGTTTTCAGCGACGCCATTTTCCCGACGATAGTCCTGCCAAAGCGCGCGGAGAAAGCCTTCGGGATAGTACATGGGCTTCGGCGATCGCTCAAACCGGCGGCAAAGTTCCTCCTCAAGCGCCGCGGTGCCGGCGATCTGGACAAGGAGCGTCACTTGGGAAAGCTGGGACAGAACCGGGTCATCCGGGTCATCCGGCTGCACGACCTCGCAGATCGAGCCGCCCGTGTCGCAGAGGAAATTGGCACAACCGTAGATGGTCCTCGCCTTCTCCAGAAAAAGGCCGGTGTCGAGCAAGGCCGCAATCTCGGCCGCACGATGCTCTCGTTGACGGCGCAAATATTCGTCGAACGCGATCCCGCCCTTACTCGGGTCGCCCGGCTTGCCGAGATAGGTCGAGAGTGGCGCGAGATTGTCGAAGCCGATGTTAGAGGCGATGTAGATTGAATCCGACCGGAGCAGCGCGCTGAGAAATGGGCTTTTCATCGCCTCGCGCTTGACGTTGTCGAGGATCGCCTCGCCGAGATAGCGGGTGCCGATCCGGTAGTCGACGCAATAGTGAAACCAGCCGGCCTCCGCGCGGAGCATGGCGGCGATAGATGTCTTGCCGAGCCCGGACATTCCGAAGAGGGCGACGGATTTCTGCGGTGCAGCGAGGTACGCGTCCGGGGTCGGATAGATCAGGCGGCTCATGGCCCTTTCCTCTAGCGGCGCGGCCGGCCGCTGCCAACAGCGATCCCGTCCAGCCGTACGATCACGGCACGCCGCGGCAATAGCCCTCCCCACCGGACGCCTGCCGCCCTTTCCAGCTGTGCCGATTCTCCCCTATGGTCCGCATCGCCCAGAGCGCCTGTCACAGAGCGAAGAGGTCCCTCCCATGAGCGTTCGACGCACGGTCTCCACCCCGTTTTCCATCCTGCTGTTGCTGGTTGCCCTCGCCTGGGCCGCGCTCCCGAGCGCGGCGCACGCGGCCGACTTCGATGAAGCGGTCGAACGGCTCACGCTCGAAGTGGCAGAGGCGCTCTCGATCCGCAGCCTCGGACGGGACGCGGCGGCGGATCTCTATGTCAGGCCGCCCTTCGACGATGTGTCCCGTGTGGTCTGCCCGCCCTTGTCGCGGCGCTTGGCCCGCGCGCTGCGCGCCGATCTTCCGCGCGCCTTCGACGTGAAGAAGCTGCCGCGCGCCCGGCTCGTCCAGGATCAGAACACCGGCCCGGGAAACTTCATGCTGATCGTAACCTGGCGCGCAATGCATGATGATGAGACACTCGAGATCTCGTTCGAGCTCGGCGATCTGGAGACCGCTCAGGTGGCGACGATGGGCGGCTATTCCGTGCACGTGCAGATGTCGGACCTGCGCGAAAGCGAACGGCAATGCCTGGCCAAGATCGATGTGATCAACAAGGTCGTGGTCGCGGAAACCACGCTCTTCGTGCACCGGGCGGCGGATGTGTTCAGCAAGGAACTCGCGATGATCGAACCGGGGCAGCGGTTCCGCCTGCTCGGCCGCATGCCCTATACCGATGGCGACTGGGCGGTGGTGAAACCGCTCGAGGGCGCTGTCAACGATCCGTTCAACGAGGTCGTCGGCTTCGCCACCCTGCCGCCGACCCAAGACGAGCGCGACGCGCGCGCAGAGCGCGAGCGGATCGCCGAAGAAAAGCGCAAGCGCGAGGCGGAAGCCGCCGAACGACGCGCGAAGGAGGAGGCCGAGCGCATACGGCGTGAGGAGGAGGCCCGCCGGGCCGAAGAGGAAGCCCGTGAGAAAGCGCGGCGGCAGGCCGAGGACGAGGCCCGACAGGCGGAGGAGCAACTGCGCCGGCTCGAGACCGAGCGGCGCCGGCTCGCCGAGGAAGCGGCCCGGGCGAAAGCGGAGCGCGAACGGCTCGAGAAGGAGTCCCAGCGGGCCGACGAGGAGCGGCGGCGCCTTCGCGAGCTGGAGGAACGTCAGCGCCTCGCTAAGGAGGCCGAGCGCGCCAATGAGGCGCGTAAACAGCGCGAGGACGAGGCCAAGCGCTTGGCCGCCGAGCAGGAGCAACGGCGTCTTGCCGAAGAACAAGCCCAGCGGGATTTTGCGTCACGCCAACGCCAGCAGCCGCCGGCCCGAAGCGGTACAGGCGTTGTCGGGCAATGGCAGTGCCAGGGTCGGGAGAGCGTCAACGCGGCAAGCTATGTCCAGGGCGCGTTTCAGATCCAGTTCCAACCCGATGGCAGCTACAGCTTCGGCGCCCAGCTCACGACCTTCGTCAACAACCAATGGGCAGGCCAAGCGATCGTGGGGGAATATGGGGTCTACCGGATGAGCGGGACCCGGCTCGACATGACGCCTCAAGGCGGACTGCCGATGCGGCAGTTCACGCCCTATTCGATGCAGGTCACCGCGCATTCGGGCCAGAGCTTCACGATGAACTCGACGACCTCGAACGGGCAGTACCGGTGCCAGCGCGTCTTCTGAGGCGCGCCCTCGGCGCAGCCCTTGCGGGGGTTCTGGCTCTCGGCGCCGGCGCGGCGGCGTCGGAGCCGGGCTTGGAGGAGATCGCCCAAGGGGTTGCCGAGCGCCTCAGTCTTTACGGGATCGGCCGTGATGCGCCCCTGCGGCTCTATCTCCGCCCCCCCTTCGACGCCCAGAGCCGCGTGGTCTGCCCGCCTTTGACCCGCCGCCTCGCGCGCGAGATGCGCGCCGTCTTGCCGCCGGCGCTCTGGGCCCGGCGGATCACCGGCGAGAGCCTCGTCCCCATCCAGGGCACGGGTCCGGGCCATGCGACGCTTATGCTCTCCTGGGCCGCCCGACCGACCTCGGTGGAACTCGCTTGGGAGCTCGGAGACTTCTCAGATGGGGCGGGGGGCATTTTGGGGGCGGGCAGCCATGCCCTCGACCTCGCCACCCTCTCGGCCGCCGAGCGGGCCTGCCTTGCGCCGATGGCGCTGATCAACCGCTGGGCGACCGCCACGGAACCGCTCCCAGTGCACCGGGCGCCGGATGTCTTCTCACAGGTGATTGGGGAGATCCCAGCGGGCGCACGCTACCGGCTGCTCGGCCGGATGCCCTGGGCTGAGGGCGCCTGGGCCGTGGTCCGCCTGCCTTCGGCGGACGGGCTCGACCGGTTCGCCGAGCGCATCGGCTATGCCACCGTTCCGGACCTCGAGCCGACGCCCCCTCCCCCGCCTCCGCCTCCAAACGGCGAGGAGCCGCTCCCGCCGCCACCCGCGGAGATCGAGGTGGTCTCGGGTCGCACCACCCCTGTTTGTGCCGAGGGCGCGCCTTTGGAGATGACGGTCTGGCGGATGGCTGGGGGCTACCGGCAGGCCGTGTGGTGGACGCCGCCCGGGCAGAGCAACGCGATCCCCGTCGAGGCGGGCGAGACAATCGCCCTGTCGCCGACCTGTGCGCTGCGCCTTGTCAGGGTCACCCGCAAGCTCGAATTGATTGCGATTTTCGAAGCTTTGCAATAAAAAATAGGCGCTCACATCGGGTGGGCGTTGTCACATGGAGATGAATTATGAAAATCTCTGCCGTTTTCGGCGGGCTTGTCGCCCTGGCGCTCGCGTTACCAGCTGTTGCCTGCGAAGAATTCTACGAAGTCGACAACGCACAAGGCAAACAACTGGTCGAGACACTTAAAAACCCCGAAGCCGACGAGTTCGACCAGGTCATCGCTTTCGACACCCTGATCTGCGCCAAGCGCGTCGCCCTGCGCAACATCGCGCTCCGCTACGGCCGCACCGCTTCAAGTCCGGATGTACGTGCACAGGTCCTGCACACCGCGCTGTTCAAGATGCCCCGCCTCGTCATGACCTTCATCCCGGAGGAAGGCATGTCCAAAGAGGCGCGCGAGTTCCTCAAGACGACACCGGTATGGACGCTTGAAATCGGGAAGCGGTTCCCAGATCAAAACTGCATGAGCCTCGGCGGAGGCAGCGACTGCGACAGCAATCTGCTCCAAATCGTCGGAAACAAGGTTCAGGTGTCTTTTACACCGCACTGGGCCCACGTCGAAGCACAGCTAAATCTGTCCGAAGACGGGATGCTGATTGGTTGGTTCATCAATAGGAAGGATAAGGGTATCGGCAAATTGCCCGTTGAAATTATTCTTCAATAAGCGTTTGGGGGCCGGTACGGCCCCCTCACGATCACTCGGCGGCTTTGGTGGTGTGGGCCTCGACGGATTTCATCAGGATCGCCTCGGCCTCGGCCTTGTCGCCCCAGCCGATGACCTTGACCCATTTGCCGGCCTCGAGGTCCTTGTAGTGTTCGAAGAAGTGCTTGATGCGCTCCACCGCCTTCGGCGCGAGATCGTCCAGCGACTGCACATGGGCCTGGAACGGGTCGACCTTCTCCACCGGCACGGCGATGAGCTTGTCGTCCATCCCGCCGTCGTCCTCCATCTTCAGCACCCCGATCGGGCGGCAGCGGATCACCGTGCCCGGCGCCAGCGCAAAGTCGCAGATCACGAGCACGTCGGTCGGGTCGCCGTCGTCATGCAGCGTGTTGGGCACGAAGCCGTAA
>JBHJGY010000070.1:0-15070 GCA_050331335.1 Pikeienuella sp.
GAGCGGGCTGCGCGCAACGGGGGCGCCGGCCCGCCCCCCCCCTCCCCCCACCCACCCCCGGGAGGGGGCGGGCCGGCGCGCAAGACAGGCGAGCCCGCTGTACCGGCTTACCCCGGTGACGGCCCCGCGGTCCGCGCCGCGCAGTCGCGGCTGCGGCTACGCGCCAGCGCCAGCGCCAGCGCGGTCGGCCGACAGCTCATCCGCCGCGATCTCTCAGCGGTACCGAGGCGCAGGAGCAGCCCACAGGCGCGCCTTCGAAGCGCGCTTTGGGCTGAGGTCTGGAAAGACCACCTTGGCGATGGGTCACCGGGTCGGTTGTTGCGGGCGCGATCTACGGCGTCGCACCTGGAATTCTTTGAGCTGCAAAGGCAGAGCGGCCAGGCTTGGACCGGCGGTGCGGACCCTCTTGCGACGCGACGCCCCTAGCCGGCGCCCGTCGATCCCGGCCGGACCGATTGGGCCGCACCCATTACGGTCGGCGCCGCAGTACCCGTTCATCTCTGCCCCTGCCGCCTGATAGGTTGCGGCGGGTGTGACCCGTCGGGCGGCATGGGATTTTGCGGGCGCGCCGCGAGGGAGCGTGCTAGGGAAAGGGGAGCTAAGCCAACCCCGCAGGTTTCCATGACGGATCCCATGACGCCGCCGACCTCGCCATTTGTCGGTCTCCGCCGGCCCCAGACCGGCCCCGAGATCTCCCTGGATGTCTCGCCCAACGCCTCCGTACGCTCGGAAGCCGCACTGTCCGAGTGGCTCCGTGAGCACGGGGTGGAAGAGGTCGAATGCGTCACGCCTGACTTCGCCGGGATCGGGCGAGGCAAGGTGATGCCGGCGGGCAAGTTCTCTCAGTATCGGCCGATTTATCTGCCAACCTCGCTCTTTTTCCTGACCATCACCGGGGATTATCCGGACATCTCGCATTTCTCGGCGTACGACATCGACGCGGATCTGATGCTGCGGCCGGATCTCGCCACCACCCGCGCCGTTCCTTGGGCGAACGACCGCTCGGTTCAGGTGGTTCACGACGTCTGCAACCGAGACGGCGATCTCATCGGGTACGCGCCGCGCTCAGTCTTACGACGGGTGATCGATCTCTATGCCGAGCGCGGCTGGCGGGCCCTGGTGGCGCCGGAGATCGAGTTCTACTTGACCAAACCCAACACCGACCCCGATGATCCGCTCGAGCCGCCCATTGGCCGATCGGGGCGGCGGGCGCAAAAGGCCCAGGCCTATTCGATCGCGGCGGTCGACGAATACGATGTGATCATCGAGCATATCTACGACTATGCCGATGCGCTTGGCCTCGATATCGACACGGTGATCCAGGAAGGCGGCGCGGCCCAGCTGGAGATCAATCTCCGGCATGGCGATCCGCTGGAGCTCGCAGACCAGGTGTTCTTCTTCAAGCGGCTGATCCGGGAGGCTGCGCTGCGATGCGGTTGCTACGCCACCTTCATGGCCAAGCCGATGGAGGCGCAGCCGGGTTCGGCGATGCACATCCACCAGTCGGTGGTGTCGCTCGAGACCGGGCGTTCGCTTTTCTCGACAGAAGACGGCAGCGCATCGGATCTGTTCTTCTCTTTTATCGGCGGACAGCAAGCCTTTTTCCGGGGCGCGTGCTGCCTCGTGGCGCCCTATGTCAACTCCTACCGCCGACTGGTGCCGGACATGACCGCGCCGATCAATCTCGACTGGGGGCGCGACAACCGCACCACCGGGCTCCGCGTGCCGGTGTCGGAGCCGGAGGCCAGACGGGTCGAGAACCGCGTCGTTGGCGCCGATGCCAATCCTTATCTCGCGATTGCGGCAACGCTGGCCTGCGGCTATCTCGGGATGGTCGAAGGGCTTGCGCCACGGCCGGAGGTCACGACGGACAGCTATGATCGCCCGCGGGAGCTGCCCTACTCACTGCTCGATGCGGTGGCTGAGTTCCGCACACAGACCGCGCTGGCGGATGTGTTGGGCCGTGAGTTCTGTGCGCTCTACGCGGCGGTTAAAGAGCACGAATACGATGAGTTCATGCGGGTCATTAGCCCGTGGGAGCGGGAGTACCTGCTGCTGAACGTCTAATCCGGTGAGCCGGTGTTCGGGCGCTGCGCCGACGAAAGACATAGGCTCGTGCAAGAGACGTTGCCTGGGCGAGCGGGCGAGCCCGTGAAACTCGATCATAAATCTCAATTCGGAAACTTGAGAACGCCTTCGCGCGCAATTGTAATTTCTTCGACGGCAAGCTGGACGACAGTAGTCAAGGGGCGTTCGGTCTTGCCCGCACGGTTTGACCTGCAGCCCGCTCAGCCGGCGAGTGCGGCGGCGTAGGCGGCCAGGCGTGACGCTGGGTCGTTGGCGGTCCAGATCGCGGGGTCAGGCACGATGAAATCGGTTGTCTCCGCCAGGCGGGCGGCATCCTCGGCTGTGGCGTGACCCTCGGCGACGCACGGGATCTCGATCATCTCGGCCCACCAAGCAAAGAGCGCATCCTCTGCAGCGCCGTCGCCATGGAGCGGCCCGAGCGCCACATAATCCGCCCCAGCCTCGGCGAGCGACATCGCCATATGCCGGCTCGCGCCGCCGAAGGCGCCGAGGATCCGGTCTTTGCCCAAACGTTTCCGCAGGGCCGCGATCCCTGAACCCGGCCGCGTGAGATGGACGCCGTCGAGCCCCAGCGACACAACGAGATCCGCCCGGTCCGTCGCGAGAAGGGGAACCTCTGCTGAATGAGCAATCGGTAGCAGCGCATTGGCCGCAGCGATCCAGGCCGCGTCCTCCGCCGCCCCGAGATCTAGTCTCACGCAGGCAACGGTGCCGCTCGCGAGCAGTGTCTCGGTTATGCGAGCTAACGCCTCCGGAGCGATCTCCGTCGGGGTGACGAGGTACAGTCGGGGGGCTTCGGCAGCGCCCATGCTCAGCTCTCGCGGGGGCGGATCTTCATGCTGGTGCTCGTCTTGGCGCCTGGCTGAGCCGGGCGTGCGCCCTGACCCGCGGCCTGCGGCTCTCCCAGGCTCCGCCCGGTCTGGTTCTCGAAGGCGGCGATGTGCTGATTTAAAAACGCCACGAGCTGGGCGAAATCCTGCTCCCGCATGACGATGTTAGCGACATCCTCCGGCGGCAGGGGCTTGGCCTGCCCGCCTTGGGTGGAGATCGCTTGGTCCTGGAGGGTGAAGCTGACAACACCCCCTTGGATCATGAAATTGGACATCGAATTGACGAACAGTCTGGGCATGCGCGTCCTCCGGGCTCGCGGTCGATCCCGTCTGGCCCGCCGGGGGCCGCGCTGTCAACCGGCGGGGTCGGGATCCCAGGCAGGCGCCCCCGTGACTTTGGGGACGACGAGGCGTTTGGGCCGCCGCCGCGCCGCTTCGGCGAACATCGGACCGACATTGCGCCCCACGGAGGAGACATTGTCGACCATCTTGAGATGACGGGCGAGCTGGGGCGTCGTGGCCGCTTCGACCAAGTCGGGCGTGACCGCTGGATCGTCGAACTCGACCAAGAAATAGGCGAGCGGGTCGCCGCGGCGAATTACCCAGTCCCGGTCCCGGTCTTGCCATTCGAGGATCGCGTTCAACGGTCGCGGCCAGGCGGTGAGCGGGAAGCGGCCACAGACGAGCGACCCCGGCCAGCTGCGGAAGCTCTCGGCGAAGAAGGGTGGCATCAACAGCAGCGTCGCCGGACGGTCGGTCAGCAGATGCAGGTTCAGCGACATCTGCACCGCCGGGCGGTTCGGCGCCCGCTGGGCGCTGGGCGTGATGTAGCTGAAAAGCCCCCGAAAGGCGCTCTCCGAGAGCGCGCCGGGCTCCTCGATCCGCTTGAACTGTACCGGGCGGACGGCTTCCGGCGTCACCCGCAACCGCAGATCGAAGGCGGCGCGGGCCTGGAAAAGCCGCGGGGCGAGGGCTTGGGTTTCGGATACGAGCGGGTGGAGTGCGAGCAATGCCGAAACGGCCTCGGGCAAGGGCTCGGGCGGCAAGAAGGCCAGTGCCGCTTGGGGCGACTGGGTGCGCCAGCCGACATAGGCGGTCTCAGTCATCAGCGGCGATCCGGCGCAGCAGCTGGCGCGGGCGGCGGCTGAGCGCGCCGTCCCAGACCGCCTCGATGTCACCCGTGATGTGACGGACGCCGTCCATTCCGGCGCGATACTCCGCAAGCTCCGGCGTGAGCTCCGCCTCAACAAGCCGCGGACGCTTCTGCGGGTGGTTAAACTCGAAAAGCGCATAGGCAAGCGGCTCGCCCTGGCGTAGGGCAAGCTCCTCGCCGGGCCGGTCCCATTCGAAGGCCCAGGTCAACCGCTGAGGCCAGATCCAAAGCGGCCAGCGCCCGGCAACCATCATGCCCGGCCAGCGGCGCATCGGCGCCGCGAGAAAGGGCGGTAGGATCGAGATGAGGCAGGGCTCATCGGTCACGAAGAAGAAGGGCAGGGCGAGTTGCAGCACCGGCCGCTTGGGGTGGCGCCAGCGGCTGGGCGGCTCGAGGCTGACCCAGTCGGATATCTTCTCGGCTTGGACGAAGGTGCCCTGCTCGATCACGGCGAGCGCGGGTCCGTCGGCTTCATCCTCCAATCCCAGACGCAAGGTAACGGGCGAGGGGATTTCGACCATCTGGCGCTCCAGCGCGTTCACCGCCGGGCAGTTTTGGATGGCTCGGGTGCCCAGCGGTTTTTCGCGCGTGGAAAAGATCGTGCGCGGCGGCTGGAAGGCGAAACCGGCTTCCTCCTCGACGAGGCAGTAGCCGATGTCGCAATAGGTGATCTCGCCATACATGCGCGCCTCCGTCCCTGGTCTTGGCTGGCCCTGGTCCTGGCCGGTCTTACACGGCGGAACGGCTAGCTGAAAGGGCGCGGGGTCGGTCGCCAGTCGGGCGGGGCCAGTTCGAAGCCGTCGAATTCGAAGCCAGGCGAGACGGTGCAGCCGACCAAAGTCCAGGCGCCCATCGAGACGGCTGTCTGCCACCAACCGGCGGGGACGATGATCTGGGGCCGTTGTCCGGCCAGGACCTCCGGGCCGAGCAGATGGGCCTCAGCGTCGTGGCCGTTCGGCGAGAGGGTCAGCGACAGAGGCCCGCCGGCATACCAGTGCCAAATCTCAGCCGCGTCGACCCGATGCCAGTGAGAGTAATCGCCCGCCTCGAGAAGATAGTAGATCGCGGTGCCGGCGGCGCGCTCGCCGGGAGCCGCGGCAGCCCGCCACGTCTCGCGGTACCAGCCGCCTTCGGGATGACGTGTCAGCTCGAGCCGCTGGATCAGGTCTTTTGCCGTGGTCATGCGGGTGCTCCCGAAACGACAACGCCCCACGCGATGGGCGTGGGGCGCAGCGTGATCGTCCTGTGTGCGTCGGGCCGTCTCAGGCCGCGCGACGGCGCCGTGCGCAGAGGCCAAGGCCAGCCAAGCCGGACAGCAGCAGGAGGGCCGGCGCGGGCAGCGGGACAACTTCGAATTCGATGCTGTTGAGCAGGAAGCTGTCGAGCACCGGCCGCTCGGCGACAATGGCAAAGACGCGCCCCTCGGGCAGGTTGCCGAACTCGCTTTCGGCATCGAAGGTCGCCCCACTCGCCACGGGCCCGTCGCGGTCAGCTTCGATGGCGGTTCCAACCTCGGTCAGCATGCCCATGGAAAACGCGTCGGCGTCGTCGCCGACGTAGAGCGCGAAGGTGTCAGTTGCACCCCAAGCCTCGAAGTCGATCGAGATGAGCGAGAACCGTTTCGGGAGGACAAACAGCAGCGCATCATCGGTCCCGTTCGCGCCACCGTCGATATTGGCGCTGTCGGTCAACAGCCCGCCGGTACCGTTCGCAAAACGGTCGATGCCCACCCCGGTTGCCGAAAAGGTCAAAGAGCTGGCTGATGCAGCATCGCCGAAAACAACAGAGCGCACGGAGATTACGTCACCGTTGCTGCCGACGACCGTTGCTCTCGCCGGATCAAGCGGATCGGGCGTGATCGAGCCGTTCGTAAGAGAGAAAGACGCAGCGGATGCGAAACCCGCCATCATGATAAGCACGACTGCCACAGAAATCGTCGATCGCATTTCCCACCTCGAATGGATCGCAGCCCAAGTTTGGATAGACGTTAACACAGGGTCTCGAAGGTTGAAAGCCAGGAGTTTCCGTTGGGGACACGAGCAACGTCGCGGAGTTTGCAAAATGTCTCGCGGACCCAGCGATGTGCTGTGGCGTGGCGTGCACACTTGCGCCAAATCAAAGCGGACCTGCGCGTGGTTTTGTCAGCTGAGCCGAGATGGATCGAGGAGATCGCCGAATGCTTACCCTACCGCTTGAGACAGTCGGGTGGATTATTGTCAAAGCGCGGGAGGTCGATGTTAAGGATGTCGACACCTCGGAAGACGGTGCGTCCGACGACGATGTCCTCGGTGTCCTCGAAGATCGACCTAACGATGCCTCTGCCGACGAGGTCAAGAGTTGGATCGACGACTTGAACGACGACCACCAGGCGGAGCTTGTCGCGCTGTTTTGGCTTGGCCGGGATGGATCGCAGGCCGGCGAATTTCAGGAGTTGCTCGCTGAGGCCCGGGGGCGCCGAGGCAACACCGTAGCCAATTATCTTCTGGGCTCGCCGCTTCTCGCAGATTATCTCGAGGCAGGGCTCGAGCTGCTCGGCATCAACGTCAACGAACTCGAATCAGGGCTTTGACCGGCCACTCAGCCCCGGCGCCGCAGCACGAGCGCGCCAAGGCCGAGCCCGCCGAGCATCAACGGCAGCGTGGCCGGTAGCGGAACCACTGCGCCGTCGATCGAGATCACCGCGTCGTTGATCCCCAAGCTTGCGAACTCCGCGCTTGCAACCAGGTCGAGGTCAGAGCGCTCGGCGGCTGCGTCGGCGAGCGCGCCGCCCGGCACTGAGAAGCCGAAGGCCAGCAGCCGGAAGTCGAAACTCGAGCCGACTGGCACCGGCGACAGGTTCAGGTCAAAATCTCTCGGCTGGGCAGGCGCTTGACCAGCGACGACCGTTTCAAACGGACCGTCGTCGACGCTGACCTGGAGCAGAACCTGCGGAGGACCGGCTGCTTCGGCATCCGAAAAGTTGCCGGCTGGGTTGGATCCCACATCCCGGTCGAGCCCAAAGCTGATGGTGTTCAGATCGAGCGGAAACGCAGAGACGAGCGACCAGGTGATCAAGTCGCCGTTCGCCAGCGCGCCGGCGGCATTGGTATTGTTGTTGAACCCGCTGCTGGAAAAGATCCCGTTTGCAACGCCGGAGGCGATGCCGGACGGCTCGTTCACCTCGGCGCCGTTGCCGACCGTGAGGCCCGGCCCGCGCGTGAGGTCTGCGCCAGCAAGGCCACTCGCGAAGCTGCCCGTCCCATCAGCGTCCCAGGAGCTCAGTGTGACGGCGAGCGCCGCCGGCGCCCCGAGCAGGGTCATGGCGGCAATCACACCACCGAGCATACGGACAAGCGGCATTTGAGCCTCCCTAACACCGAGTTGCGGCAAAAAACCACCGAAAGGGTCAGGCAACAATCCTAAAGGCTCACGCCTCGCCGCGGTAAATGTCAACGAGCTTCGCCAGCATGTCGAGCGCCTCGGCGCGGGGGCGCTGGAAGGTGTTGCGCCCGATGATCGAGCCGTTGCCGCCGCCATCTCGGATCGCCCGCGCGTCGTCGTAAACCGAGCCCTCGCCCTTCTTGGCGCCGCCGGAGAAGACCACGATCCGACGGCCGTTGAAGGCCGAACGCACGCAGTCGGCCACCCGCGCGGCCTGGGTTGAGATGTCGATAGCCTCGCCCTCGTAAACCTTGCGCGCGTCGGACTGTTCCAGATGGTCGGTGGAGAGCTTGACCTTGATCACATGAGCGCCGAGCAACGCCGCGATCTGGGTGGCATAGGCCGAAACATCGGCCGCCGTCTCGCCCTCTTTGGTGAGCGCCTCTCCGCGGGGATAGGACCAGATGACGGTGGCGACCCCTGAGGCAGCGGCCTCGGCGCGCATCTCCGAAATCTCCTCGAACATATCGAGCGCGAGCGAGGACCCCGGATAGATGGTGAAGCCGATTGCGGCACAGCCCAGCCGGAGCGCATCGTCGACGGAAGCGGTGATCGCCTGGTCTTTCGCGGCGTCCTTGGGATGGAGCGAATTGGCCGAATTGGCTTTGAGGATCGTGGGGATCTGCCCGGCGAAGCTGTCGGCGCCAGCCTCGAGCATGCCCAGCGGCGCAGCATAGGCGTTGAGCCCCGCCTCCAAAGCCAGGTCGAAATGGTAATGCGGATCGTAGGCGTCGGGGTTGGGGGCGAAGCTGCGCGCGGGCCCGTGCTCGAAGCCCTGGTCGACGGGGAGGATGATCATCTTGCCGGTGCCGCCGAGTTTGCCGGCCATCAGCATCCGGCAGAGCTGCCCCTTCACCCCCGGTGTCTCGCCTTCGTAGTTGCTCAGAATTCGTTGGACCGCAGGCGTTGCCCTCATCCCTTTGTCCCCTTAGCGCGTTTTAATCGGGAAGGGGCCTAGCCCCGGTGCCGCGCAGGGTCAAGCCAGCGCGGATCCCCGGGGCCGCGCGGGCCCCGGGGAAGCAACTCGCGGCGCCTCAGCGGGTGCCGTACCGCGTCATCACACGCTCAGCGAGACCGCCGGTCCAGCTCGCCTGAGCCGAGGCTTCCGCCGCGCCGGCTGCCGCGGCCCACGCAGCGTCGCGCGCACCAGTGGCCGGCTCGCTGAACTTGCTGTCGATGCGGTCGCGCAGGGCGGCGGCACCGCGATCGCCGCCAGCTGCGGCGAGCGTTGCGAGCCCGAAGGCTTGCGCATAGTCCCGCGGCCGGCTGCGGCCCGTGCTCATATCGAAGGCGAGGCGGCGCAGGGCGGCCAGATCGCCGGCTTGCTCCGCGGCCTCAACCGCTGCGACCGCCGCGGTTTGCGACGGCCAGGCGGCGCGGGCTTGGTCTTGGGCGGCCAGGATCTCGTCCGTCGTCAGCCGGATCTCAAGCTCATCCGCGATCCCTTTCGCACCGGGGACGTCGCCGGCCAGCGCGCGGAGCGCCATCTGGTAAGCCCCGGTCAGTTCGCCCGTTTCGGCCAGTGCCGGCGCAAGCAGCGCGGCGGCTTCGGCGTTCCAAGCCTCTGCCATCGGGCGCAGCAGGGCGATACCGGCCGCCGGTGTGCGCGGAGCGCCGAGGCCGGTAATCAGCGCCTCGCCGACCGCGAGACGGGTGGCCTCATCCAGCGCGTCGCCGCCATCGAGGGCTGCTCTGAGCGTCTCCGGGGCCACCATACGGCTGATCGCGAGCGGGGCGCCCGAGATCCGCGGTTGCAGGGCGGCGATCGCCGCTTGCGGGGTCTCGAAGGTGTTGCCGTCGAGCAGAAGCGGATCAGACGGAGCCAGGCTCAGGACGATCCGGTCGCCGTTCTGGACGAAGCGGGCGAGTTCGGCCGAGATATTTTCGATAAAGGCTTGCTCGCCCGGGCCCATGGCGGCGCCCGGTTGGGCCAGCATCTGGCCGAGCATGGGGCCGACCATCTGGGGCAGGGCGTTCAGATCGCCGAACTGGCCAGCGAGCATCGGGCTCACGCGCTCCCAGATGCCGGCATTTTCGATCGCGACCTCGGCCTCCGAAAGATAGGCCACCGGCTCCGGGTCATCGCCCTCGAGCAGACCGGTGAACCAGAAATAGGAGAACTCGGCCGCGACCGTGACATCTGCTGCCTCGGCAATGTCGGCCGAGACGAGAAGCGAGGCGCCCGAGGACGGCACATGGTAGCCGATGTTCATGGCCACGCGCTCGATCTCCAGGGCCGGGTAGCCAAAGCTCGAGAGCATGGCGCCGACGCCGGGGTCGAAGCAGGCGGCCGGAATGCTGGCGCCGGAGATCTCGATGACGGTTTCGAGGGTCTCGAGATTGGGCGAGGAACTCGACGCCATCCGATCGAAGCGGATGGCGCAGGCCCGCTCGGTGTCCCAGTCGAGCGCCGGCCGCAACACGAGCCCGTTCACCACCGTCTCGCCGGTCGAGCTGTCGATCGTGAGGCTGTCATAGGTGAGGTCGATCGCGGCACGGACGATCAGCACGGCATAGGTGGCCGCAAGGCGCTGCAAAAAATTGAGCGCGGCTTCGGTGCTGGCGAGCTGCTGCGGGGTCTGGGATTGGGCAGAACCGGCGGCGAGCGCGAGCGCGGAAACGAGGCAAATGGTACGATGCAGTTTCATGAAGGTCCTCTCCGGGGTCGTGCATGGCTCGGACGGCCTATCACGATTCGCGAGATCTGATTGTGACATTCTATCCACGCGCTTGGTGGATCGGGGGCCGGCCCTAAGCGACCGCGAGCGCTGCGACGCCTGGCAAGGGCTTGCCTTCGAGCCATTCGAGGAAGGCGCCGCCCGCGGTCGACACATAGGAGAACCCCTCCGCCGCCCCGGCTGCGTTGAGCGCGGCAACGGTGTCGCCCCCCCCGGCGACGGAGAGCAGTTTGCCCGCCTGCGTGAGCTCGGCGACCTTGCGCGCGGCGGCTACGGTTGCCTGGTCGAAGGGCGGCAATTCGAACGCGCCCAACGGGCCGTTCCAGATCACCGTTTTCGCCCCCTCAAAGGCTCTGCCCAGGGCCGCGACGGTTTGGGGTCCGGCATCGAGGATCATGGCCTCCGCCGGGCAGCGCGTCACGGGCAGGATCTCGTGGGGGGCGTGGGCCTCGAAGGCGGTGGCGGCGACGATGTCGACGGGCAGGAGAATGCGGCACCCGGCACCTTCGGCGGCCTTGAGGATATCGACGGCCGTTTCCGCCATTGCATGTTCGGCGAGGGATCGGCCGACATCGACGCGCTCGGCCGCGAGGAAGGTGTTGGCCATGCCGCCGCCGATGGCCAGGACGTCGACCTTGCGGATCAGATTGGCCAGCAGATCGAGCTTCGTGGAGATTTTCGCGCCGCCGACAACGGCAACCAGCGGGCGTTCGGGTGCGGCGAGCGCCTTCTCCAGGGCGGTGAGTTCGGCCTGCATCAGCCGACCCGCGGCAGCTGGCAGCAGGTGGGCGACGCCCTCGGTCGAGGCATGAGCCCGGTGCGCGGCGGAGAACGCGTCGTTGACGTAGTGGGTTGCAGGCGCGGCCAGGGCGCGGGCGAAGTCGGGATCGTTCGCCTCCTCGCCGGGATGGAAGCGGGTGTTCTCCAAAAGCAGAACGGCCCCGCCGGGCAGGTTGCCCAGTGCCGTCGCGACAGGCAGGCCGATGCAGTCTTCGGCGAAAGCCACCGGTGCGCCGAGGAGTTCGGCCAGCGGCGCCGCGAGTGGCGCGAGCGACAGGCTCGGCACATGCGCCCCCTTGGGTCGGCCGAAATGTGCAGCGAGGATCGGTGTGGCACCCCGGTCCAGCAGATCGCGCAGGGTCGGCACGATCGCGCGGATGCGGGTGTCGTCGCTCACCTTTCCGTCGGACATCGGCACATTTAGGTCGACGCGCACGAGGACGCGTGCTCCCGCAAGGTCCAAATCGTCGATGCTACGGTGGGTCATGGCTGTCTCCCCGAAAGGCGCTGTGCGCTTCCTTTGGCCGGGTTGCGCGGGGGTTTCAAGCCTTGGCGACTGGAGTGCCCTGAGGGTCGAGCGGCTTTGCCAGAAGAAGCCAGCTGCGGGTTTCGGTTTCCCACCCCTCGGTGCAAGCGCAGCGGTGGTCGATCTGGCAGAACCCGTGGCGCGCATAGAGCCGGCGCGCGGCGTGGTTGTCGTCGGCCACGATGATCGAGAGACGCCGGACGCCGCTGGCCTGCGCGCGCGCGTCGGCGAGCGCGAGCAGACGGCCGCCCCACCCTTGGCCGCGATGCGCCGGATCGGTGGCAAGCACATGGACGTACCAAGATCCGGGCACCAGGTTCTCCAGCATCTGCAAGGGCAGGAAGAGCGGGTCGATGTCGTTTGGGATCGGCAAAGGCTCGGGGGGTAGGGCGTGGCTCATGAGGCCTGCGACCGCACCTTGCCCGGGATCGGCGACGATCCAATCGCCGTCGGCAGCCCGTGCGGCCATCCGCTCGGCACCATAAGCGAGGGCCTGGGCGGCACCCACGTGGCGCGCCCAGACAAGAGGGGCCATGCCCCCGCTGGCCGCCGCGATAAAAGCGGCCAGCCGCGGCCCGTCAGAGGGCCTGGCGAGCCGGAAAGGGGGGCTAGGTCGGCTTAGATGCATGGGACCGTCTCGGTTCCCTGCGCGGCGGTGCCCGGCCCTTGTCCGGCAGGTCTCAGCCGAGGCCGAAAACCTGAGTGAGTTCGCGCAGCGCCGGATACCGGCTCTGCAATTCTCCAAACAGCACGACAACACCAACAATCAACGCAATCACGGCAACGCTCGACGACAGGCTCCCTTGCATGGCAGCGCTCCCGAATCGGGTTGTTGATGCGATTAAGGTTAACAAAGGCGCGACAAATCGTCGACAGATCCCGCGTCGAGGGAGCAAAATCCGTCTCGACGCGATCGGCCGATGCGCCGCTCAGAGCCCGGCCGGCAGAAGCGTTGCCAATGCGGCCTTCACAGACCCCGCCAGCGATGCCTGGAGCCAACCGCCAAGCAGATAATGATCGCCTGCGACCAGCGCGAAAGCCGCCGCGAAAACCATGAGAAGACGGAACGACCAGTCCATCGCCCCGCCCTTGGACTGCCTCAGAGATGCTCGGCCATGGCGACCGCGGTGTCGGCCATGCGGTTGGAGAAGCCCCACTCGTTGTCATACCACGACAGCACCGAGACCAGAGTTCCCTCCAGCACCTTGGTCTGGTCGGTGTGGAACACGCTCGAATGCGGGTCGTGGTTGAAGTCGGTGCTCACGAGCTTGTCGTCGGTGAAGCCGAGGACGCCCTTGAGCGCCTGGCCCGCAGCGGTTCGCACGACCTCATTGACCTCGTCCTTCGATGTCTCGCGCGTGGCGACGAATTTGAGGTCGATGAGGGAGACATTCGGCGTGGGCACGCGGATCGCGAAGCCGTCGAGCTTGCCATTGAGCTCCGGCAGCACGAGCCCCACCGCCTTGGCGGCGCCCGTTGACGTGGGGATCATGCTCATCGCCGCCGCCCTGGCGCGGTAGAGATCCTTGTGCATGGTGTCGAGCGTCGGCTGGTCACCCGTATAGGAATGGATCGTGGTCATCACCCCGCGCTCGATGCCGATCGCTTGGTTCAGCACATGAGCGACCGGGGCGAGGCTGTTGGTGGTGCAGGAAGCGTTGGACACGACCTTGTCGTCGCCGGTTAGGGTGTGGTGGTTGACGCCGTAGACGATGGTTTTGTCGGCGCCGCTTGCGGGGGCGGAGACGAGCACCCGCTTCGCGCCGTTTTGCAGATGCGCCTCGGCCTTCTCCTTCGCGGTGAAGACGCCGGTGCATTCGAGCGCGATATCCACATCGCCCCAGGGCAGCTCGGCGGGATTGCGGATGGCGGTCACCCGGATCGGGCCGCGGCCGACATCGATGGTGTCGCCATCCACGGCGACGGTGCCGGGGAAGCGGCCATGAACACTGTCGTAGCGCATCAGATGGGCGTTGGTCTCGACCGGGCCGAGATCGTTGATCGCCACCACTTCGATATCGGTGCGGCCCGCCTCGACGATCGCCCGCAGCACGTTGCGTCCGATGCGACCGAACCCGTTGATCCCGACTTTGACAGCCATCCGTTTCCTCCGATCTCCGCCGTTAAGCGAGCCTGTCGGCCCGTGCCACGCCCTCCTATAGCGCGTCGGAGAGAGACGCAATCGCCGCGCAGGAGTGCGTGCCGACAGATGCCGAGGAGGCGCCGGGCCGGCTGCGTGGCGTTTGCCGGGGGGAGCGGGGCGGCGGGGCGGTCAGCTCGCCTCGGACGCGAGCGTCACGGCCTGCGCGGCGGGGATGCGCAGACGGCAATCAGCGCGCCGCCAAGAAATGTCGTGAAATCGCTCAGAACGCCCCATGCTTACCCCCCTACTCGCAGACAGCAACGCTTGCCGCCTTGCCGGCGCGACTTCTGCGACACGGCAATCCGACACCCGGCGCATTTGGTGAGAAGCCGACAACGTCGGGCCTTGTCGAAGAGATCGCGCATCCCTGCTCGGAAAACCCCAAAGACGAACTTGTGATCGCCGAAGCATTTGAGTGACACAGCCAATAATTTTTGATCAATACTAAGTAAACCCAAAATTTTGAGAAATTCTGGGCATTAAGATGGTTTTTTTGGGAGGGGGTTAGGTCCGAGCCAGTCGGCGAGTTCAAGGGGGCCCTTTACAAGCCGGAGGTGATGCGCCAAACCTATATAGGGTGTGTGTCTATAACTGCTGTATCGGAGTGAGTATGTCTGTACGTAACGCCTGTCCCCGCAGGGGGATCGCGGTCGCCTCGGTGATCGTCGCCCTAACCGCGCCGTCAGCAATGGCGGCCTCGTTCACGCAAGTGGTAGACTTCAACTTTAAGGACCCGGCGCGGCAGATGCCCGTGGGGGGTGAAGTCATCGATGTCGATCCGGACCTGTTCATTGGGCTCGGTTTCACGCTGTCTGTTGCCCCAAACAATTCAGGATCAACACTCGGGCTTTTCAACTCCAATTGCGGGCCCGACTTCCCGGGCGTTGCTTGTGGGGGTAACGACGGCGATCTCGCAACTGGGCCAACTTTTGGCACCGATCCGCAGGGGTTGGTCCTCGTGATCAACGAATCGACCACTGACGTAAACGACGATCCGGATGGCGGCGTCATCACCTTCAGCTTCGCCAACCCGGTGGATATCTCTTCGGTGACGCTTCTCGATCTCGACGATAACGCGGACGATGTTGGAAAGATCGATTTTGGCTTCGAGTTCGCCGACACCAATTTGGCGCGCCGGGACGTCTTGGTTTCCGACCTTCTCAACTCGAACACCAAGGTTCTCGGGGGCGCGTTGGGTTCAGAAAACTCGCTGGTGGAATTCACATTTGTCGATGAGTCCGGCACAGTCGATGGTGCGTTCCAAGGCGTCAGTGAGTTTTCGATCGAGTATAACGGCGTTAGCGGTGCGGTCGCCGGCCTCACCTATGAGCGGTTCGACGTGCCCGTTCCCGCAGCGCTGCCTTTGATGCTCACAGGCCTGGGTCTGCTCGGTTATCTACGCGCGCGTCGGCGCGGCTGAGCACGCGGCGATCCCGATCACACGACTAAAAT
>JBHJGY010000071.1:0-14176 GCA_050331335.1 Pikeienuella sp.
CAAGCGCGCGTTGCGTCCGGTCGCCTGGGTAGCGGGCATAGTGCACCCCGGGGGCGGCGAGGGCGGGCCGATTAGCCGCCAAGATGCGTTGGAGGGTCTGGGTGCCTGTCTTCTCGGTGCCAATATGCAGGATCGCCCGCCGCATCTCGTCCCTCCCCGAGCCGCCCCGCCCTCTCGCGCCCATAACGCCGGTTTGTCAAGGAATTGGCGGTGGAGGTCGACGCGGTCGCGCCTTAGGCCAGTGCTGCGCAGAGCGCGGCAAACGCAGCGATCAGTCGTTGGTCGAGGGCATCGTCGCTGGGCTCGGCCTGGGCCGAGAGCTTCACGATCACCACCTCGGCTGTCGGATCGATCCAGAGCCACTGGCCATGGATCCCGACCCCAGCGAGCGCATCGGAGGCGTGGCCCGTCGCGTACCATTGCGCCCGGTACCGGCCGTCCGGGAAAAGCTCGTAAAGATCTCCCGCGCGCCACGCCGCCCTGTCGCCGCCGCGCCACATATCGTCGAGCCACCAGCCCGGAAGCACCCTCTGCCCGCCGACCACACCGCGCCGACGTACCGCCTCGCCCAATCTGGCCAGGTCGCGCGGCCGGACGCAGATCCCGCCGGCCGTGCGCGGGGCGCCGCGGCGGTCGACCGTGACATAGGCCGCCGCCTCCGCTCCGATCGGCCCCCACAGCAACTCGCTCGCCAGATCGGCAAAGCGCCGGCCGGCGGCGCGCTCGATCACCAAACCCAGGAGATCGGAGTTCGGCGAAACATAGTGGAGCACCGCACCATGCGGCCCGATCCCGCGGCGCATCTCAGCCAGGAAACTCCGAAGATTGGGGGCGGTCTCGGGGTCTGCCACCGGGTTCCAGGCCGTCGCGACCCGGTAGCGGGCATAGTCCCCGTCGGTATTCAGATAGCTCTCGTCGAACCCGGTGCTGACGGTCATATCGAGGAGATGGCGCAGCGTTGCATCGCCATAGGCCGAGCCCGCCAGCTCGGGCATCAGCGTAACGAGTTGATCCTGCGGGTCCAGCAAGCCGCGATCGACCAAGAGCCCCACGACCAGCCCGGTGATCGACTTGGAGATGGAGAAGGCCACCTGCTGAGCACGCCCGTCGGTGTTGGCACCGTACCACTCCCACAAGAGCCGCCCGCCCCGCAGGACGACGAAACTCTCGGTGGCGGTCCGCGACAGCAACTGGGCGAGCGGGATCTCGCTGCCGTCTCCGTCAGGGAGCATAACGCGCGAAAGGTCCCGCCAGTCCTCCACCAGCGGCCGCGGCATGCCGGCCGGGATCTCCGCGCTCGGCACGATCTCTCGGAGATTGCAAAAAGCCCAAGCGTTCCAAGGCGCTTGCCGCCAATTCGCGAGCGTGGCCCGAACCGTCGAAGCGGCCTGTGCGTTGACACCGACCGTTTTGTCTCCCATTGACCCCCTCCGAGCGGCTGTGCTGGCACTTAAATCGAAACGCACGAGAATTGGAAGATTTCTTCACAACCATTGCGATAAGTGCGATGACTGTCTGTGTGGGTAAGGGCTTGCGAGCCCGGAGCGTGGGCCGCGGGGTGAGGATTTGTCCGCCCAGTGGCGAAACAACCCGGCGTGTGGCGGCGGGAAGGAGAAGGCCGACATGAAAGCTACGACAATCGTCTCAATCTTGGGCGGTGCCTTGATGATGGGCACTGGGATTATGGGCACTGGCGCGCTGGCGCAGGATACCAGTCCAGAAAATGTCCCGGAAGTCGCCGAGTTCGCCGATCGGGTGACCAAGCTTGCGGAGTCCGAACTGGTTTCCTGGATCGCGGACCCGGCAATCATCGATGCGATCAAAGAGCAGAACGATCGCAACGAAGGCATGTCCGCGGACGACATCGCCGCACTCGACGCTGCCTGGCGCGCCGAGACGGATGCCCGAGCCAAACCGATGATCTGGGATCTGCTCGACCGGCTCCACTCGATCCTGCTGCGCGACCGGCGCGAGAGTTCGGACGGCGTGGTCACCGAGATTATCGTGATGGACAAATACGGTCTTAATGCCGCGATCTCGGACGCGACCTCGGACTTCTACCAGGGCGATGAGCTGAAATATTCCGAGACCTACCTGGTCGGGCCTGACGCGATTTTCGTCGACGAGTACGAATTCGACGAGTCGACCCAGAAATGGCAGACGCAGGTGTCTAGAACGGTGGTGGATCCGGAAACCGGCGACGTGATCGGCGCTGTCACCTTCGGCATCGACCTCACCCGCCTACCGGAGTGAGGCGGCCCTGCCGGCTGCCAGCGCCCGGTGGGCGCCGGCGGTCCTTGTTTCGGGTGCGGTAGGCCGGCTCAGGCGAACCAACCGCGCTCGGCGATACGGAAACCGCAGAGTCGGCCGAACGCGGTCGGCTCAAGCCCCATGACCCGCTCGGCATAGATCTCGAGATCCGACAAGAAAGCCGGGATGATCACCCCGCCATCGAAATGGGTGATCTCCTGCAAGTCCCAGAAGATCTGGCGCCGGCGTTCGAAATCAGTTTCCACCCGGCTCGCCCGTAAGAGCTGGCCGAAACGGTCGTCGCACCAGTAGGCGTCGTTCCAGGCGGCCTCGCAGGCGAAGGCCACGGAGAACATCATTCCAGGGGTCGGCCGGACGAACCAAAACGCCTGAGTAAACGGTTTTGCCATCCAAACCTCGGTCCAATACTGGTCGTCGGCCTCGGGCAGCACATTGACCGACATGCCCGCGATTCCCGCCGTATCGGAGAGGAGTATGCCGGCATCCACCGCCCCGGTGAACGCCGCGTCCGCCGCACTCAGAGAAATGCTGAGATTGCCGAGACCGGCCTCGCGCAGATGGAAGCTCGCCCGGTCCGGATCGAATTCGCGCTGCGGCAGCTCGGTATGGAAGAACGGGTCCGACGGCGGCACCGGGTGGTCGTTGCCGGCCACGGCATAGCCCAAGACCTTTTCGATGATCTGCTGGCGGGGAACCGCGTGCTTTAATGCTAGGCGCACCTGCGGGTTCGAAAACGGCTCGGAGCGCACGTCCATCACCGAACTGACATAGCGGCTGCCGACCGATTCCTGCGCCACGAAGGCCGGGTTGGACTTGTAGCGGTCGAAAACCAGGAAATTCACGCCATCGATAAAGTCGACCTGCCCACCGGCCAGCGCCGCCTCGCGGGCGGCAAGATCGGGGATCGTCCGCGCTTCGACCCGGTCGAACCAAGCGCGCCCGGCCTTCCAATAGTTCGGGTTACGGGTCGCGGCGAAGCGACCGCCCGGCTCGTAGCTTTCCAGGATATAGGGCCCGGTGCCGACAAAATTGGCCCAGTCGGTGAAGCCCTCCGGCAAAATGATGAAGTGGAAGTCCGCAAGGATCTGCGGGATGTCTGCATCCCCGCTTGCATGCTCGATGATCACGTCGCGGCCATCGGCATAGATCCGGGTGACGTCGGCGAGAAACGCCTTCGCGGATGACTGGCTGTCATCGCCGATGTGGCGGTTGAGCGAGTAAACCACATCGGCCGGGGTGAGCGTCCGCCCGTCATGGAATTCCACGCCCTGGCGGATCCGGAAGGCCCAGCGCTTGGCGCCGTCCGAACTCTCCCAGCTCTCCGCAAGTTCGGGGATCGGCTCCTTCTGCGGGGTTAGCTCGGTCAGACAGTTTCCCAACGTCAGGCCGATCATATACGTACTCGAGTCGACGTAAGTGACGGGGTCGAGAGAGTTATCGCTGCTGCCGTCCTGCAGGCCGATGCGGAGGGTCCCACCCCGCTGTGGCGCCTGCGCCTGGGCAGCCAACGGCGACAGGCTTGGCAGCACGGCCGCGGCGGGCAAGGCGCCCAGAAGGCGTCGCCGCGAGATATGGTTCCAGATCCGATCGCTCATACCCGTTCCCCTCATGATATCCCACCCGCGTCAAGCTGTCGCCATGCTGGCGGAAATCAATGGGAAAGGGGTCGACAAATGCGCCCGCGATCGGCGCCACGGCCCAAGCAGCCTCAGCCGTGCAGCGCGATCTCAGGCCAAGGGGCCGCAGGGCGCGCAGCATCGGCCCGGCGATAGCGCGTGGTCATCGTGTAGTCCTTGCCCGGACCACCCACGGTCCAACGGCTGAGCCACATGTCCTCGCCGAAGCTGTAGCTGACGGTGTAGCGATCCTCCCCGCAGAGCTCCTCCGCCTGCGGATCGTCGACGACGAAATCATGGAATGGCCTGCCGTCCTCATAACGCACCTCGATCCGACCACCGCCGGGGAAACGCCACAACGCAACCCGCTCGGCGGCGTAGTCGGCGCCGCGAAAGCGCAGCACGCCCGCCTCTCGGCAGCGCAGGCCCTCGCCGTCGGGCTCGAAGCGGCAGTCGCCCCAGAACTCGCCGATGACGCCCTCGGTCACGTTCTCGATGATCCGGAGCATCTGCCAGGTTCCCTGGAAGAAGCTTTGCGTTGCGATATCCATGGCCGCGAAGATCGGGCATCCGAAGGCCGGGTTCAAGGCGTGCCAGCTTGACAGCGGCGGACCGCTCGGCCACGGCAAACGCGCCTTCTGCGACAAAGGAGTTCGCCGCCATGATCCCGCGCTATTCCCGCCCCGAGATGGCTGAGCTCTGGGAGCCGGCTGCTAAGTTCCGCATCTGGTTCGAGATCGAGGCCCATGCGGCGGACAAGATGGCAGCGCTGGGCGTTATCCCCCAGGAGGCTGCCGCAGCGGTCTGGACGGCGCAGGACGCGGAGTTCGACGTCGCCCGGATCGACGAGATCGAGCGCGAGGTCAAACACGACGTCATCGCCTTTCTCACCCATCTCGCCGAGATCGTCGGGCCGGAGGCGCGCTTCGTCCATCAAGGCATGACCTCCTCGGATGTTCTCGACACTTGCTTCAACATCCAGCTCACCCGCGCCAGCGATCTTTTGCTGGCGGGGCTCGACCGGCTCTTGGCGGCGCTCGAGGCCCGCGCGAAGGAGCATAAGGATACGCTCTGCATCGGGCGCTCCCACGGCATCCACGCCGAGCCCACCACCTTCGGGCTCAAGCTGGCGCAAGCCTATGCAGAGATGGCCCGCGGGCGCGCGCGCCTCATGGCGGCCCGGGCGGAAATTGCGACCGGCGCGATCTCGGGCGCTGTCGGCACGTTCGCCAACGTCGCGCCGGAGGTGGAAGCACATGTCTGCGCAGCTCTTGGGCTGACCCCTGAGCCGATCTCGACCCAGGTGATCCCGCGCGACCGCCATGCGATGTTTTTCGCTACCCTGGCGGTCATCGCCTCTTCGGTCGAGCGGCTGGCGACCGAGATCCGCCACCTCCAGCGCACCGAGGTCTTGGAGGCGGAGGAATTCTTCGCCCCCGGGCAGAAGGGCTCCTCCGCGATGCCGCATAAGCGCAACCCTGTGCTCACGGAGAACCTGACGGGGCTTGCGCGGATGGTCAGGGCCTATGCCATCCCGGCCATGGAGAATGTAGCGCTGTGGCACGAGCGCGACATCTCCCACTCCTCCGTCGAGCGCATGATCGGGCCAGACGCGACGGTGACGCTGGATTTCGCACTCCATCGAATGGCGGGGGTGATCGAGAAGCTCGTCGTTTATCCTGATCGGATGCGCACAAATCTCGAACTGACCCGCGGGCTGGTTCATTCCCAGCGGGTGCTCCTCGCGCTCACCCAGGCCGGGCTCTCGCGCGAGGCGGCCTATGCCGCGGTGCAGCGCAATGCGATGAAGGTCTGGGAGGCTGGCGCCGATTTCCTTGCCGAACTCCAGGCCGATCCGGCGGTGACCGGGGCGCTGACGCCGGACGCGCTGGCCGGGCTCTTCGACCTCGGTCATCACACGGCTCAGGTGGATGCGATCTTCGCCCGCGTCTTCGGGGCGTCAGGGTGATGGTGCCGTCAACTTAGGCGTCGCTCGCCGCCGCCGGAGATGCCGGTGACCCCATGCGTCTCGACCTCGGCGGTCTGGGTCTCCAGGGCGGGCGGAGCGCCCGCTTGCGGTCGAGGTTGCGGGTAACGGGCGCTGACGGGCGCGCATGACAGCAGCCGATGGCGGCCGGCGCTCTGGATCGGCGGATGAGACAACGGCGCGGCATGCGCGTGCCGGAGGCACTGGCGCCGCCCCGATACCGACCTGCGCGCCGGGGGCTCAAACCTTGGGTCGCATCAGCTCCTTCGTGATGACCCAGGCAAGCGGGATCGCCACCACGAACCCTACCGCCGCAGCGATCAAGATTGGGCGGAGCGTGTCGAGCCCCGTGACCAGAGCGGCGACGATCAGAATGCCAGCGAGGGTGGGCCCGGTCATGGCGTAGATGAGGGCGGCGAGGCGAAACATCCCGCGGTCTCCTTCTTGTTGGGTGCGGCGGGACAAGAGCATGGGCCGCGACCGCCAACCTTGACCGAGCGCAAGCGCGCAACAGGTTTTCGAAAAACCCGTGTCTTGGGCCAATCTCGATGGAGAAGTTCGACATGCCGCTTCGCCGTACCCTACTGACGACAGCGCTCGGCCTGGCTTCGGCCGTCCTGCTGCCGCGCCTCGCCCCCAGCCCTGCCCGCGCCGGCGAGCTGATCGCCCATGACTTCGCATTCCCAGGGATCTCCGGCGGGATCGTGCGCTTGGCAGATTATGCCGGCCGCCCCGTGATGATCGTCAACACCGCGTCGAAATGCGGCTTCACCTATCAGTATGACGGCTTGCAAGCCCTGTACGATGCCTACCGCGCTCGGGGTTTTGTGTTGATCGGCGTCCCGTCGGACGATTTCGGTCGGCAGGAGCTCGACACCGAAGCGGCGGTCAAAGAGTTCTGCGAAGTGAATTTCTCGATCGATTTCCCGATGACCCGGATCACCCCGGTCAAGGGTCAGTCGGCGCATCCCTTTTACGTCTGGGCCAAGAGCGTGCTCGGCGACGGCAACGCACCGCGCTGGAACTTCCACAAATACCTCGTGGGCCCGGACGGCCGCCTGGTCGCCGCTTTCGGCACTGGCGTCGAGCCGACGAGCCCGAAGGTCCGCGCCGCCGTCGAGGGGCTTTTGCCGGCACCGAGCTGAGGCGGCTTCCGACCGGCGCGGGCCAGGCCAGCCGGTCGAGATGCGTGGCCGCGCCAGACGGGGCGGCCTCGTCCGCCCCGCGCTACGCCATCACGAAATCCCGGCGCGCAGCCTCGCCGCTTCGGCCCTGATCGCAGGCATCTCGTCTGATTTCCGCTCGAGGTTTTTCATCTGCATCGCCATCCGCCGATTGGCACCGAAACGCTCGGCATGCGCGTCTAGAAACGCCCAGTAGAGCGTTGTCACCGGGCAGGCCCGCGGCCCCGTTGCCTGTTTTGGGTCGTACGGGCAGCGGGCGCAGCAATCCGACATGCGGCTGATATAGGCCCCTGAGGCTGCGTAGGGCTTGGTCCCCACAAGCCCGCCATCGCCGTGTTGGCTCATTCCCAACACATTGGGCAGGCTCACCCAGTCGATCGCGTCCATATGCATTCCCAGATGCCACTCATTAACCCGCAAGGGATGCGCGCCCCACAACATCGCAAAGAGCCCAGTGACCATCAGCCGTTGGATGTGATGGGCGTAAGCTTGGGTCGCGATCTGGCCGCAGGCATCGGCGAGGCAGGCCATCTCGGTCTCGCCGGTATAGTAGAACGCCGGCAACGAGGCCTCCGCCCCGAGCGCGTTCATCTCCGCATAGCCCGGCATCTCGGTGAAGTAGACGCCCCGGATGAACTCCCGCCAACCAAGGATCTGGCGCACGAACCCCTCGACGGCGTTGAGCGGCGCATGCCCGCGCTCGAAGGCCGCGATGGCCGCCTCGCAGACCTCACGCGGATGGAGCAGCTTGAGATTGAGCGCCGTTGAGAGCCGCGAGTGCCAGAGCGTCTCATGGCCCATGGCGATCGCGTCCTGGTAGTCGCCGAAGCGGAGCAAACGGTGACGGACGAAATCCTCCAAGTGGACCAACGCCTCGGCCCGGGTGACCGGTTCCGCAAAGCCCGCCGTCTTGCCCGGCGCGTCTGGGAACAGCCGCTCGACCATGGCCATCACTTCGCGGGTTGTCGCGTCCGGCGGGCTCTCGGGCCGGCCTGGGGTAAGGCCTGGCCCCGCTTTGCCAAAGCTCTTGCGGTTATCCTTGTCGTAGTTCCACTGCCCGCCAACGGGCGCGTCGCCCTCCATCAGCCAGCCGGTGCGGCGGCGCATCTGGCGGTAGAAGTCCTCGAGGATGAACCGCTTGCGTCCCTCGCGCCACCGGCGGAACTCCGCGGGCGTCGAGAGAAAGTGCCGGTCTTCGTGGACCACGAGCCCCTGGAAGCGTTGCTTCAGCGCCTCGGCGACCCGCCAATCCCCGGGCTCGGTGACGTGGTACTCCTCAGCGGAATGGCGCTGCGCCCCGTCGACGATCGACCAAGCCGGGGCCTCGCCGTCGAGCGCGTGGTAGTGGACCGTGATCCCGCGCGCGCGCAGCGCCTCGGCGAAGTGGCGCATCGCCGAAAAGAACAGGACGAGCCGCTTCTTATGCGCCCGCACATGGGTGGCCTCCTCGCGCGCTTCGGTCATGACGACCGCGTCCCGCGCGGGGTCGAGGCCCTCCAGAGCGGCGGCGGAGAGGTCGAGCTGGTCCCCCAGGACCAGAACGAGACGGCGATGGCCCATGGGGGTGCTCCTTCAGCTGCGTCTGCTGTGGAGCTAGGCGCTTCGGCGTCCGCGGCGAGGCGCCGGGGCCACTCTCACCGCGCGAGGGTTGCCGGGCCCTCTCCGCCCAACCGTGTTGCGGCCCAACCGATCAGCGCCCCGACGATCAACCCCTCGATGACGGCGAGGATCAGGAAGGTGCTGAGCCCGACGGGGCCGAGGATCGGGACGAGCAGTGGCATCAAGGCGCCGTGGGCGATGAGAGCCAGATTAAGGTTCATCCAGCCGGCGACCAGCGGACCGCGGACGAACCAGGGCATGGCGAAGCCCAGCACCGGATGCTCGATGAAGACCCCCGCAAGGCCGATCATCGCCCCCACCGTGGCATACCAGAAGAGCAAGCCGAGACGCATTGCGAGACCGATGTCGGGAGCGATGAGTGGCGCCGCAAGGAAAGCAACGAGCCCGATCGCAAGGCCGATGAACTTGGCCACCGCGATCCGGGTGACGAGCGAGGGATGGGTCGGCATGGCGAACCTCCATTTTGGAAAACACTTCCAAAACCATACAACATCCCGCCCATGGGCGCATCTCAGCCATTCCGAGACCGCCGCAGGAAGCTCCGGGCCTGGGATCAGCCGAGCATCGCCTCGAGCGAGGCGAGCCGGTCGGCCTCGCCAGGCGGCTTGTCCCAGCGCAGGCGGCTGATGCGCGGGAACCGCATTGCCAGACCAGATCGGTGGCGGCTCGAGCGCTGCAAGCCCTCGAAGGCCACCTCGATCACCAGGCCGTGCCCGGGCTCCGCGCGCACCGCCCGGACCGGGCCATAGCGCTCCACCGTGTTGTCACGGACGAATTTGTCGATGGCCTTCATCTCCTCGTCGGTAAAGCCGAAATAGGCTTTGCCCACGGGCACCAGATCGCCCGACGCATCCCAAACGCCGAACGTGTAATCGGAATAGAAGGACGACCGTTTGCCGTGGCCGCGCTGCGCATACATCAAAACGGCGTCGATGACTTGCGGATCCTTCTTCCATTTGAACCACGGACCCTTGGGGCGCCCGGGGACATAGGCCGCGTCCCGCCGTTTCAGCATCACCCCTTCGATCACCGGATGGGGCGGCGCCGCTCTGAGCCGGGCGATGTCGTCCCAGTCATCGAACGGCACCAGCGCAGAGACATCGACCCGCCCGGGATCGAGCCCCCCCACGATCTGCTCGAGCCGGGCCCGCCTGGCCTCGAAGGGCAGAGGCCGCAGGTTCTCGCCGCCGACTGCCAAGAGATCGTAGCCGCGCAGGAACACCGGATGACTTGCCAGCAGCTTGGCGGAGACGGTCTTGCGATTGAGCCGCTGCTGAAGCTCGGAAAAGCTCCCCACGCGCTCCGGCGAGGCCGGATCCGCCTCGGGGCGCAAGACCAAGAGTTCGCCATCGATCGCCCCCTCGAAGTCGAGGGCCGCGACAAGATCGGGGAAGGCGCGGGAAATCTCGTCGCCGGTGCGGCTGAAGAGCCGGCGCGTGCCACCTTCTGCGACGGCCTGAACACGGATGCCATCCCATTTCCACTCAGCCAGGTAGTCGGCCGGAACCAGGCGCGCGAGGTCGCCGTCTTCTACGGGGTTGGCGAGCATCACCGGACGGAACAGCGCCCGCCCCGCTGCCACAGGCTTCTCCCCACGCCCCTCGAGCCAGGCGAAGAGCTCCGGGTAAGGCGGCGCAAGCCCGTGCCAGATCTCCTCGATCTCCGCCACCGCGACCCCGCCCCATTCCGCGAGCGCCTGTTTCGCCAACCGGGCCGAAACGCCGACCCGCAAGCCGCCGGTGATGATCTTGATCAGCGCATAGCGGGCGGCGGGGTCCATCGCATCGAGATAGGCGGAGATTTGAGCCGGCGCGTCGGAGCGGGAGAGCCCCGCAAGGCGATCGACGACCGTCCCCAGGGAGACGCCGGTTTGGTCGGCGGGGGAAGGCCCCCAGATCAGGGAGATCGTCTCCGCAAGATCGCCCACATAGTCGTATGAGAGGCGGAAGAGCACCGGGTCGGTACGGTCCTCGACCAAGGCGCGCAGCATCGCAGGCTTGACCGAGGGCAGGTCGAGATCGCCGGTTATCGCCGCCAGGGCATAACCGCGGTCGGGATCGGGGACGGCCGACAAGTGATCGCGCAGGAGGGTGAGTTTGCCGAGCCGCGACGGGGTCAGAACCAACCGATCGAGAAGGGCGGCGAAGCGCTGCATCACAAGGCGAAACGCTTGGAGATCCGATCCACCGGAGTTCCATCGGCAAGCGGCACCCTATGAGCCACCGAATAGGCCTCGAAGCCCATGCGAGCGTAATAGGCGAGGCCGAGGGCGTTGTCGGCGCGGATGGTGGCGTTGACCGCGGTGACGCCGAGGCCCCGGAGCCGATCGCAGGTGGCGGCGAAGAGGGCCCGGCCGACCCCGCGAACCGGATCGGTCCGGCGGGCGAAGGTCGCGATGTCGGCCCAACCCGGCGGCAGCGCGGGATGGCGCGCGCTGGCCTGAAATCCGGCGGGGGCGTCGCCGGGGCCCACGGCGGTCAGGCAAGTCAAATGGCCCGGGTTGTGGAGGAACTGCGCGGCGAAATCGGCATCGGTCAGCTCGGTTTCCATCGCCGTTGTCCCGCCCTGCCGGATAATCTCGTTCAAGAGCGCCGCGAGCCGTGGGATGTCCGCGGGCTCGGCGTCGCGGATAGGGGGCAGTTCGGTCATGCTTCGGCCTCGTCCTCATAGCCCACGAGATGGAGCGGACGCGCCGGGATCTGGGCAAGCGCGCACCACCGAACCAACGCCTCCTCGCGCCCGTGGGTCACCCAGACTTCCGCGGGTCGGTTCTCGGAGATCGTGGCGGTCAAGGCATCCCAGTCGCAATGATCGGAGATCACCAGGGGCAGTTCGACGCCCCGCTGCTTGGCCCGCGCCCGGATCTGCATCCAACCCGAGGCAAACGCGATCAACGGATCCGGAAAGCGGCGCGCCCAGCTCCCGGCGAAGGCCGAGGGAGGCCCCAAGACGACGGCACCGGCGAAGTCGCCCTTCTTGCCGCGCGCGACGGTGGCGCTCGCCAACGGCCCAAGCGCGATGCCTTCCGCTTCGTAGTAGTGGCACAGCGTCGTGAGCGCCCCGTGCATGTAGATTGGGCGGTCGTATCCCGCCGCACGCAAAAGCCCGATTACCCGTTGCGCTTTGCCGAGCGCATAGACGCCGACAAGATGCGCGCGGTCCGGAAACTGCGCCAGGGATTTCAGGAGTTTCGCCGCCTCGGCGGCCGGGTCCGGATGGCGGAAGACCGGCAGCCCGAAGGTTGCCTCGGTGATCAGCACATCCGCCGCGACCGCCTCATAGGGCTCAGCGGTCGGGTCTGGCCCGCGCTTGTAATCGCCGGTGACACAAAAACGCAGGCCGCCGGTTTCGATCAGGATCTGCGCCGAGCCCAATACATGGCCGGCAGGGTGGAATGAGACCTTGGCGCCGCGCATGTCGATGGGCAGGCCCCACTCGGCCGATTGGGTGCTCTTGGCATGGTCGGCACCGTAGCGGATTGCCATGATGTCGAGCGTTCGTTTGGTGGCGAGCACCGCACCGTGTCCGGCGCGGGCGTGGTCTGCATGGCCATGGGTGACGAGCGCTCGTGGCACGGGACGCACCGGGTCGACGTAGAAGTCGCCCTCAGGGCAATAGAGCCCGGCCTCTGTGGGGTGGAGCAGCTGGTCCGCACGCATGGCCGAGGAGGTAATCCGGAGGCCGCGACCTGCCAAGCAACGTTGATTTGTGCGCTGCACCGGCCTAGCGTGATCGAACACGGGCCGGAAGTGCTCGACATCGATCAACAGGGAAGTCGTCATGATGAACAAGCTCCTCGGCAGCGCGATGGCGCTCGCCCTCCTCGCTGGCGCGCCGGCCGGCGCCAAGACCTTCAAATGGGCGTTCCAGGGCGATGTGCAGTCGCTCGACCCGCATGGGCTCAACGAGACCTTCACGCTCGGCTATCTCGGCAATGTTTACGAGCCGCTGGCGATGTACGATGCCGATCTGGGGCTGATCCCGGCGCTCGCGACCTCTTGGGAGAACATCGAGCCGACCAAGTGGCGCTTCGTGCTCCGCGAGGGCGTGACCTTCCACAACGGCAATCCTTTCACCGCGGAGGATGTCGTCTTTACCTGGCAGCGCTCGCTCACCGACGGCTCCGACCTCAAGAGCTTCGGCAACAAGATCTCCGAGATCGAGATCGTGAACGACCATGAGGTGATCGTCTCGACGCCGGCGCCGAACCCGATCCTGCCCCAAGAGCTCGTCTTTCTCTATGTGATGGACAAGGAGTGGTCGGAGGAAAACGGCGCGACCGAGGCGACCTCGCCGCAAGCCGCGGACGAGACCGCGACCTACGCGGCCCAAAACGCCAACGGCACCGGGCCCTTCGTGGTGGTCGAGCGCCAGGCGGATGTGAAATCCGTCTTCACCCGCTTCGCAGATTACTGGGGCAACGACGTCGTCGCCACCAATGTCACCGATATCGAGTTCACCCCCATCTCCCAGGCTGCAACCCGGGTCGCAGCGCTGATCTCGGGCCAGGTGGATCTGGTCTACCCGGTGCCAGTGCAGGATTGGCAGCGTCTGGAGGATGCTGAGGGCGTCCGGCCGCTGACCGGCCCCGAGGCGCGCACGATCTTCCTCGGCATGGACCAGGCGCGCGACGAGCTGCTCTATTCGAGCGTCGAGGGCACCAACCCGTTCAAGGACATCCGGGTGCGTCAGGCTTTCGCCCATGCGATCTCGCTCGATGGCATAAACGACAAGATCATGCGCGGCGCCGCCACCCCCTCGGGCCTGATGATGGCGCCGCAGATCAATGGCTTTAACGCCGAACTTAACACCCCCTACGCCTACGATCCCGAGAAGGCCAAGGCGCTGCTCACCGAAGCGGGCTATCCGGACGGCTTCACCGTCACCATGGACTGCCCGAACAACCGCTATGTGAATGACGAACGGATCTGCCAGGCGGTCGCCGGCTTTCTCGCCCGTATCGGCATCGAGATCGACCTGCTCGCTCAACCGAAGTCGAAATACTTCGCCAAGGTGCTCAGCCAGAACAATTACGACACCTCGTTCTATCTCCTCGGTTGGACCCCGTCTTCGATCGACGCCCACAACGTGATCAACAACCTGATCGCGTCGCAGAATCCGGAGAAGGGAACCGGGCTCTTCAACCTCGGCAACTACACCAATGCGCGGATCGACGAGCTGGTGCACACGATCCAGACCGAAACCGACCAGGCCGCGCGCCAGGCGATGATCGACGAGGTCAACACAATCGTGCGCGAGGAGTACGGCTACATCCCGGTCCACCAGCAGCCGCTCTCCTGGGGCGTGCGCGAAGGGGTGGAGGTCGCCCAACGGCCGGACAACGTCCTCGACTTCCGCAATGTGGTGATGCCCTGACCAATGGGTCGGGGGGGGGGGGGCCCCCCCCGCCCCGCCCGGGGGAAGGGGCCGATGAAACACCAAACGCGGGGGCGAACAGCATAATAGATTGTGGAGCGGGGGGGGATAGCGCTCTCACC
>JBHJGY010000072.1:0-15254 GCA_050331335.1 Pikeienuella sp.
GGTGATGCCGGGGGACAACCTGAAATTCGAGGTCCAGCTGATCGCGCCGATCGCGATGGAGGAGAAACTCCGCTTCGCCATCCGCGAAGGCGGCCGCACCGTCGGCGCCGGCGTCGTCTCCAAAATCCTCGAGTGAGCCGAGGCCCGTACGGGCGAGGGCTGGCGAGAGCTGGCGGGGCTCCCGCGCACAGGCGGGAGCCCTGCGTCAGTCGGCAGTGCGCACGAAGTTTTGGTCGTAATGCCCGGGGGCGGGGGGGCTCGCAATACGCGGGGTGAACCCCGTTTGCGCCATCAGTTCATAGATCCCGGTGCGGTCGTCGCCGAAACGCGTGAGATGGGCGTCGTCGATCTCGATCCAGGCTTCGTCGATCCGATCGAGGAACCCGCAAGCCCGCATGGCGTGTAGAATTCGAAGCTCGCAGCCTTCCGTGTCGATCTTCAACAACACCTTCTGGTCTGTCTCACCGAGCAGTTCCTGCAGCACCGCTGCCTCGAGGATCGCTGCGGGGACTTCGGTCTCGGTCGAGCCGACAGCGGCGATACTTGCCCCACCGGTGTGGTGCGGATTGAAAGCCAGGGTCATCACCGAGGTCTCCGACCCGAGACCGGCATTGATCGCCAGCACGTTGCGCGCCTTATTCAGCTCGATATTGGACAGCAGATCACGGAACACCAACGGGTTGGGCTCGAAGGCGATGACCCGCCCCTCCGTCAGCACCTCCGAAGCAACGAGAGAGAAGACGCCTGCATTCGCGCCGATGTCGAGAAAGACAGCGCTCGGGGGCAAGGCGCGGATCGCATTGGCGAGAGCTGAGCCGTATTGTCCGAGGATCGCCCCGCGGTTCGTCCAGTCGCTGCCGCGCGCCACCATCAATGGGCCGTAATGCGAGCGAATCCGGGGCATTAGCCGGAGCGTCGCGCTCACGAGCTGGGGCTGTCCGGGAAACCGGGGGAGTGCCATAAGGAAGCCCGCAATCATCCGGTCCAACCCTTTCGTGGGATCGCGTCCAGAGAGGCGCACACGCCACGGCCTCACCGAGGTCAACACGATCGCGGGATCGCGCTTGAGCCGAAGATGCGCGCGGACGGCTTTTCACGCCGTGGCGTCAGGCGCTATCTTTTCAATGAATGTTCAGGGAGGAAGCCGATGCCGAAGCCCGCGACACTAACCCTTTCAGCCATTGCCCTTGCGCTCACCGGTTGTGCGCTCTCGCCCGAGCGCAGCGGGCTCGATCGTGTCAGCGAGAGCGATGCCTTGGCCGGCGGGGTCTTTCGTCCCGGCGGCGCCACACTTACCCTGACGGCGGGGCTGCGGGAGCAGGCAGGCCGGCTCGCCATTTGCGGCGCCTGGGCCGGTCACGGGCCGAGGGCGCAGCAACATGCACGTGATGTGCTCGGCGCTGGGATCGTCTTCGCCGGCGGCCAGCGGCTGCAGCAGAACCTGACCTTTCTCGCGGAGGATCGCGCCGGCGGGCTTACGCCGGGCACGGCGGCGGGGTGTACCCTGACCGCCGAACCCTGGCGCGGGAGCGTTCCCGTGGAGATACGCTTGCCACGGATGGTGGTGGAGCGCGACTGCGACGACTATGGCGGCTGCGACGTCACGACCTTCCGTCAGGTTCCCCTGGCGCGCGGCCCCTGAGACAAGTGCCCCGGCAGATCGGTCAGGCCGGCGCGCTGGCCGTCTCGGGCCCAGATGGCGCCTCGGCGGCCGCGCAATCGGTCGTAAACTCAGCGATGAGGGCATCGACGACCGCAACAAGCGCCTCCTCTGGATGCGCGCCCGCCTGGACCGCCGACGCATAGACCTGTCGCTGCCGGGTCGCCGAGGTGCCGCGAACCGCGATCCCGCGGGCATGGAGCACCTCGCGCTGGCAGCCCAGACCGTCCGCATCGGGGCCAATGAGCTCGAAGAGCTCTTCCAGAAGATCGCAGAGCGGCGCGAGGCTCGCCTGGCCATGGTCGACGAGGCGGCCTTCGGACCCGTAGCGCTGGGCCCGCCAGCGATTCTCGGCGATCAGCGTCGACGGGTAGATGCGCCAACGTTGGTTGCGGGCCCGCAGCCGGAACAGAAAGCCCAGCGTCGCCTGGAATATGGCGGCGATCGCGGCAGTGTCCGTGACCAACGAGCACACATCCGTTACCCGCTGCTCCAGCGTCGGGAACTTGTCCGAGGGCCGAATGTCCCACCAAATCTTCGTCGCATCCTCCAAGCAGCCCGCCACCACTAAATGGTTCACCATCCGACGATACTCGGCAAAGCTCTCGAGCCGATCCGGCAGCCCGGTGCGGGGCAAGGCATCGAAGACCGTCAGTCGATAGGAGGCAAGGCCCGTGTCCTCCCCCTCCCAAAACGGCGAGGAGCAGGAGAGTGCCAGGAGATGGGGAAGGAAATAGGAGACTTGGTTCATCAGATCGATCCGAAGATCCGGGTCCTCGATTCCCACATGAACATGGCAACCGCAGATCAACATCCGACGCACGGCAAGTCCCAGATCGTGGTGGAGCGCGTCATAGCGCGGCTTGCGGGTGTGAGCCTGCTCGCGCCATTTTGCGAAGGGATGAGTCGAAGCCGCGATCGCGGCATAACCATACGCCTCTGCCGTTTCGGCCACCGTACGCCGCAACCGGCCCAGCTCGGCGGTCGCCGCGCCCACGGAGAGATGCACCGCGGTCCCCACCTCCACCTGACACTGCAGATACTCGCTCGCCACCCGCTCCCCGAGACGAGCTATCAGCGCGTCGCGGAACTCCGGTGTCGGCTGCACCACCAAATCGCGGGTCTCACGCGAGACGATGAGGTACTCCTCCTCGATCCCGATCGTGAAGCTGGGGCGCTCGATCATCGCCACCTCCGAAGGGCCACATATCGCTCCAGCCTGCCGCGCGGCACCTGGAGGGTCAATTGTCCAGCGCGCAGACCGTCGGGGCGTGACGTTCAGTTGACAGGTCAGCGCTGCTTGTGCGCAATGGCCAAAAACATGGGAGACACATGACCCGAAGCGGCGCCGAAATCCTGGTCCGTGCCCTGGAGGCACAGGGCGTGACCACCGTGTTCGGGGTGCCTGGCGAGAGTTATCTCGCGGTTCTCGACGCGCTTTACGACAGCGATATCCGCTTCGTGCTTGGACGGCAGGAGGGCGGCGTCGCCTTCATGGCAGAGGCTTGGGGCAAGCTGACCGGGCATCCCGGGATCGCCTTCGTCACGCGCGGTCCCGGCGCCACCAACGCAGCCATCGGTGTGCACACCGCCCGCCAGAACTCCACGCCGATGATCCTTTTTGTCGGGCAGATCGAACGGGGCATGCGCGAGCGCGAGGCCTTCCAGGAGATCGATTACCGGGCCTTCTTTGGCGGCGTCGCAAAATGGGTAACCGAGATCGACAGCGCCGACCGGGTGCCGGAGATCGTGGCCCGCGCCTTCCATTGCGCGATGGCCGGTCGCCCTGGGCCGGTCGTTGTCGCCTTACCGGAGGACATGCTGGTCGAGCCCACCGAAGTTCGCGCGGTGCGGGCGCCGATAGCCCCGCCTTGGCCCGGGCTCGACCGCGCGGGTTTCGATCTTCTGGTGCCGCTGATCCAGCGCGCCGAGCGGCCGGTGGTCTTTTTGGGTGGTGGCGGTTGGGATATTGCAGGGCGCGGCGGTCGGGCCGCGCTGGCCGCCTTCGAACACTATGCAACGGCCGCGCATATCCCGGTCGTCGTCGGCTTCAGAGACCAGGACCTCTTCGACAACAGCGCGCAACCCTATGTGGGAGATGCCGGCTTCGGCATGGCGCCGCATGTGCGCGACACGCTCGCCCGCGCGGATCTCGTTATTGCCGTGAATATCCGTTTCGGCGAAACCGCCACCGACGGCTACAGCCTCTTTGCCGTGCCGACACCCGAGCAGACGCTGATCCATGTCCACCCATCAGATGCAGAGCTGGGCAAAGTCTACCAAACGCCCCATGCCCTTCATGCCTCGCCGGCGGGGTTCCTCGCAGCCCTGGCCGAAAGCGGCACCGATCACCCGCAATGCCGGCGCGCCTGGGCCACCGATGCGCGCTTGGGCTTTGCCAAGAGCTTCGAGCTGCCATCCCAGCCCGGGCGCCTGGATATGGGCGCGGTCATGTCCCATCTGCGCCGCGCGCTGCCCAGGGACGCGATCATCACTTGCGGCGCCGGTAACTTCGCCATCTGGCCCGGGCGGCTTTTGAAGTTCGGCCGAGGACAGCGGCTGCTGGGCCCGCAATCGGGCGCGATGGGCGCCGGCTTGCCGGCAGCCGTTGCGGCCAAGATCGCCTGTCCGGCGCGCATGGTGGTCTGCTTCACCGGCGATGGCGATCTGCAAATGACCATGCAGGAGCTCGGCACGGCCATGCAGGCCGGCGCGCAGCCGCTGGTGCTGGTGCTCAACAACGGCAGCTACGGCACCATCCGGATGCACCAGGAAAAGCACTATCCGGGCCGCGTCTCGGGCACGGATCTAGAAAACCCGGATTTCGTCGCGATCGCCGGGGCTTACGGCATGCACGCCGAGCGCATTGAGACGGCGGCCGCCTTCCCCGAGGCCTTCGAGCGGGCCCAGGCCTCGAACACAGGCGCCTTGCTAGAGCTTATGATCGACAAAGAGGCGCTCACGCCCAAGCGCACGCTGAGCCAGATCCGCCGCGCCGCCACCGTCTGAGCCGGCGGCCTGCGCGCCGGCGGCGCGCCGGGCTGTCGTCAGCGGCCGAAGAGGCGGCGGAAGAAGCCCGACACCCCACGGTATTTCGACTGCACCGTATCGGTCGCATCATCCCATTGCTGATCGATCGCATCCACCAGCGGGTCCACATGCCGGCCATACAGAACGATCACATACCGTCGGATCAGCAAGAAGCCGATCGCCAACACCGATATGACCACGATGTTGAACCAGGGAATGAGCCGCTGGTCGGGCATGTCCGTTTCGCGGATAGCCACGATGTTTTTGAACCATGACTGCATCTGCAGGCGCCAGCCATAATGGGTGACGATCACCCATTTTGGCTCTTCCGCGGTCGATTGCAGATTGGCGGCCCGCGCCGAGACATTTGCCGTATCGAACTTGAAATAGGGCGGCCAACCCCAGTCGGTGTCTTCGTTGCGGTAAGTTACCTCGGTGCCGTCGGGAAAGACAGCGAAGATCCGATTGACGTCACGGGTGCGCGTGAACTCGAGACCGGCATCGTTGACGAAAGTCTCGTCCTCGCGCTTCACCTCCTGGCCGGTGATCCGCACGATGTCCCGGCCGGGCAGGCTGTAATGCAGGACCGCCGACACAACCGCCAAGAGCAGGGCGTAGACGATCCATTTGAGCTTCGACATCGGGGGCCTCCGGGTCGCGGCTGGGGGGGGAAGATCAGACGTAGAGCGAGATGACGCCGAGGATGATAATCACAATGAAGGGCAACAGGAAGATGCCGTAGAGCGCCTTTCGCTCCCAAGACCTCTCATAGGCCGCGAGCCCTTTGGCCACATAGTCTTCCCGAGAGAGCGCCGGTGCCACGCCGGCGGCATGTTCGTCTTCGAGGGTTTTGCGCGTTGCCCAGCGGAAATAGGCGGCAAGGCCCAGATAAACGACGAAGAAAGCAGCGGCGACAAAAAGCGCGCGGACCACGATGATGACGATCGGCATTGGGCTGGCTGCCTCCGAGGCTCGTTAGCGTCTGGGCCGCTCCTGGAGCACGATCAGGTTTGAGACCCGGGCCAAGTCGGCCATCCCCAGGAGGCCACAGCGCCGGTTCGCCCCCTCGAGCAGCCGCCAACAATAGTTATAGCTCCCCATGTCCAAGTTAAGGGCCATCCGCGGCGCATGGGCGTCGGCGAGCGCCAGACTGGCCTCGTAAAGCGTCATTGGCATCGGGCTCTGCCACAAGCCGATGCCCTCAGGGCCGGTGAAGAGAATGCGCCGCGTGAACCGAGGCGCATCAGCTCGGGGCCGCACATCGACGTTGCCGTCGACAATCAGCAAATGGCTCTGCGCCACGCTCCAGCCGGCAGCGGCAGCCGCCCTCGCGAAGGCGGCCCGGTCGTCGGGCTGGCGCAGGTCGAAGCGCTGGCCGTCGAAGCGGACGCGGCGGCTGTGATGCAGCGAAAGGGCGCCATCGGGGCTGACGAGTAGGATGCCGTCCATGCGCCCGAGATTTGGGTTGATCACCCGCCCGCCGTGAACGAAGAGACCGACCGGCAGGCGCCCGCCGCCAGCCCTGGCTTCGGTGCCGGTATAGACACCGGTGACCGCCCAGACAGGGGACGCGCCAGGCGCGGGCGCCGGCTCGTCGGGGAGCAGCAGGAGACGCGCCGCGACAGGGGTGCGGCAGCCATGGACAAGCAGGGCGGGTGAGGGCGCCGGGCAAGCCTGCGCGGTCCCCGACAGCGTCCAAAGGGCGACGATGCACCCGACGAGGCCGACCCTCATCCCGGCGACATGCCCCTCAGCCGCTCGGACCGGCGGCGCAGCATCTCCACCGTGAGCAGCAACAGGATCGAGATCGTCACCATGACCGTGGCAACGGCGAGGATTGTTGGCGAAATCTGCTCACGCAACCCGGTGAACATTTGCCAGGGCAGCGTTTGCTGCTTCTGAGAGCCGAGGAAAAGCACCACCACCACCTCGTCGAAAGAGGTGATGAAGGCGAACAGCCCTCCCGAGACCACGCCGGGGACGATCAACGGCATCTGCACCCGAAAGAAGGTCGTCACCGGATCGGCGCCCAGGCTCGCCGCGGCGCGGGTCAGCGACCGGTCGAAGCCCACGAGTGTGGCCGTGACGGTGATAATCACGAACGGGGTACCGAGCGCGGCATGGGCGAGGATCACGCCGATATAAGTGCCCTGGAGCCCGATCCTGCTGTAGAAGAAATACATGCCCGCCGCGGAGATGATCAGCGGCACGATCATCGGCGAGATCAGGATCGCCATGATGGCGCCGCGGAACGGGACTTTTCCCTGGGAAAGACCGATCGCGGCCAGCGTGCCCAGCGACACCGAAAGCAGGGTGGCCAGTGGCGCGATGGTGAGCGAGTTCCACAAGGCGCGCTGCCAGTCGTCGGAGCCGAAGAAGTCCTCGTAGTGGCGCAGGGAGTAGGCTTCGGCCTCGAGAGCCAGCATTTCCGGCGTGAATGTGAAGTAATCTCCCGAGTTAAACGAGAGCGGAATGATCACTAGGATGGGAAAGACGAGGAAAAAGAAGATGAGCCCGCAGAAAACTCGGAAAGTGTAGTACCAAACCCGCTCGCCCGTCGTGGCATAAATCGGCAAGGCCATCGGTTCACCCCAGCTTCACGTTGTCGATGCCAACGATGCGGTCGTAGACCCAGTAGAGAACCAGCACCACCGCAAGCATCAGGGTGGCGAGCGCCGCCGCCAGCGACCAGTTGCCAGTGGAGCTGATGTTGTGAGCGATCTGGTTGGAGATGAAGGTGCCGTCGGCCCCGCCGACGAGCTCAGGCGTGATGTAGTAGCCGATCGACAAGATGAAGACCAGGATGGCGCCCGCTCCGATCCCCGGCACTGTATTCGGGAAGTAAACCCGCCAGAACGCGGTAAAATTCGTCGCACCAAGCGACTTCGCCGCCCGCACATAAGCCGGCGGGATGGTCTTCATCACCGAATAGAGCGGCAAGATCATGAAGGGCAGCAGGATATGCGTCATCGCAATGATCGTGCCGGTCTGATTGTACATCATCTCCAGCCTCCCTTCCTGGGACAGCAAGCCGGTCGCGACCAGGGTGTCGTTCACCACCCCCTGTTCCTGCAACAGCACGATCCAGGCCGAGGTGCGCACGAGCAGCGACGTCCAAAACGGCAAGAGTACGAGGATGAGCAGCAGATTGGCATGGCGCGCCTTCAAATTGGCGAGCAACCAGGCGATCGGGTAACCCAGAAGCAGGCAGGAGATGGTGATCGTCAGACTGAGCCAAACCGTCCGCTCCAGGAGGGTGATATACAGCCGGTCGGTCTCGGGCTTTTCGATCACCTCGCCCTCGGGACTGCGCTTCCGGTCGAGCGCACTGAGGAAGTGGCTGTCGGTGTAGGCGCCCGAGAGCCGATGCATCAGGGCCCAGACCGTGAGATCGCCCCAGTCCTCATCGGCCTCCAAGAACGCGTCCTTGAAGGCGAGCGTCTCGAAGTCAGGGGCGACTTCGGCCAGGCGAGCGATCATCTCCGAAGGTCCCCAGGTGATCGCATCGGCCGCGGCGGGATTGGCGGCGAGATCGCGCACGAGGCCGGTATAAACCGCCTCCCAGGGCCGCTCCTCTGCGAGACTGTCGCCGTCCTCGACCTGAACGAGGCGCGCGAAGTCCGCGAAAATGTCCGCCGTCTCCGGCAAGAGCCCCGGGATCTCCGCGCGAAACTCGAAGCTGGGCTCTGGTGTGTCGAAATCCCCACCGGCAGCCTCTGCGGCATCGCGATCGGAAACCCAACTCGCTTGCGCCGAGAGCCAAGCGGGCGCCCCCATAAGGGTGATCCAGGTATCGGGCGTCTTCCAGGCCGGATCGAGATCGACGACCTGGTCCATATAAACATCGCCCATATCGTCGATATCGCGACCGGTACCGCGGAACACCGACGACAGCCCAGCCACCTCGAAATTCAGTCGGGTGCCGAGCTTTGTATGCGTCTTGAACTCCACCGCGGCGGCCATGTCGTAATAGAGCGCCAGGAAGGTGTCCTCGCCGGGAACTTCGCCAGCAGCCGGGTCCCAGGCTTTGAGCGCCGCCACAGTGCGGGGCATGTTCTCCGGCACCGTCGACGTGTTTTCGACCGAGCGGATCAGCATATCGAAGATCGGCGCAACGAAGCTGATGAGGACGAAGAACAACAGCGGCGCGACGAGGCCGAAGGCTCGTAATTTCTGGCGACGTTGGGCGCGCGCCAAGCTCTGTTTGAGCGGCGTGCCGTCGGCGGCGAGGAGGCGTCCACGGCTATCCCGGTCTGAGCTCGCATGCCGGGCCGCAGAGCCTGGCGCCTCTGAGAGGAGTGTGGGATCCGCCGTCGTTGTCATGCCTCGCCTCCCGCAGGGGAGGGGGCCGTCTGCCGGCCCCGCTCCCAGTGTCGACCCTCAGATCAATTGATCAGCCAAGCCTGGAACTTGGCGTCGAGATCGTCGCGATAATCCGCCCACCACTCGTAGTTGTAGAGGAAGGTGTTCTTGGCGTTGTCCGGATCGGTCGGCATGTGCGGCGCCATCTCGATGCCAAGCTCGGCATGGGTCGAGACGAGCGGTGCCGACGACGCGCGGGCTGGGCCGTAGGAGATGTATTTCGCCTGATCGGCGAGGCGCTGGGTATCGGTCGCAAAGCGGACATAGTGCAGCGCCCGGTTCAGCCGCTCCTCAGGCAAACCCGCCGGAATGATCCAGCCGTCGAGGTCGAACACCTGAGCGTCCCAGAGCATCGCCACCGGCTGGCCCTGCTCCTCGATCAGCGCGAAGAGACGGCCGTTATAGGTCGAACCGATCACCGCCGCACCGTCGGCGAGGCGCTGCGGGGTCTCGGCACCGGCCGACCACCAGATCACCTCGTCCTTGATGGTGTCGAGTTTGGCGAAAGCCTGGGCGATGCCCTCATCGGTCTCGAGAACGTCGTAAACCTCGTCCTTCGGGACGCCGTCACAGATCAGCGCCCACTCCATGTTGTTGATCGGGCGCTTCTCCAGGCTGCGCTTGCCCGGGAAGGTCTCAAGATCGAAAACGGCGCAAACATCCTCGGGCACCGCGCCGTTCCACGCGGCGACATCGGTGCGATAGCCGAAAGTGGTCGAGTAGACGATTTGCGGAATATAGCATTCCGAAACGATCAGATCGCCAAAGTCTTCTGACGCCGGGGTGCCGTCCGGCGCCGGCGCGAGCATCTCGTCGTGGTCGATCTCGAGCGCCAGACCCTCATCGCAAAGGCGGATCGCGTCGGACGCGACCACATCGACCACATCCCAGGTGATGTTGCCGGTCTCGTTCATCGCGCGAAGCTTGGCGACAGCCTCGTTGGAGCTCTCGTCATTGATGATCTCAACGCCGGTCAGCTCCGTGTAAGGATCGTGATAGGCGTTCTGCTGCGAGGCCGAGTAGGCGCCGCCCCAGGACACGATGGTCATGCTGTCGGCACAGTTCTCGCAAGGCGGCAGCTCCTCGGCGGCCGCGACGATCGGCAGCGCCGTGAGCGCAGTGGCGCCAAGAAGCGCGGAAATAGTACTGAGTTTCATCGGATACTCCCTGTGGTTGCAGTCCCGACCATGTCCCACCGAGCGGTGGACCAGCGGGATCCGGCGGCCCCTAGCACACGGCTTCGACGCCGGCCTGTCAACCGGTCGCAGCGCCTAATCGCTTGCCAAATTCGGCCGTGGTTGGCGCGCCTGCCGCATTTTTTTGCGACGCGGAAGCAAATGCTAAGCAGCGCGCGCATAAATTTAGCAACGACCTCAGACACGCCTGATCAGGCGAACGGCATCACCCTCCGCGCCGCCGCAAAAGCAGGCTCAGGCCGCGTCGAGCGCGCGGCAATCCTGGGTCTGCCAGCCAACCGGCGTGATCTCGCCCACCCTGAGCGCGGCTTGGGCATGGCTGTTGGGGATCTTGACGATGAAATCGTCATGGCCTGCGACTTCCATGCGGCAGCGTATGTGATCGCCCAAATAGATCAGCTCCACCACCTTGCCTTGCATCGCATTGGGGGCGGACTGGTCGCCGATGATCACCCGCTCCGGCCGGATCGACAGCATGGTCTGCTCGCCGGTGGTGCCGCAGGCGACCGCCACCGCGTTTACGCGACCGAAATTGGGGATCTCCACCTCGACAGTCCCGTTGTCGACCGCAGTTACCCGGCCTGCGAGCTTGTTGTTCTCGCCGATGAAGGCGGCGACGAAGGCGTTGGCCGGTTCCTCATAGAGCACCGACGGGGGCGCGAGCTGTTGCACCACGCCGTCGTTGAACACGGCAATCCGGTCCGACATGGTCAGCGCCTCGGACTGATCGTGGGTGACATAGACCACGGTAACGCCGAGCCGCTCATGCAGGTGCTTGATCTCATATTGCATGTGCTCGCGGAGTTGCTTGTCGAGCGCGCCCAGCGGCTCGTCCATCAACACAAGCTCAGGCTCGAACACCAGCGCCCGGGCCAGCGCGATCCGCTGCTGTTGTCCGCCCGAAAGCTGCGCCGGGCGGCGTCCCCCGAAGGCCGCCATCTGAACCATATCGAGCGCCCGCTCGACCTTTGCCTTGCGCTCCGCCTTGGGAATCTTTCGCACCTCGAGCGGAAAGGACAGGTTCTCTGCCACGGTCATATGCGGAAACAGCGCGTAGTTCTGGAAAACCATGCCGATGCCGCGCTTGTGGGGTGGGATGTTGTTGATCGACCGCCCGCCGAGCCGGATCTCGCCATGGGTGGCGGTCTCGAAACCGGCCAGCATCATCAGGCAAGTTGTCTTGCCCGACCCCGAGGGGCCAAGCATGGTCAGGAACTCGCCCTTGGGCATGGCAAGATTAAGATCCTTCACCACGAGGGTCTCGCCGTCATAGCTTTTCTGCACACGGTCGAAAGCCACGAAGGCACCGTCGCCAGCCGTTTCGGTCATCCCCACCCCTTTCGAGCCGCCTTGCAGGATATTTGAAGCTAATCACAAGCTGTGGGCGCTTCACAACCCCGCCCACCGGGCACGCGGGCGCGGATCTGCTGAAAGATCCAGCGTGTCGCCCGTTTTTCAGCCATGTTAAGACGGTATTGCCTTCGAAAAAGGCGGGCTTCGAACGTGGGGGGTGTCGGATCAGGGGGCCGTCCGATCCGCGTCGCGGAGCAGGAAAGGCAGCCAGTCGCTGCGCTCGACCTGGGGAAAGCCCTTGCACAGGAAGCTCAGGCGCAGTCGGAGCCGCGCGGGCCCAGACACCGGGCCGAACCCCGGTCGCAGGCCGAGCCGCAACCCGCTGGCGCTTCGCCCCCGTCCGCCGGGCGCGAGCGTCGCTTCGAGGACGTGCCAGCGGCCCGCGGCATCGACCAGGACCGCCGTCACCGTTTCGGGCGTGCAGCTGGGGTCCCCGGCCGCCGCGGAGCGCCATTCGAGCGCGCTCCATGCCCCCGGGCGGCCGTCGAGCGGCCCGACCACTTCGCCGCCGGCGTGCTCAGGCGGGGCATGGCCCCAGGGACGGCCATCGGGTGCGGCTTCGAGGGCATCGAGGCGGACCCCGTGCTCGGTGAGCCGCAGGTCATGGGCGGCGACGATCTCAGGGAGTTCGGCATGGCGCAGCACCAGATCGCGAAGCCAAAACAGCGCGCTCAAAATGGCGATGACGAGGAGCCAGTGATCGCGGAGCTTCTTTGCGGCTGTCAGCAGCCCGGCGGCCTGGAGCGCCACGGACGGGTCGCCCGCGGGGCCAGCCGCGGGTGATGGGGCCTGGGCCTGCTCGGGCGCCGGCGCGGGGCCGGCCGCCTCCCGTCGACGGGCGGGGTCGTGTCCGCCCTCGCCGCAGATGTCGGCCGCCATGATCGATCCCTTGGCTGGGCCCCGGAGCGGGGCCGAGGACCGGGCCACGCCACCGCCGCTTTGGTGAGCGACAGCAGCGCTCCCGGGTGGTACCACCCGCCCGATGCGCGTGGTCCAGCCCGACCATATCGATCAACGGCAAATTTTAGGTAAATCCCCGCAGGCTGGCCCGCGGCAATCTCCTCAGTGCGCCACCGCAGCGGCGACCGACTCGTCGATCATCCGGCCCTCGGCGAAACGCTCGAGCGAGAACGGATCGGCCACCGGATCGGTGCCGTTCGCCACGAGCCCCGCGGTCGCCCAGCCGCTGCCCGGGATCGCCTTGAACCCGCCGGTACCCCAGCCGCAGTTGATGAAGACGTTCTCCACCGGCGTCTTCGATATGATCGGCGAGCGGTCGCCCGTCATATCGACGATCCCGCCCCACTGGCGCAGCATCTTCAGGCGGCTGATCATCGGGAATGTCTCGACCAGCGCGCGCACGGTCTCCTCGATATGGTGAAAACTGCCGCGCTGGGTGTAGTTGTTGAACCCGTCCGCGCCGCCACCGATCACCATCTCGCCCTTGTCGGACTGGCTCATATAGCCGTGCACCGTGTTGGCCATCACGACGATGTCCATGCAGGGCTTGATCGGCTCGGAGACGAGCGCCTGGAGCGCCACACTCTCGACCGGCAAGCGGAAGCCGGCCATCTCCGCCAACTGCCCCGAATGCCCCGCCACCACGATGCAGAGCTTGTCGCAGGAGATCGGGCCGCGGGTGGTCTGCACGCCTTTGACCCGCTGGTTGGGCCGGTCGATCCCGGTGACCTCGCAATTCTGGATAACATCGACCCCCATCGCGGCGGCCGCGCGGGCATAGCCCCAGGCCACGGCATCGTGGCGTGCGGTGCCGCCGCGGGGCTGCCACAGGCCGCCCAGCACGGGATAGCGCGGGCCTTCGATGTTGATGATCGGGCAAAGCTCGCGGATCCGCTCCGGAGAGACCAGCTCGCTCTCGATCCCGGCCAAGCGGTTGGCATGGGCCGTGCGCATCCAGGCGCGGTGCTCGTGCTCGGTCTGCGCCAGCATCAGCACGCCGCGGGGGCTGAACATGATGTTGAAGTTGAGCGCCTGGGACAGGTCCTCGTACAACCCGCGGGAGAGCTCGTAGATCGCAGCCGAGGGGGGCTGGAGATAATTCGAGCGGATGATCGTCGTGTTGCGCCCGGTGTTGCCGCCGCCGATCCAGCCCTTCTCCAGCACCGCGACATTCGTGATGCCATGGTTCTTGGCGAGGTAATAGGCGGTTGCGAGCCCATGCCCCCCGCCGCCAACGACAATGGCGTCGTAATGGGTTTTCGGCTCAGGGCTGCCCCAGGCCTTTTCCCAACCCTGGTGGTAGCGGGCGGCCTCACGGGCGATGGCGAAGGCGGAATAGTGCTTCATCGGACGCTCCTTGGGTGCGCATATCCCTCAACTATAGCTGATCCGGTTCAGGAAATCAGGGATTAGCGTCCAATTCCCGCTTTGCCGCGACATCGGCGCAGGGCCGAGATGCGACTGACGTCGCGATTTGCGGCAGGGCGACGCGGCGGGCCGGCGAGCGTTGCGGGGGGGCCGGCGGGTGTCTACCTCTCCTAACGGGAGGATTGCCAATGCTCGAACTCGTCCTCGGGGCTGCCCTGCTGGGCCTGATCACTGTCTTTGTCGTCGTCCGGCCGCTTCTCACCCGTGGTGCGCGGGAGGCGAGCCGGGCAACGCGCGACGTCGCCGTCTTTCGCGACCAACTCGCAGAGGTCGATCGCGACCGCGCCCGGGGGCTGATCTCGGAGGCCGAAGCGGCGGGCACCCGCGCGGAGATCTCGCGGCGCCTGATTGCCGCGGCGCAGCGGGCGGAGGGTGCTGAAGGCTTCGGACCGGCGCCCCAAGGCTTCTCCCGCGCGATGTCGATCGGCGCTGCACTCGGCGTGCCGCTCGTGGCCGGCGCGGCTTATCTGGTGACCGGAGCGCCGGGCCTGGACGATCAGCCCTTCGCAGCGCGGTCGGAGATTGAGCAACGGGCGGCCTTGGCGAGCTTGCCCGGCCAGCGGTTGTCGCAGGCGGAAGGCGCGGCGTTGGCTGCGGCGCAGGGGCGGGTGCCACCGCCGGAGGTGTCGCCGGAAGCCGACAGCCAAGCTACCGAGGTGGCTCGGCTTGCCGAGTTGATCGCCCAGCGCCCGGAGGATGTCGAAGGACGGCGGCTCCTGGCGGAGGCCTATATGCGCCGCGGGCGCTACGGCGATGCGGCCGAGCTCTTCGGCGAGATGATCAGGCTGCAGGCGCCAAGGATCGAAGGCGGGCTCTTCACCGCGCAGGCCGAGGCCTATGTCATGGCCGCCGGGGGGTATGTGTCGCCCGAAGCCGAGCAGGCGCTCCGACGGGCCCTGAGGCTCGACGCGCGGGACCCGGTGGCGCGCTACTATGCGGGCCTTGCCCTGGCTCAGCAGGGCAACCAGGACCAGGCGATTACGATCTGGCGGCAGCTCTACACGGAGTCGCAGCCGCAGGACCCGTGGTATCCTTTGGTGGCGGGCATGCTGGCCCAGGCCGGGGTGCCGCCCCCTCGACCAGGCGGGCTCGACCGCGATGCGGTCGCGGCGGTGGCGCAGATGACCCCGGAGGAGCAGGCCGCCTTTATGGCCGAACGGATGGCGGCGCTGGAAACACGACTCGTCTCCGAGGGCGGCACAGTGGAGGAGTGGGTGATGATGATCCGCGCCTATGCACGGTCGGGGCGCGCGGCGGACGCGGTC
>JBHJGY010000073.1:0-64380 GCA_050331335.1 Pikeienuella sp.
AGGCCGCTTCAGGAGCCACACGGTTGTCGTTGCCTACGAGAAGCGCATCACCGAGCTTGAGGCCCGCAAAGCCGAGTTGAACGAGGCTATTGTTGAATCCGCCAAGCCCAAAAAGGGGTTTGAGGATTCTTTTCGAACCGCCAATTTGGCCTTATCATTCAAGGTTTTAGGGGAAATGAAGAGCGGAAATTTTAGGGTGGCGCACCGGGGAGGATTCGAACCCCCGACCCCCAGATTCGTAGTCTGGTGCTCTATCCAGCTGAGCTACCGGTGCCGCGCTCGTCAGGCGACAGCGTTTAACGTCGGCCATGCGGGAATGCAAGGCCCTGCCTCCGCGCGGGAAAACCCAACCGTCTGCCGCATGTTCCGTCGGCAATCGGGCCCGCTATCTGGCGCCCTCACCGCCCGACCAGAAGGAGCGTCTTGCTCCGCCCGGACCGTTCCAACCTCAGGGCATCGCGGCCGATCAGCGCCACCCGCCACCCGTCCACTGCATCGCCCCGCGACAGGCGCCGGACCTGTCCATCGGCGGTGCGAACCAGCGCAGACCGGCCCGTCTCGAGCTGGAGGATACCGATCAGGACTGCACGATCGAGCGGCAAGCCTTCGACCCGCGCGGCCACCCGGACGGTGCGTGCGGTCGGCGCTCGGATCACCTCGTCGAGCCGAGGCAAGGTTGCCGGCGCGGACGCTGTTTGGCGCGCCGTACGGGCTGGCGAACGGCCGGCAGGGCGCTGAGGCGGGGGCGGCACGAGGAACACCGGCGATCGCGGAGCGGCCGCAAGGTCATCGTCGGCAGCTTTCGAGGCCGCGGCCGGCCGATTAACCAGCACCGGCGGCGTCGGGCGCGGGCGCGGCGAGGGCACGGCCGGCTGGGCTGCCGGGGCTTGGCGGGCCGGCCGCTCGGTCGGGGCGTGGGCCGTCCCCGCGACGGCCTCGGCCGCCGGCGCATCATCCGCGTGCGCCGAAGGGCTTGGCTCAACCGGGCCGGCGGCTTGCGGATCGGGCGGGCCAGCAGGGCGCTGCGGCGGCATCGGACTGGCAGCGACTGGCTCGGTTGTCGGCTGTGGAGCCGGGTCTTGCTCTGTCTCGGCAGCTTCGCCCGGGGCGTGCTCCGCAGGGCGGTCTTGCGCCGAAGGCTCGGCGGGCGCTGAGGGGATCCGGGGCGACGGCTGGCGCGGCGCTGGCAAAGCGGGCGACGGACTGCCGAGCGACGCCCCCTCCGACGACGGGCTGCCGAGCGACGCCCCCTCCGAAGACGGACTGCGGCCTGCCCCTGCCCCAACCCGGCGGTTGGGCGCAACGAGGGCCTCGGGAGCGGGCGCCGCATCGCCCCCCTCGACGCCGCCGACGGGCGCCAGTTGAAGCGTCGCGACGGAGCGCCGGTCCGGCCCTGGCGGAAAGGCGGCACGCTGGAGGAGATGCTTGCTGGGCGCGAGCGCCGGTGGGAAGGGACGGCCGGGCGCCTCAAAACGCGGCGGGCCCGGCAACCTGTCGGCCTCGGGCGCCGGATGCGGGAGGAAGGGGCGCGGCGGGCTCGGCCGTCGAGGCGGACGCAGCGGCGCCGCGCTCCGGCGCAGCCAAAGGTCCGGTGCCGGACCGGCTGCGCGGGCGGCACCCAGGGGCGCGGGGCTCAACCGTGCAAGCCGATCCAGCGGCGCGCCGTCGACCGACGGAGAGGGGTCCGGGGGCGCCCCCCCGCGCGACCCAGGGCGTCGCGGAGCTCCTGCACGGTCCGCCTCCAAGGGGGCAGCAGGCGCAGCGGGGCGGGCAGACGGCTCCCGCGGATCGGCCATTCGGGCTTCTCGGCGGTCCGCGAGCGCACCGGTTTCGGGATCGGAGGCGAGCTCGGGACGTTCCGTCGCAATGGCCGGGAGCGAGATCGGCTGGGGCGCCGGATAAACCGGTTCGCCTGTCGCCGCGCGCACCGCCTCTGATCTGCGCGGCGCAGCCGAAACGGGCACAGGGGCATCGGCGCTGTCCGGACCGCCTCCCGCGCCCTCACCCTGCCCCGGCCGTCCGGCTAGGTCGATACCGAGTACGGCTATGGCCGTCAGGACCGCAAGAAGGGCGGCCAAGACGAACGCCACCAGCCATCCGCGATGCGCCGGCCGAAGGGCCCGGCCCTTGGGAGCTGCGGCAGGGATCGGTGGCCTGGGGCCAATGGCGCCCCCTTCGGAACGGCGCGCGCCAGGGTCAGCCGTCTCTCCCGCGGCCGGCTCGGGCTTGGCCATCCCGGGTGCGGTTAACCCGGATGGGCCCGGCTCGGATGGTCCCGGCTCGGATCGGGGCGAGGCGACAGGAGCGGGCCATAGCGCTGTCACCGTCCCGCTCGATGCCGCCCCAGGCCCGCCATCCGGCACCGGGGCCATGGACTCGGGCAGCGGTACCCCGAACACCGGTCCATCTGGGCCGAAGACGGCGCCGGCCTCCCGCGTGCCGACCGCGACCGGCGTGAACCCCCAGCGCCGCGCATAATCCTCCGCTTCCTCGCAGGTCTGGCGGAAAGCCGCCGCAACCGTCACCTGCCCCGCGGCATCAACGGAGGAAACGGCAACGGCCAGCTCGTCCGGTGGGCTCGCCGTCTCCGCTGCGATGAAAGCCCGCGCTGCGCGCAACGACCCCAACTCGGGCGCTCCCGCGGGCAAGTTTCGGGTGAGCACTTGATCGATCGGCAACCACAACAGCGCCGGAGCGCCACCGAGACCCCGCTCCGCGGCCAGCGCGGCCAGCGCCGTGATCCGCGTCGTGAAACCCGGACCCTCGATCTCGGCCGACCCAAGCGACCCCCAGCCGCCATCCGCGGCCTCGGTCTGCGCATCGCGCGCGAAGACGGTGACATGGGCTGTGCTGAACTCGACCGCAAGGCAGGGCCGAGCCGGGCCCTGAGCCGCAGGCGCGGCCGGCGCGGGGGCCCGGGCATCGGGCGCATCGGGCAGCGGCGCGTCCGTGTGGGGCGGCGGGGTCTCCGTGGGCACAGCGGTCTCCAGCCAAGGGCTCGCGGGGCGGGCCGGTCCGCCCGGCACCGCATTTTGCCTGCTCGCCACGCCGCTGACCAGTGCTGCAACGCGCACCAGCCAACGCTTGGCGCTTGCAAGGCAGGGCGCGGCCGTGCCAAGCACTTAAGACGCGCCAGAGACGGTCCAGGCGCGACAACGGATGCGAATGGCGATGGAGACAAGCATGATCGAGGCGCGCGCACGGCACGTGCTCAGCGAGGCGGTCTGGGCCGATGGGTCGGCTGGATGGGTGCGGCGCGTGGCGCTGGTGGCATTGGGCGTCGCGGCGCTGGCAGTGGCGGCGAAGCTGAAGCTGCCCTTCTGGCCGGTGCCGCTGACGATGCAGACCATGGTGGTGCTGATGATCGGCGCGGCCTATGGCTCCGGGCTCGGCGCGGCGACGCTCTTGGCCTATCTGGCCCTCGGTGCGCTCGGCGCGGATGTCTTTACCGGCGCCGACAGCGGCGGCCTCGCTTATATGATGGGGGCGACCGGCGGCTATCTCCTGGGCTTCCTGCTGGCGGTTCTGCTGACCGGTGCGTTGGCACGCCGGGGTTGGGATCGCACGGCGCTCGGCACCTTGGGCGCGATGGCGCTGGGCCTGCTGCTGATCTTCGTGCCGGGCGTGCTGTGGCTGGGCGTGCTGTTCGCGGCCGAAAAAGGTTGGACTTGGGTGTTGAGCCAAGGGGCGATCGTCTTCCTGCCGGCAGAGGCGCTGAAGCTGGCACTGGCCGCGCTTCTGCTGCCGGCGGCCTGGCGCCTGGTGGGCGAGCCGCGGGCCTAAGCCTGAGTATCGGCGGCGCTCAGGCAGTGCTGCCGATCATCCACCATCCCGACTATCAGGTGCCGCTGCGCCGGGGGCACCCCTTCCCGATGTCGAAATACGGCTATTTGCGCGAGGCGCTGATCGCGCGCGGGCTCCTGGCGCGCGGGCGTTATCTCGCCCCGGCCCCGGCCAATGCCGGCACGGTGGGTCTCGCACATGATCCGTCTTACGTGGCGCGGGTCTTCGAGGGCGGGCTGACGGCGGCCGAAGAGCGGCGGATCGGGCTTCCTGGATCGCCGAAAGTTCGCCGCCGGGCCCGGCTCGCGACAGCCGGGACGATACTCGCCACATGGATGGCGCTGGAACATGGGATTGCCGCCAACTCGGCCGGCGGCTCGCACCATGCGGGCCCGGAGGGCGGGGCCGGCTTTTGCGTGTTCAACGATGTGGCCGTGGCGGTGGCCGCGCTCCTGGCCCGCGGCGGACCCTGCCCGGTGCTCGTGGTCGACTGCGATGTGCATCAGGGTGACGGCACGGCCCGGATCTTTTCCCAAGATCCCCGCGTCTTCACCTTGTCGATCCATGCCGCGCGGAACTATCCCACAGAGAAGGCGACCTCCGACATCGACCTCGCGCTTCCTGATGACACCGGCGATGCGGCCTATCTGAGCGCGCTGGAGGCGGCGCTGTCGCAGGCCCTCACCGCGGTGACGCCGAAGATCGCGTACTACAATGCCGGGGTCGATGTGTGGCGCGGGGACCGGCTCGGACGGCTTGCACTCAGCGCCGACGGGATCAGGGCGCGCGACCGGCTGGTGATCGGGCGGTTGCGCGCCGCGAAGCTGCCCGTCGTCTGCGTGCTCGGCGGCGGCTACGACCCCGATCCCGAGCGCCTCGCCCGCCACCACGCGATCCTGTTCGAGGAAGCGACCGCGCTGGCCTGAACGCCGGAGCGCGTCCGATCAGGGGCCGTCGCGGCCCCGCGCAAGCGCATGTTTGAGGCTGAGCGACCAGACCAACGTCCCCAGCGCGACGAGACCGATGAGGATTGTGGCGATCGCATTGATCTCGGGCGTCACCCCTAGCCGCACCTGGGAGAAGATCTTCATCGGCAGCGTCGTCGAGCCCGGCCCTGCGACAAAGCTGGCGATCACCAGATCGTCGAGGGAGAGCGCGAAGGACAGCAGCCATCCGGAGATGACGCCCGGCGCGATCATCGGCAGGGTGATCCGCCAGAAGACCATCGCCGGCTTGGCGCCGAGATCCTGTGCTGCCTCCTCGACCGAGCGATCGAACCCCGCGAGCCGAGCCTGCACGACAACCGCGACATAGCACATCGAAAAGGTGGCATGGGCGATGACCACTGTGAGGATATCGCGGTCGAGGCTCAGCGCGATGAAGGTGAGCAGAAGCGACAGGCCGATGATGACGTCCGGCATCACCAGGGGCGCGAGCACCATGCCGGAGAATAGCGTGCGGCCGAGAAAGCGCGGCACCCGGGCCAACGCATACCCCGCCATCACCCCGAGCACGGCCGCCAGGGTGGAGGCTGAGAGCGCCACGATGATCGACACCCGGGCGGCATTCATCAGTCCCTGGTTCTGCCAAAGTTCGAGATACCATTTGACCGACCAGCCGCCCCAGACGGCGACAAGGCGGCTCTCGTTGAAGCTGTAGATCACCAGGATCACGATCGGCGCGTAGAGGAAGACGAAGCCCGCCGCCATGGCCAAGCGCAGACCCAATCCCGGACCGCGGCGCATCAGCCCGTCCCCCCGCGGCGCGCGATCTGTTGGAACACCACGATGGGCACCACCAGGGCGAGCACCAAAAGCACCGCCACCGCCGAGGCCACAGGCCAGTCGCGGTTCTGGAAAAACTCGTTGAAGAGCGTGCGGCCGATCATCTGGGTGGAGGCGCCGCCCAACAGCTCGGGGATCACGTATTCACCAACGGCCGGAATGAACACCAAAAAGCTGCCGGCGAGGACGCCCGGCAGCGAAAGCGGCACCACCACCCGCCAGAAGACCGTGGCCGGGCGCGCGCCCAGATCGGCCGCAGCCTCGAGCAGGCTTTCGTCGAGCTTCTCCAGCGAGGCATAGAGCGGCAGCACCATGAAGGGGAGATAGCTGTAGACGACCCCGATATAGACCGCGACCGGGGTCAGATGGATGATCAGCGGATCGCCGATCAGCCCGAGGCCCTGGAGCGCCTGGTTGAGCACCCCCTCGGGCTTGAGGATCCCGATCCAGGCATAGACGCGGATCAGCAGCGAGGTCCAGAACGGCAAGATAGCGGCGATAAGCAGGAGCGTCCGCCAGCGCGGGCTGCAGCGCGCCATCCCGTAGGCCATCGGGAAGCCGACGAGCAGCGCGAGCACGGTGGAGATCGCGGCGATCTGGAGACTGTTGAGGAAGGCGTTGGTGTAGAGGCAGTCGGCGGTCGGCGCCGGGAGGCTGCCGATGAACTCCCAAGCCCAGCCGACCAAGCTGCCCTCGAGGCAGCCGAGATCCGGACGGACGAAGGCGTAGTTGTCCCAAATCGGCGCAGCGAGATGCTCGAGCGCCGCCTGCGGGCTGTCCCAAACGGGTCCGTAGGGCGGCATGGCCACAAGCGGCTCGCTGATCGAGATCTTCGCCACGATCGCGAAGGGCAACAGGAAAAACACCACGAGCCAGAGATAGGGGACGGCGATGGTCGCCCGCCGGCCCCAGCTCACCCGCCCTGCCCGAGATACCGACATCCTGCCCTCGCCCAATCAATTCGCCTTGCGACCCTAGGGCGTGCCCGGATTTTGGGCAAGCGGCGAAAATCGCCCGCCTTTTGACTTTCGGGCGAGATGCGCTGCGGCTACCCTGCCCGTTGACTCGGCCCCTAACGGGTCGAAGGCCCCGTGAGCGAGAGGAGAGTGAAATGCGTCTGAAATTGTTCGCAGCCGGACTTCTGGCGGCCGCCACCAGCACCGCCGGTGCTCAAGAGCAAGTGGTCCATGTGTATAATTGGTCGGATTACATCGACGAAGAGATCCTCGCGGAGTTCGAGGCCGAAACCGGGATCCGTGTCGTCTATGACGTTTTCGACAGCAATGAATTGCTGGAGACCAAAATGCTGGCAGGTGGCTCGGGCTATGACATCGTTGTGCCCACCGGAACCTTCTTGCAGCGCCAGATCGCAGCCGGCGTGTTTCAGCCGCTCGACAAGTCGAAGCTGCCCAATCTCGAGAACATGTGGGACGAGATCGCGGCAATCACCGCCAAATACGACCCCGGCAACGACTACTCCATAAACTACATGTGGGGCACCACCGGCATCGGCTACAATGTGGCCGCGGTCGAAGAGCGGCTGGGCACCAGCACCCTCGACACATGGGACGTGATTTTCGATCCCGAAACGGTGGCCAAATTCGCCGATTGCGGCATTCACATGCTCGATGCGCCGACCGAGATGATCCCCGCAGCGCTCAACTATCTGGGACTGTCCCCGGACAGCCACGACCCTGAAGAGATCCGCCAGGCCGCCGAGCTTCTCGCCTCGGTCCGCCCGCACATCGCACAGTTCCACTCGTCGCAGTACATCAACGGGCTGGCCAACGGCGATATCTGCCTTGCTGTCGGATGGTCGGGCGACATTCTCCAGGCGCGTGACCGTGCAGCCGAGGCCGATAACGGCGTTGTCGTGGAGTATGCGATCCCCAACGAAGGGGCACAGATGTGGTTCGACCAGATGGCGATCCCGGCCGATGCCCCCAACCCCGAGCTTGCGCATGTGCTGCTCGATTATCTGATGCGTCCCGAAGTGATCGCGAAAGCCTCGAATTACGTCTATTTCGCGAATGGCAACAAGGCGTCGCAACCTTTGCTCAATGAGGACGTGATCGGCGACCCGGCCATCTACCCGCCGCAGGAAACGGTCGAGAACCTTTTCGTCATCACCCCGTATCCGCCGCGGGTGCAGCGCGTGGTGACCCGTGAATGGACCCGGGTGAAAACCGGTTCCTGACGCCGATCGCGGGGGGCGCGTGCCGCCCCCTGCCCTGCCGGAGATCCCGATGCTCAAGCAAGAAACTGCGTGCAAGACGCGCCCCTGGACGGACGCACAAGCCCCCCCATACGTGGCGATTGACGGGGTGCTCAAGCGCTTCGGTGCGACCTTGGCCGTTGACCGGGTGTCGGTGAACATCCACGCGGGCGAGTTCTTCTCTCTTTTAGGCCCGTCAGGCTGCGGGAAGACCACGCTGCTGCGCATGCTCGCAGGGTTTGAGACGCCGGATGAGGGTCGGATCGTCATCGACGGCCAAGACCTAACCGACACCCCGCCCCATGAGCGTCCGGTCAACATGATGTTCCAGTCTTATGCGTTGTTCCCACATATGACGGTGGAGAAGAACATCGCCTTCGGCCTGGAAATGGAGCGTATGCCGCGTGCCATGATCCGCAGCAGGGTCGCTGAGATGCTTGCGCTGACCCGCCTTGAGGAGTTGGCCAAGCGGCGGCCCGACCAGCTTTCGGGCGGCCAGCGCCAACGGGTCGCCTTAGCCCGGGCCCTCGCCAAGAAGCCGAAACTGCTGCTGCTCGACGAACCGCTGGGCGCGCTTGATCGCAAGCTCCGAGAGGCGACGCAGTTCGAACTCGTGCGGGTCCAGGAAGAGCTGGGCATGACCTTCGTGATCGTCACCCACGACCAAGAAGAGGCAATGACCGTCTCCACCCGGATCGCGGTGATGAATGCCGGCCGGATCGCCCAGATCGGGGAGCCCCACGAGGTTTATGAGGCCCCCGCCACCCGCTATGTCGCGGAGTTCGTTGGCGATGTGAACATCCTGGAAGGCGCGATCGAGGCGGCCGATACTGGCCGGGTGGCGCTTGCGGATGGCGGGATCGCCGAGCTGGGACCAGATCGCGGCGCCGCGGGTCGCGTGGTGCTGGCGCTTCGGCCCGAGAAGATCGCCATCGAGCGGGTGGGTGCGGCGATAGAGGCCGGCGTCAACGAGGCGTTGGGCACGGTCGAGGACATTGCCTATCTGGGGGATATGTCGATCTATCACGTCCGCCTGACCGGCGGCCGTCTCGTCAAGGTGGCGCGGACGAACCGCATCCGCGCCCTCGAAGAGCCCATCGACTGGGACAGCCGGGTCCGATTGAGTTGGGATGCGAAATCCCTTGTGCCTTTGGCCGAGTGAGGCTGACGCCGACCCTCAGAGAGGGTCGGTGCGCAGCTCCGCTCGGTCGCTGGCGCGCACGGCCTTGCTGCGGCCGAAGATCAGGCGCAGCAAGCCGTGAAACGTTTGCGATCTGAGCCGTCGGGCCTCAGTTATCCGCGCTTGGATGCGGACCGGGTCAAGTTCCCGGGTCCCGCTGGTTTGGTCGTCGAAACTAGTCTCGTTCATGGTCTGCTCCTTGCCATTGTATGACCCGAGCCCGACCGTTTCCTATCCCTAAGCCCAACATAGTCAGAAGGGGCGCAATGAGCCCCCCCGCAGATGCAAACCTGCTTTTCGCACCTGCAACATACTAAGATTGAATTTGCTCCGCGGGCCTATCCGAACCGACCGACCGCGGCACCCTCACGGCCCGAAACGGCAAGCCAATCGAACAGATGATGGGCAAACGAGCGGAAGCAGACGATCTCCCAGGTCTCCGGCGCGATCCGCCAGAGCCCCACTGCGAGGCCGCCCAGATGGGTCCGCCGCGCGCATCCCACGGGGAAGGCCGCCTCTGAGACGTCGAGGGGCACGCCCTTGGCCAAGGTTTCCGCTGCATCCGCGCCCTCGAGACGCAAGACGGCGCGGGCGCCTGAGACGTCCAGGGCGAGGTGATGCGTCCCGTCGAGGGCCTTGGCCAGCTTGGCCAACGCGGCATCGGCCTCGCTGTGGGGCATCAGCAAGAGCAACTCGTCGGTGGCCATCCAGACGACCCGGCGCCCATCTTCGGCGAGGCTCACCGACAGCGCCCCGGGCGCCGGTGCCCCCATGAGCTTGGAAACCAGAACAGAGACCGCCGGCGCGGCCACATCCTCGACCCGCAAGGTAATCTGCCCAATGGGACCCAGCTCCGAAAGCGCAAGTCCGGGCCGTGGCATCTCCGTCCGCCCCGCGAGCGGCAATACCGGTGCTCTCGCGCGTTCAGGCATTCTGCCGCTCTCCTTCCGCGTCGTAAAAGACAGGGCTCACCACCTCCGCCTTGATCACTTCCTCATCGCTCACCGGGAAGCTCAACACCTCGCCCATCCGCTCCGAGCCGCGCTCGATCAGCGCCATGGCGATCGAGCGATCGAGCGTGGGCGAGAAATAGGTGGAGGTCACATGCCCGATGGTGCGCTGCGGCTTGGCTGAAGCGGGGTCGTCGACCGCATGGGCGCCATCGGGCAGCACCACGGCCGCGTCCTCGGTGAGCAGCCCGACGAGCTGCTTGCGGTCGGGACGGGTGAGGTCGACCCGGCTCTGGGCGCGCTTGCCCAGAAAATCGTCCTTCTTCTTGGAGACAGCCCAGTGCAGCCCGAGATCTTGCGGCGTGACCGTCCCGTCGGTCTCGTCTCCGATCATGATAAAGCCCTTCTCGGCGCGCATCACATGGAGTGCCTCGGTGCCGTACGCCATGGCGCCGAAGTCCGCGCCAGCGACATGCAACGCATCCCAAAGCGCACGCCCATGGCCCGCCGGCGTCGCGATCTCGTATGACAGCTCGCCCGAAAACGAGATCCGGAAGAGGCGGACCGGGTGGCCGGCGATGGTCCCCGACGTCCACCCCATGAATTTGAGCGCGTCCTTAGAGACATCGATATCGGTACCGGCGGCTTCGATGACGTCCCGCGCGCGGGGGCCTGCGACGGCGATCTGTGCCCATTGATCGGTGACATTCTGCACAAACACCTTCAAATCCCACCACTCGGTCTGCAGCCACTCCTCGAGATGGGCGACGACCCGGTCAGACCCGCCGGATGTCGTGTGGCAGAGGAAGGCGTCCGGACCGAGCCGGACCACCACGCCATCGTCAAAGAGAAAACCGTTTTCGTTGCACATCAGGCCGTATCGGCAGCGGCCCTCTTTCAGGGTGGACATCATATTTGTGTAGATGCGGTCGAGGAAGGTGCCGGCATCCGGGCCTTTCACAACGATCTTGCCCAGGGTGGAGGCGTCGAGCAGCCCCACATGGTTGCGGGTGTTGCGGACCTCTCGGGAGACCGCCGCGGCGCGATCTTCGCCCGCCCGGAGGTAGCAGTAAGGCCGCTCCCAATCGCCAACCGGCTCGAAATCAGCGCCGTTCTCCGCATGCCAGGCCTGCATCGGCGTGCTGCGCACGGCCTTGAAAAGCGGCCCTGCCGCCTGCCCCGCGATCGCGCCGAGTGAGATCGGCGTGTAGGGCGGCCGGAAGGTGGTGGTGCCGACCTCCGGGATCGGCACCCCGAGCGCCTCGGAGAGGATCGCGAGGCCGTTGATATTGGAGGTTTTGCCTTGGTCGGTCGCCATCCCGAGCGTGGTGTAGCGCTTGGTGTGCTCGACGCTCTCATAGCCTTCGCGGGCGGCGAGGCGGATATCCGCGGCGGTAACGTCGTTTTGGAAGTCGACGAAATGTTTGGTGCCGTGGGCATAGCGCTCACGCGCGGGGGTGAACCAGTGCGCCTCGATCGGCGCTTCCTCGGGCTCGTCCACAGGATCGTCGGCATGGATCGCTGCGGCGCGCGCGAAGCCGGCACCTTGGGCAGCCGCCCGACCGGCAAGGCGGGCATCGGCCAAGCAGGCGGCGGTGGTCAGCTCGCCATTGGCGCTGCCAGCACAGCGGGTGTTGACTTGGCCATCGGGGCCAATCGGCGCGCCCCGCTCGGGATGGGGGCGGAACATCAGGCCGCCATCGTCCCAGGCAAGCTTACCACCGCAATGGCTATAGAGATGCACCACAGGGGACCAGCCCCCGGACATCGCCACGAGATCCGCCTTGAAGGTGTCGCCAGCGCCGCCGATGCCGCCTGCGCGGGTCAGCCGACCGGTCTCCACCGCCTCGACCCGCTTACCGCCCCTGACCTTGGCGATCCCATGGCCCTCGAGCACACGGATTTGGCGCGCCCTGACGGCGTCGGCAAGCGGGCCGGCAGCCTGCCGGCGGGTGTCGATCACCGCCGCGACATCCGCCCCAGCATCTTGGAGCGCGAGCGCGGTGCGGTAGGCGCTGTCGTTATTGGCGAAGACGACCGCGCGGCGCCCCGGCAACACGCCGTAGAGCCGGATGTAGTCGCGTACAGCGCCGGCCAGCATCACCCCCGGCAGATCGTTGGCGGCAAAGGTGAGCGGACGCTCGATGGCACCTGTGGCCACCACGATCTGCTTGGCGCGGACCCGCCAGAGCCGATGGCGCGGGGCGCCGGGCTCGCCCGGGCGGTGATCGGCCACACGCTCGTATAAGAGCGCATAGCCGTGGTCGTAGAGCCCCGCCCCCATGGTGCGGGGCCGCATGACGACCTGCGCCATTCGTGAAAGCTGCTCGGCTTCGCGGGCTGCCCAGTCCGGCGCGGCGAGACCTTCGATCCGGGTTTCGTCTTCGGAAAGCGCGCGGCCGCCCCAGGCCCCCGTCTGCTCGACGATGAGAACCCGCGCACCGGCCTGCGCCGCCTCCCGAGCCGCGACGAGCCCCGCGACGCCGCCGCCGATCACCAGCACATCCGTATGGGCGTGGAGGTGTTCGTAGCTGTCGGGGTCGGGCTCGGTCGGCGCCTTGCCGAGCCCGGCGGCCCGGCGGATCATCGGCTCGTAGACATGCTTCCACGCCGCCCGGGGATACATGAAAGTCTTATAGTAAAACCCAGCCGAAAAGACCGGGGCCACCGAGGCGATCGCCGCATTCAGCGCGCCGATGTCGAATTGCAGCGAGGGCCAGTGGTTCTGACTCACCGCCTCGAGCCCCGCATAAAGCTCGGTGGTCGTCGCCCGCTGGTTGGGCTCGAAGCGCGCATCCTGGCCGACGCCGAGCAACGCGTTGGGCTCCTCGGCCCCGCTCGCCACGATCCCACGGGGGCGGTGATACTTAAAGGAGCGCCCGACCAGCACCTTGTCGTTGGCAAGAAGCGCCGAGGCCAGGCTGTCCCCAGGATGGCCGTCGAGCGCCTCGCCGTTGAAGCGGAAAGAGATTTTCTCCGAGCGGTCGATCAGCCGGCCACCGATCTCAAGCCGTTCTGCCATGTCTTAGCCCTCCCAGCCAGAACGCCGCGCGCGGATCTTCTCGAGGATTTCCGCCGGCGGCTCGGTGGTTTGCGCCGAATAGGTGCCGAAGACCTCCAAGGTCCGGGTGCAGCGGGCGACATGAAACCACTTGCCGCAGCCATAGATGTGCCGCCAGCGCTCGAAATGCACGCCCTTAGGGTTCTTGCGCTCGAAGAGATAGCTGGCGAAGTCGGTATCGCTCGAGCCCGGGCCATGACGGGTCAGATGGGCCTCGCCGCCGGGGACCAGCTCGGTCTCGTCGCAGTCGGCACCGCAATAGGGGCAGGTCAGGAGCAGCATGGTCGGTGGGTCCTCGATCGGGCACGATCGCGATGCTCTCCCATGGGCGCCGGCGCCGATCCCGACCGGACCCGTCGTTTTGCAGCGCAGGAGCGACGCGAAGGCCGCAGTTGCAGGCGCGCCGGTCAGCTCCGTTTGCGCAGGAGGAGGAGCAGGACGCACATCAGATTGGCCCAGACGCACAGAACGACGGCCATGATCCCGAGCATACGCTCCAACTCGGGGTCGAGAATACCAGCCCAGGAGGTAAGCAGCGCGCCGCCGGCGCCGATTAGGCAAACGGCGGCTGTTATGCGCATCACCCCCTGGAGCGGGCGCAAACCGGCGAAGCGGTCCTCCGCCATCACGTCCTCTCCCTTTTGCAACCGAAATCCGCACGGGTTGTGTGGCGGCTTAGACCCCGCATGCCACCCGATTTCCGTTATCCGGTGCGGACCTCATCCGCGCCGGCGGGCGATCAACAACAGGACACTCATCATATTGGCAGAAAGGCACAGCACCAGGCCCGCCGAAGTCAGCGCACCTTCCTGAAGCCCGAGATCGAGGCCCGCCCACTCTACCGCAATGAACAAACTGGCAAGTCCCAAGCAACCGAGTGTTGCGACACGCATCACGCCCCGCTTGGCCGATGTCGTCGCACCGTCGAGCTTGACCGTTTCGTTTCGCATCAGCGCCTCCCCTTCATCAGACGTCCGACAGAAAAAAGCGTCGCTCATTTTGCATGTTGCTTCAACCCCAGCCAGCACGTGGGGCTCTTCAGGGGATGTTAACCATGAGACGGGAAGCTGCCCCCAATGCCGGTCCGCCGCCACCGGGAGGTGTTGACGATCCTGGTGGGGCTCGACCTGGGCGAAGGAGGGATGCGCGTGGATCAACTGGTTCGCAGACAGGGCGACGATGCCTGTTCGGGGACGGAGCAGGACGTCCCCAGCGCCGCAACTTTGCCTTTAGCGATCATCGGTCAAGCTTGCCGCCTGCCGGACGCGGACAGTCCGGCGGCTCTGCAAACCCGGCTCGACGCGGGGCACTGCGCAATCGCACCGATGCGCGGCCGGCGCTGGCCTCGGGCGGGGACGCTCCATCCAGGGCGGGTTCCCGGCTTCAGCTACACCGACGCCGCTGCTCTGGTGGCGGAACTCTGGGCGTTCGATGCGGGCTTCTTCGGCATCTCGGCGCGGGAGGCCGCGCAGATGGACCCGCAGCAACGCCTGCTGCTCATGACCGCTTGGGAGGCGATCGAGGATGCGGGGCTGACACGGGAGCGGCTGAACTCCGGGCGAACCGGGGTCTATATCGGCTGTTCCGCGATGGACCATGGCCATCTGGTCAATGCCGAGCCCACGCGCATCGATGCCGGTTTCATGACCGGGAACACCCTCAGCCTCGCCGCGAACCGGCTGAGCCACGCCTTCGATCTCACCGGGCCGAGCCTTACGGTGGACACCGCCTGCTCGTCTTCGCTGATCGCGCTCGATCTGGCGGCGCGGGCGCTCGCCGCGGGGGAGATCGATCTCGCACTCGTGGGCGGCGCGCATGCATTGCTGTCGCCCGTGCCCTTCGTCGGCTTCTCCCAGGCGGCGATGCTCTCGCCCAGCGGCCGGCTTCGGCCGTTCGACGCGGAGGCGGACGGCTATGTCCGCGGTGAAGGGGCCGTGGTTGTGGTGCTGGCGCGGGCCGAGACGGCGGCGGAGGCGGGAGACGCCGCGCATGCCCATCTGCTCGCCACGGGGACGGCGAGCGCCGGCCGTCGGGGTCCGATCATGCGGCCGGACAGCGGGCGCCAAGCGGCGCTGATGAGGGAAACCCTGGCGCGCGCCGGGCTCACGGCGGCGGATCTGGCGTTTGTCGAGGCCCACGGGACGGGGACACCTCTGGGCGATCCGGCGGAGGCGACGGCGATCGGGCACGCATTGGGCCGCCCCGGCGCCGAGCCGCTGCCGATCGGATCTGTCAAGGGCAACATCGGCCATTTGGAGCCCGCTTCCGGGCTCGCCGGACTGTTGAAGGCGGGCCTGGCCTTGGAGGCGGGCATCCTGCCGCCCTCGGTCGGGGTGTCGCGGCCGACGCCGAGGGTCGATTTCGCCAGGCTGGGGCTCGAGCTGGCGGTGTCTGCTGTCCCGCTGGCGACGGGCGCGCGCGCAGCACTGGTCAACTCCTTCGGCTTCGGCGGCGCGAATGCCTGCGCCGTGATCGCCAAGGCCCCTAAAACTGCTGGAGATTCGCCTGCCACACCGCCGGAGCCCGGCGAGGTGCCCGGAGCACTCGTCCTCTCAGCGGCAAGCTCGGCCGCCCTCGGCGCCTTGATAGATCGGTGGCGGGCGCGGCTCCACACGGCCTCGGAGACGGAGGCGGCGGAGCTCGTTTCCGCTGCGGCCCATCGGCGCAGCCGCCTCGCGCATCGGGCCGTGGTGGCTGTCGACCCGTTGCGCCCGCAGGCTTGCCTGACCGAGGGCGCGCGCATCGTCAAGGGGATCTGCGCGCCTGGGGAGGGCAAGCTCGCCTTCGTCTTCTGCGGTAACGGCGCGCAGGTCGCAGGCATGGGCGCTGAGCTTTACGCCACCGATCCGGCCTATCGCGCGGCCTATGACAACGTCGCCGCGCAATTTTGCCGGATCGACCCGGCGCAAGATCCGCGCGCGGCCCTCTGTGCTGACGAGGCCGCGCTGAGCTGTCCGCTGATCGGGCAACCGGCGCTTTTTGCGCTTCAGGTGGCCCTCGTCGAGGCGCTTGCCGAGCGGGGGATGCGTCCGTCTGCCGTGGTCGGCCATTCGGTCGGCGAGGTCGCGGCCGCCTGGGCCGCCGGGGCGCTCTCGCTCGCCGATGCCGTGGGGCTGATCGCCACGCGCGCACCGCTTCTGAAGCACCTGCCCCCTGGGGGTATGGTCGCGCTGCGGACAGGGCGGGCCGAAGCGGAGCAAGCTCTGGCCGAGGCGGGGATTGCCGGGCTCACGCTCTCGGGGGACAACGCGCCGAACAGCACGACGATCTCCGGGTCTGAAGCAGCGCTCGCCGACTTTCGGCGCTTCGCGCGGGGCAAGCGCCTGGCGGTCCGGCCACTGACGGTCGGCCATGCTTACCACAGCTCTGCGGTGGAGCCGGTGCGCGCCGCCTTTCTCGACGGCCTGGCCGATCTGGCGCCCAGGACCACGTCGGTCAGCTTCGCCGCTGCGGCGGATGGCGGGCTGCGCGACGGCGCGGCGCTCGATGCCGGCTATTGGTGGCGGAACCTGCGGGCGCCGGTCAGGTTTCGCGAGGCAGTCACAGCGCTCGGAGAGATCGGCTGCACGCTGTTCCTCGAGATCGGGCCGAGGCCGCTGCTCGGCGGCGCTGTCGAAGAGACGGCCCGGGCGGCCGGACGCCCGGTGGCGGTGATCCCCGGGCTTGGCGGCGGCGTCTCAACAGCGGATGAAATCGTCGCAGGCGCCCTCGCCCATGGCGCGCCAATCGCGGGAGACAGGCTTTTCGGCGCGCCGCGGCCGCTCCGCCATCGCCTGCCCCCAACACCCTGGGCAACCCGGGACCATCGGATCTGCCCTCCCGCCGCAGAGCCAGCCGAGCCACTTCTCGGCACAGCCCTGAGGCCGGACCTCGCGATCTGGGAAAGCGTCGTCGATACAGCGCTCCATCCATGGCTGGCCGGGCACCAGATCGACGGCAAGGCCACCATGCCCGCCGCAGCCTTCGCCGAAATCGCGCTTGCCGCGGGCGCCGAGCTAACCGGGGCCGAAGCGATGGAGGTGGCCGGGCTCGACCTGCTGGCGACGCTCGCGCTCGATGCAGCACCGCGGCGCCTGCGCACGCGCCACCTGGCCGATAGCGGCGGGTTTGTCATCGAGGGCCGGCCAAACGGTTCCGATGCCGCCTGGGTTCAACATGCGCGGGGCAGCCTTCGGCCGGCCGGCACCACCCCCGCGGCGCAGGCCGCGGCGCAGGCCGTGGCAATGACCTCGGAAGCGCTGACCGACATCGACGGCGTGACGCTCTATGACATGCTGGCGCAGGACGGCTACGACTACGGTCCGGACTTTCGACGGGTCACGTGTTTACGATACGCCGGCCGAGAGGGGCGCGCGGCGTTGAACCCGACTGCGGCGCCTGGGGCAACCGCGCTGGATGCGGCTTTCCACGCGCTGCACCCAATGATTTCGGCGGCGCTCCCGGAGGAGACGTTGGCGGGAGACCTGCTCTTGCCGCAACGGATCGGGCGGCTTCGTCGCGGCACTGGTGGCCCAGCGGCCACCGCCGATCTGTCGCTGCGCTGCGTCAGCGCCGAGAGCGTCACCGCGGATATCACCTTGCACGATGCGGCAGGCCGCGCGGTCCTGGCGGTCACAGCTGTCCGGCTCGACCGCCTGCGGCGGCGGTCCTTGCAACCTTGCAAGCTTTGGGTCGGCGATGCGGTCCCGCTGACGCCGGCGACACCTCAGGAGACCGCGCAGCTCGCGGACCGGCTGCGCCTGCGCTTCGACGGGTCGGATGCGGGCGAGGTTACGGATGCGGATCTGCTGCTGGACGCGCTGGCGCGCCGGGTGGCGTGGGAGACGCTGGGGCCACCGCGCGCCGGCGAGCCCCCTGTTGCGGAGGGCTTGCGCCGCGCCCTCGCGGTTGACGGCGCCGCGCCGGGCGTATCCCCCTGCCCCTATCCGCCGCGCGACGAGCTGGTGGCGGCTGTCCTGGCGCACGCGCCCCGGGAAGCGGCCCGGCTGCGCGCTGTGCTGGCGCTCGATGCAGCAACGGACGCACCGGAAGCGCTGCCGTCGGAGGCCAAGCTCAGCATTCCGGGGTCGGCGGCGCTCGCAGCTATACTCGGCACAGCGGTCGAATCTCTTGCGTCGGTGTGGCCGGCGGGGCGGCGGTTGCGCGTGCGAACGATCGGCGCGGAGGCCCGACTGGCGGCGGCGCGCCTGCCCGCGTCCACACTACGGTTTTGCAATGCCATGGAGGCCGGTGACGCCGCCGCCCAGGAGATTGACCTCGTGATTGCCTCGGAGCCAACATCAGCGGCGGCAGGGCGGCTCACGCTCGCACCGGCGCCCGCGCCCGCTGCGGAAAGGCGCGCCGGCGCGCTGGCCGCATTGGGGCTCTTGGTGGGACCGCCGAGCACCGGGCCTGCGCCGTACCCTGCCGGACGTCTCGGCATCGCCGCCTGGCCCGTGGCGGACACCGGCTTGCAAGTCGAGCTGTCGCTTGGCGCGCAAGCGCCGTCCCCGAAACGGGCAAGCCAGGTTCTTTCTCAGGCAAGCGGGCGGATCTTCGGCAAGGCGGCCGATCCCCTGCTCGCGGCTGGTCTCGCCGCCGTCCTGAGCGATGACGCCAGCGGGGATCTTGTCGTTCTGGCCGGCAGCCCCGGTGAGGCGCCCCTGACGACCTGGTTGGAGCAGACCGTGGCACAACTGCGCGCCGCGCTGGCCGAGACCCCGGCGCGCCTTTGGCTGGTCGGCAGCGCGGCGGCGGATGCGCTCGCTGCCCTGATCCGCACGATCACGAATGAGCACGCAGCCATCGAGAGCCGGTTGGTCACGGTGGACCCCTCGGTCGATGCGAGCGCCACGGCGGCCCGGCTGAGCGCATTCTTGGCCAACCCGCCCGCCGAGCGGGAATTGCATCTTACAGCCGAGGGCGACTGGGCTCCCAGGCTGCGCCACCACGTCCCAGCGCACGCTGCAACTCCGCCGACCGGGCCGGCGAAACTGCTCCTGGGCCGGCGGGGCGATCTGGGGTCGGCGAGCTGGCGCCCGATGTCACGCCGCGCGCCAGGACCCGGCGAGGTGGAACTCCAGATCCACGCGGCCGCCCTGAATTTCCGTGATGCGATGATCGCGTCGGGAGCGCTGCCGATCGGCATGCTCGAGGGCGGTGGGGCCGGCGGGGAGCTCGGGATGGATTGCGCCGGCGTCGTTCTCCGCTCGGGTCCGGGCGTCTCGATCGCGCCAGGGACACGGGTTGCGACCGTTGCGCGCGCCGCGCTTGCGACCCATGCCTATGCCCGGGCCGACGCACTGATGCCGCTGCCTCAGGACGTAGACTTTCCCGAAGCCGCCGCCCTGCCTGTCGCGATGCTCACCGCCGAGCATGCGCTCAGCGAGGTTGCGCGGCTGGGACCGGACGAGACGCTACTGATCCACGCCGGTGCGGGCGGCGTTGGGCTTGCTGCGCTCGACCTTGCCCGACGGCGCGGCGCCCGGGTCTTCGCAACAGCTGGCACGGCGGACAAGCGGGCCCTTTTGCGCAGCCTCGGAGCGGTGGAGGTCTTCGACAGCCGCAGCCTGGAGTTTGCCGACGCGGTGATGGACGCAACCGATGGCGTGGGAGTGGACCTGGTGTTGAACGGGCTTTCAGGACCGGCGATGCGGCGCTCGCTCGACTGTCTGGCCGAGGGCGGCCGGTTCATTGAGCTCGGCAAGCGTGACGCGGTGGAGAACACCCAGATCGGCCTCGGCGCGCTGGCGGGCAACCGGAGCTACCACGCAATCGACATCGACAGCCTGCTTGCGCGCCGCGCCCCCTTGGCCCGCCGCCTCTGCGCCACGGTTGCCGCGCGCATCGCCGACGGCACCCGTCCGCACCTGCCGATCCAGCTGTTCACCTCAGAGCAAGTGGCGGATGCGCTGAGGTTGATCCGACGTGGCGGGCATATCGGCAAGGTGGTTGTCCTGCCGCCGCCGGCGGCTGAGGCCACGCCCGAGATCGGGGGCGCATGGCTGATCAGTGGCGGCCATGGCGGGATCGGCCTGCATCTGGCGCGCTGGCTCGCCGCGCGCGGCGCGTCTAAACTCTGGTTGGTGTCGCGGCGCGGCCACCCGGGCCCCGAGGAGCGGGCGCTCTTCGATGAGGTCGCATCGAGCGGGGTCGAAACGGTGTCTTTGGCGGCCGACATCGCGGATCCCGGGGCGGTCGCGGATTTGCTGGCGCGCATTGCCGCGGCCGGCGGGCTCACGGGTGTGATCCACGCCGCGGGCGTCGCGCGCGACGCAACGCTTGCCGAAAGCGCGCCTGCGCTTGTGTCGGAGGTGGCGCGGCCAAAGCTCGCCGGAGCTGAGCTGCTGGATCTGGCCACGCGGGCGTTGGCGCCGCGGCATTTCGTGCTGATCGGTTCGCTCGCGTCCGTCACGGGCAATCCGGGCCAGGCTGCTTACGCTGCGGCGAATGGGGCGCTCGCCGAGGTGATCGCCCGACGCCGACGGCAGGGCTTGCCGGGGTTTGTGGCCGCGCTCGGGCCGATCGCCGATGCCGGCATGCTCGCGCGGAACACACGCTTGCGACGCCGGATCGCAGACGCGGCGCCGGGGACGCTGATTTCGGCCGAGCAGGCCGTCCAAGGGCTTGAGGCAGCCCTCGCCCTACCGAACCCGCCGGCTGTGCTGACGATCGCCACCGAGGCATGGACGGACGCAGTCGCCCCGTTGCCGATCGTCGCGAGCCCGGCCTTTGAAGAGGTCCGATCCCAGGGGCCAGCGGCTTTATCTGTGGCAACCCGGTGGCGAGACGCAATCGCGGGTCGCAGCTCCGAAGCGGCTGCTGCCTATTTAACCGAGCGCCTGGTGGAGACGGCTGCCGAGGTCTTGCGTCAGCCTCGTGAGGAGATCGACCGACACCGCCCGCTGGCCGAGCTTGGGCTCGACAGTTTGATGGCGATGGACCTCAAGCTTCGGGCCGAGGAGCGGTTCGGGGGACCCATGGCCGGCTTCGGCGTCGCTGACGCGACAAGCTTGGCAGATCTCGGACGGGCGCTTGCGTCGGAGAGCACGACCGAAGACGGCGATCGCGAGATCTTGGCGCTCGCTCATCGACACGGCGCGCCGGTCGACGCGATTTCGCAGGCGGCGGCCGCCGCAGCAGCCGGCGCAGCGCGACCATGAGCGGCGGTTCGCCCCTGCTGAGCGGGTTGCGCGCGCAAGCGGCGGCGCGACAGGCACCGGCGGCTCAAACCTCCGAATTCGGCGACCCGTTTGCGGAACTGCCGGAGTTGGTGGAAATCGGGGTTCAGCTCGACACCCTGGCTGCGCTCGGCTTGTCGCTGCCTTTCTACCGGTTAAACGAAGGCGCCGACGCGGCCCGGGCGGTCGTTGGGGGGCACGAACTCGTTTCTTTTGCGAGCTACGATTATCTTGGTCTGAACGCCCATCCCGCCGTACAGGCCGCAGCGCAGGCGGCGGTCGCCCGTTGGGGGATCTCGGCTGGGGCAAGCCGGCTCGTCGGCGGCGAGCGGCCCCATCACCGGCGGCTCGAAGCGGCGCTTGCCCGCTTTCAAGGTACCGAGGACTGCCTCACTTTCGTCTCGGGCCATGCGACCAATGTCACCGCGATTGCTGCGCTTGTCGGGCCGGACGACCTCATCATCACAGACGCCCTCGTGCATAACTCGGTGGCGGTCGGCGCGCAGCTCTCCGGCGCCCGGCGGCTCACCATGCCCCATGGCGACACAGATTGGCTCGATCGGGAACTCACGCGTCAGCGTGGCCGCGCGCGCCGTGTTCTCATCGCGGTGGAGGGGCTTTACTCGATGGACGGCGATGTCCCGGATCTGGCCCGTCTGGTCGACATCAAACAACGGCACCAAGCTTGGCTTATGGTTGACGAGGCGCATGCCTTGGGGGTGCTCGGTGAGACCGGTCGCGGCTCAGCACAGCACTGCGGCGTCGATCCGAGGGCGGTAGAGGTCTGGATGGGCACCCTGTCGAAGACGTTGGCGGGGTGCGGCGGCTATATCTGCGGATCGCGGTCGCTCATCACCTTGCTCAAGGCGCGTGCGAGCGGATTTGTTTATTCGGTCGCGATGGCCGCCCCTGTGACAGCGGCGGCCGAGGCGGCCCTTGAGGTCCTGGCGCAAGCGCCTCATCGGGTCACACGGCTTCAGGCGAACAGCCGCCGGTTTCTTCGCGGCGCCCAAGCAGCGGGGCTAGAGACCGGACGTGCGGCAGGGGCCGCGGTGATCCCAGTGATGACCGGCGACAGCTTGACCGCCCTGCGGCTCTCCGCCGGGCTCTTTGCCCGGGGGATTTTCGCCCTCCCGGTTGTCCACCCCGCCGTCCCGGAGCGCGCCGCCCGCGTGCGCTTCTTCGTCACCTCAGAGCATACGGCCGCGGAGATCGACCGGGCCGTCTCCGAAACCCGGGCCGTGCTCGCAGCGCTTTAGGACACAGGGCCCGGATCAGGCAGGATCCGAGGTGCGACGCGCCGCCAGATCAGATCCGACAGCGCGGTCGGCAGGAGAGCGTCCGCCCGAAGCGCCAGCACCAGGCCCAAGGGGAAGCTCGCGACCGCGCGCCCGCGCGCTGCCGCCGCGAGGATCCGGGCGGCGGCACGCTCGGGCGGCATCTCCAAGGGACGTGGCCCGAGATGGCGCTCGGACATCGGCGTGGTCACGAAACCGGGGCAGACGACCGTGACACCGACACCATCCGGCGCCAGAGCGCCGCGAAGGGCGGCGCCATAGGCGCGCAGACCCGCCTTGCTCGCGGCGTAGGCGGCCATACCCGGCATCGGGCGCAGCGCCGCGAGCGAGCTGACGAGGACGATGCGGCCGGCGCCGCGGGCGCGCAGGCGGGGGATCAGCGGGTCGAGCGTGTTGATCGCACCGATCAGGTTGACCTCGACCACCTGTTGCTGAGCGGCGCGCGTCTCCGGCGCCCCATCCGGTGCGGGACCGCTGCTGACGCCGGCATTGGCGAGCACAAGCGAAACCGGATGGCGATCGTCGAAGGCGCCGAGCACGGATGCGAGCTCGGCCGCGTTGCGCAGGTCGACCGCGGCAGCCTCTGCCTCGGCCCCAAGCGCGCGCGCGCGCCGGGCGGCTCGGGCCGTTCGGGCATGGTTGCGCCCCAGCAGGAGCAGCGCCACGCCGGGGCGGGCCAGCCGGTCGACCAGCGCCGCTCCGATGCCGGAGGACGCCCCGGTGATCACGATCCCCCTCATCGGGAGCGCCCGGCTCAAAACGGCACCGGTCCGAGGATCCGCGCGGCCGTCCCGGCTGCTCCCGCCCGCACCGAGGGGCCGTCGAACCCCCCGGGGACCTGCACGGTGTGGGCCAGCATGGTGACGAAGGCTTCGGTCAGCGCATGGTCCGGCGGCGTCGGCGCGCGCCAGAAGCCGTCGAGGGCTTGGCGATCGGTCAGGCCGGGGACGTCGTAAATCGCATGGCCCAGAAGCTTCACCGGTATCCCACAACGCAGAGCGGTGAGCCCTGCTGTTGAGTTTACGGTCACGAGACCGGCCGCACGGCCCAAGAGCCAGTCGAGATCGCCGCCAGCAAGGTAATGGCAGCGCGCGCCGACCCCTGCCGCCGCCGCGGCCCGGCGCACCCGGCGCGCCCAGAGCGCGAGCCCGTTGTCGAGCGGATGGCGCTTGACCACGAGGCGAGCCCGCGGCGGCGCTGCGCGGGCGAAAGAAGCGATGACGGTCTCCAACGCGCCGGCGACGCCGCCTGGCGGACCATCCCGGCGGATCTGAAAGTCGGTCTCGAGCTGCAGCGGGAAGATGAAAACCGGGCCGCCGGCCTGCAGGATGCAGCTCAGCACGCGGTGCGCCCTGCGGGCGGCGAGCGGCGCCCCCACCGCCTTGCCGAGCCAGCCTGCCCAGTCGAACACCGGCCCGTGCAGCGCATGCACCCGATAATGCGGCCAGGCCGGCCTTGCCAGGAGCGTGGCAAGGTTCCAGGCGACATCCATCGCCGCATAATTGGCGAAGCAGCCGGGCCGCGCGCCAGAGCCGCCAGAAGCCGGGCTGTCATCGGCGAGGGCTCGGATCCGAGCAGGATCGCGGGGGATCCGGGAGCGGGCGCCCATGCCATCTGGCTCCACGGTGATCCATCCCGGGCGGAGATAACCCTGTTCGACGATGTGCACCCGCGCACCCGCCGCCTGAGCCTCGGCGATGCCATCGCAGTGCCAGTCACGGCCATCGCCGAGGCAGACCAAGTCGGTCGCCCCGCGCTCTGCCAGCAGACGCCGCAGCCAGGGACGCCAGGCCGCAGGCCGGCCGCGGAAGCTGACGGCCGGACCACGCCAAAACAGTCTGTCGCCACCGGACAGCAGCACCCGCGTGACCGCCGCCCCGGACGCCTCGAGCGCCGCGCCCAGATGCCAAAAGAACCAAGAGGCGGGCCCCTGCAGGAGAACCAGGTGGCGGCCGGCGCCGGGCGGGGTGGTATCGCGGGGGCTCATGCGCACAACGTTAACCCTGCTGGGGTAAACGGCTGGTAACCGCGCTGACAAAGGGAGCCCCAGATGACCGCCCCACGCACCGTCTTGATGCTGCAGGGTCCGCCCTGCCGGTTCTGGCGCGAGCTGGGCGACGCGCTGCGCCGCGACGGGCGGCGGGTGCTGCATGTCGGCTTCTGCCTGGCCGATCTGGTGTTCTGGCGCCGGCCCGGACTTCGGCTCTATCGCGGGCGGCTGCGCGACTGGCCCCGGGCACTGGACCGGATCATTGCGGCCGAGAAGGTCAGCGACATTCTCTACTATGCGGACCGCCTGCCCTATCACCGCGCGGCGATCACAGCGGCCCGGCGGGCGGGCATCAGGGCCTGGGCGATCGAGAATGGCTATCTCCGGCCGGACTGGATCACCATGGAACCCGAGGCGATGGGCGCGTTTTCCCGGTTGCCGCGGGATCCAGCGGCGATCTCGGCACTGGCGGCGGGGCAGCAGCTGCCCGATCTGGCGCCGCAATATCGCCACGGCTTCGCCCGCGAGGCGGCCTCCGAGGTGGCCTTCGGGCTCGCCATGACCTTGGGGCGGCCTTTCTTTCCGCGCTATGTGTCGGACAAGGCTCTGCCGCCGATCGTCGACCATCTGAGCTGGCTCGTCAAATGGGCGCGCGGTACCGGCGCGGCACCTGGCGATGGGGTCAGACTGGCAGCTGGCGGGGACGTTTTGCTCGCGATGCAACTGCAGACCGACTATCAAATCCGGGCGTCGTCGCCGTTCCGCTGCCTGTCTGAGATGATCGAGGCGGTGCTGGCCTCATTCGCCGCTCATGCACGCGCACCCCAGCGGCTGATCGTCAAGCTCCACCCGATGGACAATGGACTTGAAGCCTGGCCACGGCGGATCCGGCAGGCGGCCGCGCGGCACGGCGTGGGGCCCCGGGTCGTCGTTGTCGATGGCGGAGATCTCGAGGCATTGTTGCGCGACGCGCGGGGTCTGATCACCGTCAACTCCACCGTCGGGCTGAAGGCGCTGACCATGGGATGCCCGGTGATCGCTCTCGGCGACGCGGTCTATGACATCGCGGGACTGACCCATGCGGGCGGGCTTGACAGTTTTTGGGCGGCACCGACGCCGGTCGACCGCGGGCTCTGCGCTCGTTTTGTTACCGCCCTGGCCGCCCGGGCGCAGATCCGTGGCTCGTTCTACGCACCGGCCGGGCGCGCGGCAGCGATCCGGGAGATCGTCCGGCGATTGCAGGCGCCGGACGGCTTTTGGCAAGGACTTCGCCCCAGCTCTTCGGTGGGGCTGCGCCGGCGCGGCAGCGAGACCGCCAAGGCGCGGGTGCGGCGAGCGGGTCAGCCCGCCGCAGAGCCGGTGCGGCCGCTGCCCCTCAGTTGACCGCGAGATTGCCGATCACGGCGCCTGTGGTGACCGGCTGAAGCGCCAGCGCCACGACCCGCAGGACCTTTTCGAGCGAGTTCAACTCCGCGTTCGCCACATAGAGCGTGTCGCGATGGCGCACGGGGAAGCGCTTGGCCAGCAGCAGCCCAGACGGCTTGGTAAAGTCGAGGCGGTAGACCGTGGGCACCGGCCCGTCGCCATAGCCCGCGAGACGATCACCGGGCACCTGCGGCATGCCGAGCATCAGCGCCGGATCCTCGTAGCGGATGACAAAGACGCCCGCGGCATCGGCGCGGTTGTCAGCCAGCCCCTTTGCCATGCCGAGCGCCTCGTCGAGCATCAACGACGGGCGGTCGAACGGGTATCGGGCGTTCTCGGCCACAGCGCCGAGCACGGCGTAATGGCGGGGCCGGTGCTCGACGGAGATCACGTCGCGCGGGTGAACCGGGACGTTTTGCACCGGACGCTCCAGCAAATCGGCGACGCCGACGACCTCTGTTGCCTCGGCCCGGGTCAACCGCAGGGTGCTCTCATGGATCGGCTTGGTCAGCCCCCCGGCTGCGGCCACCATGTCGAGCACCCGCTCGCCTGTGCCGCTCAGCGGCACGCGCCCGCCGGATGCGACCGCATCGCCCAGCACGGTCACGGCTGCGGAGGGCGAGGATACCAAGCTCACCACCGCCTGAGGCTCGATCGCCTGGCCTTGCAGCGCGGCCTCGATGCGGCGCGCTGCCGCCTCCGGCGAGAGGCCGCGGACGCGGATATTGCCGGCAAAGGGGATGCGCAAGGTTCCCGCCGCCGAGACCGACTGTTCTGGAAGCGCCTGGGCGGCCGCCCCCGCATCGACGGCGCCACCGAACAAGCCACCTCCCGTCGCCTCGAACAACATGACTTGAACCCTGTCCCCCGTGCGCAGGCGCCGGCCGAAAACCGCAGGCCCCTTGGCAAGGCGGGACAGATCGGCCCGATCCGCGGCGGCCGCCAGCTGGGCCACGACACGCTCATTGGTCTCGATCAACTCGAAGGGCAACGCCTCGGGGGCAGCGGCCTCGGCAAAGACATCGTCGGTCAGCGGACCCGACCGCGGCACGGCGGAACAGGCGGAGGCCAGGCAGGCGCAGGCCAGAATTGCGAGTTTGGGCGACATGGGTTCCCCATTGATTAACCGTTTAGGTCCATGCTCGCTCTGGAACGAATTTTGCACCAAAGCGAAACAAGCGATGAACAAGCCATATCGCGGTGCGGTTAAGGGGAGCTTACAATGCTGTTCAATGTCGAAGCGGACCAGGGGCACGAGATCGTCGGCTATCTGGTGCCGGACAGCTTCACCGACATCCCGAGGCTCGCGCTGTTTTCCCGCGGGCAGATGCTTTGGGCGGGTCAGGCGGCGGAGCCGCGGCCGGCCCTGGTCGCCTCCGGCCGGCATCGGACAGGGCAGTGTGGCTTCCGGATCGGGCCCACAGCGGTCCCCGACCTCGCCCAGCGCGGCGATGTGGAGCTGCGCTGCATGGCGACGGGACTGACGATCTATCGGCGGTTCGCCGGACGGCCGGTCGTCGCTCGGCGGGTGTTCCGGCTCGAGACCCGCTGCGTGCCGCTGACGCGGTTCGACCGGGAGCTGGAGCCGTTCTTCCAGGCCTGGCACCCGCAGATCGACCGGTACGGCGCCGAGACGATCGACCAGCTGTTTCTCCTCAACGGACGGGGCTCGAGCTATGCAAGCGGCCGGCTGCAGGTCCCTGGGCATGGCGCGCTCGCCGATGGAAGCGTGGCGGTCCTGCTGCTGCTGCGCGACCCTTTCGAGGAGCTGGCCGAGCGGCTTTCGGTCCTCAGCGGGGCGCGGGGGCCGGTCGCCCGCCATTTGCCGCTGCGAGAGCGCCTGGCGCTCGCGCCGGCAATCGAGGCGGTCAGGTCGGTCGATCTGGCGGCTCCGCGGGCCTTGCGGCGGGCCATCCGGCGACTGGACGAGGCCGCAGCGGCCGCGTTGTCGAACCCATTGACCCGACAGCTTACCCGTCCCGTGCCGGGCGAGCTCTGCGCGGCGGATGCGGTTGCCACGGCATTGCGCACCCTCTCAAGCTTCGATCTCGTCTCGGTTGCCGATCTGCCCGGTTACTTCGAGACCGGGGTGGGCGCGCTGCTCGGGGTGCCGGCCCCACTGCCGATCCGCGACCCCCATGCCGCCGAAATCGGCGAGATCGCCGACACGCTCTCGCGCATCGGCGCCGTCGAAGCGATGCTCGAATGCGATCTGGAGGTCTATGCGAGCGCGTCCGGCGTGTTCGAGCGGCTGGCGGCGGGGGGGGCCCAAGGGTAGCCCGTGCCCGGGTTGGCGGCGAGCGGCGCGGTTTCTCGAAACAGCCGGTGATAGGCCTCCACCATGCGGTCGAGCCCAATCTCGGCCCGGCGCTGCGCGAGATCCTCGGGTGTGGCAGCTGGCGTGGGATCCACGATCGCAGCCTCCATCGCCGCGACAAGGGGCTGGAGATTAGCCGTCGCGCCGTCGGTGCTTAACGCGGCGATGCGCTCTGGCGACAGCCGCTCGACCGCCTCGGCCGCCGGAACCACCCGGACCCGCGGGCTCATCCGCGCCGCCTCCCTGGCGTTACCAACGTCGGTGAGGATGAGCTGCGCGTCCATGGCCATGGCTTCGAGGGCGACATTGGAACACCCCTCCTGGAGCGTGGGCAGGATCACGCAGTCGGCGATTTCGCGGTAGAAAGTCGGCATCGCGTCATGCGCGATGTAGTCGATGCGAGAAATCCGCGCGACAGCAGGGGAGGCCGCGATGCGCGCGCGCACATAGGCCTCGGTCTCGGCCTCGCCCGGATTACCGATCAGCAAAAGCCGGGCGCTGGGGTGGCCCGCGGCCACCCGCTCGAACGCGGCAATGGCCAAAGCGTGGTGCTTGACTGGATGGGTGCTTGCCGGCATCGCGAAGACAAACCGGTCCTTGGGCAGGCCGAGTTCGGGCAGGGGCGCGGCACCGACAAGCCAGCCGGGGTCGACGCCGTTTGGGATCACATCGATCATATCAGCAGGACATCCGGCACGCCGGGCAAAGTAACTCCGCACAAAGTCCGAAACCGCGACAATTCGGTTGGCCTGGCACACGGCGCGCGCATGATGAGCAAAACCCTCGTCAGCTAACCAGGTGTAGACATTGTGCAGCGTGTAGAGCGTGTGAACGCCAAGATCCCGCGCCAACGCAATCCCGAAACTTGCGTAATGGTAGTGGAGCACATCGATTTCCCAGCGCGCCAAGGCATCGAGAAAGAGGCCCTCCTCGCGGTTGAGGATGACGGCATGATCGGGGCTGTCGAGGCGGTTCAGCATGGCGCCGGCAATGTTGTTCTCGACCAGGACGACGACGCGGCAACCGCGTGCCCGATATCCGCGATAAAGGTTTAGGACAACCTGCTCGAGCCCGCCTTTGTCGAAGGAAGGGGTGACAAGACCGACGGTAAGGGGAAGGCGGGCGGGCATTAGGCGGTGCTCCTGACTTGCGACATGGCGGGTTGGCCACCGCGCGCGGCGGTGGCGATTTGCGCCAACCCCGCGCGGCTGGCGGCGAGAAGGCGCTGGAACAGACGGTGGTTTTCCCGCGCCATCTCCGCCCGCTGATCTGGGCTCGGCAGCCGACCCTCACAAAAGTCCTGCGCAGAGACGAAACGCATGCCCATCGCGGCAAAATCCCCCACATGCGGCGTCTGCAACACAGGCACCACGCCGAAGCGGAGATACTCCACGAGCTTGGTCGGGCAAGCGACGCGGTTGACAACACTGTCTTCGCGCAGAAGAAGGCCGAAATCGCACCTCAGATAGGTGTCGAAGACCTCCCGCTGGCTTGCGGATCTGAGGCTGAGCCCGGGCGTGTCGAGGGCGACGCCGGTGCGCTCGAGCGCTGCCGCCATTCCATCGGTATCAGGGGTCAGCAGGCTCCAATCGCAGGTCGCCGAGGTGGCGGCGACTGTCGCGGCGAGGTCGGGGATGCACTGCCAACGCTGGGTGCCGCCGGCATATACCGCCCGCGGGCGCAGGGCATAGGGCCGCACCGGGACCGCATCGGCATCCTGGTGCACAAAGATCGGGCAGACGATGCTGCGCCGGCGGTCGATCCCGAGCTTGGCGGCGAAATGCTCGGCCATCGCTTCGGTGACGCACACGACGGTGTCGGCCCGATCCGCCGCCCAGCGTTCGTAGCGGGCGTATTTCTGGGCCATGTAGTGGTTCTCGTAGAGAACGAACTCTTCGGGCACCGCGCCATGCATGTCGAGGATGAAAGACCCCGTGCGCTGCGGCAAAAGCTTTCGCACCATGGGCGGATCGATGCCGACCAGGCTCTGGCTGTAGACCGAAGCACCGAGCCGCAGGACCACTGCAAGCACGGTCTCACCCAGGGGGTCGGCAGGGGCAATCTCCAACCGCCAAAGGCGCGCGGCCAGGCAAACCAGCGCCGGCCGACCGACCCGGGCGCTGACGATCTTCAGATAGATCCGGTGCTGGGCCGTGAGCGCCTTGTCGATCGCCACGACACGCTGGACATACCCGTCCTTTTCGTCACCGGTCACGGGGTCGGTGTCCATCGTGAGAACCAGCACGGGCGGCCCGTCGGCAAAGAGCGGCGCGAGGGCACGGGCAAGAGGTTGCAGCGCCCGCGCTTGGTCGAAACCTGTTAGATCACGGTCAATGAGCTGACGCAGCAGCTCAAGCTGGATCCGACGATAGGCGCGGCGCAACTCCGGCGGGTCGACGATCGCGATCGGCCGAGGCTGATCGCCCGCCGCCACGCAGGCCAGCGCATCTGGGACGGATGGCTCCGGTGTGCCCCCCGGGTCGCACGAGGCCCGGGCCTCGGCGGCGGCGACACATTCGGCATGCGCGGCGAGGAGTGTCGCAGCATGGCCGTCCCAGCGGCGGAGGGCCCGGCGATCGGCCTCGGCGGAGCGCAGGGCCGGCAACGCGAGAATGGGCGGCGCATCGACGAAGACGGGCGAGCGCTCCAAGGCATGCGCATAGAGGTGGCGTGCGACCGCGGGCGCGCCGGTGCCGGCATCTTTGACGGCCTGCAGCGCGCCGGCCAGGACGTCTTCCGGTGCCGCCCCACGGTCGAGGGGCCCCAGCGCGGCCAGGGCACCGGCCGCGAAGAGCACGCAGCTCGGGGACAGCTTGCCCACCGCCTCAACCGCCCCGGGGATCACCTTGTTCCGGCGCGCGAGGAAGGCATTCAGCGTCTCGAGCGGCGCGGCGCTGGAATAGATATCGAAATCCGTAGGGATCCGCTGCTCGGTGCCAGCGATGTTCAGCACCGGGGCCGCAATGGGCGCCCAGAGATCGATCAGCCCGGCCAAAACGCCACGCGGCACGAGCACCGACTGGCTCAGCAAGCCGATATGGCTATGGTTGCGATCCTGGCGGGCGAGCCACAGCCCCGCGGCTGCGCGGGCTGCGAACCCTGCCTCCAAGGTCTCAGAATGTCGCCGGAGGTGGAACCCGTCGCGGCTTTGGGCGGCGGCCAACGCGTCGAGCGCGGCGCGGGCAGGCTCGCAGCCGTCATCGACAAGATAGACCGTGATCGGCAACCCGTCGCGCCCCTGATCGAGCGCCCAGAGGGCCAACTCGAGCGCCGCGTCATCCCCCTCATAGATCATGACGAGCCCCAGATCGGGTTTGGCGGGATCGGGCGCGGCGATCACCGGGTGGATGCGGGCACCGGCCGAGCGGCCTTCGGCGAGGTAATGGGTCAGTGGATCGGTGGCGCCGTCGACGAGCTCGGGATGGGCCTCAAGATAGGCGGCGGTGGCGAAAAGGGCGGACGGGTCACGGCCCTCACGCCAACCATGACGGAGCCAATGCGCGAGCGGCTCCTCGCCGGCCAGCGCCACATCCGGGTAGCGGGCGCGATACCAAGCGGGGGCAAAGAACGGACAAGGCGAGCGGCCGGCCTCGGCGCCGCCCGCGAGATAATCGTCCTGCGGTGCCGCTTCCGGATCGAGCTGGTGGCGGGCATACCAACTGGGATCGAAGGGCGGCGATGGCTCGGAGGCGGCCTCGGGAAGGCTCGGCTCGGTCTCGGGCGCGGGCTCTAGAGGCCGCGGGGCAGCTTTGGTCGCGTGGCGGAACAGGAACATCGGCGCGGCTGTCCTCTTGGTCTGAACGATCAGGCGGTGAGGGCGATGCGGGCGGGGGCGGGCCCGTGTTGCGGAGCGAAATCGGCAAGCGGTGCGCCCTTGAGCGCGGCAAGGATGCGGGCGGCAGCGCGGCCATCTCCGTAGGGATTGGCAATGCGCGAAATGCGGGCCCGTTCCGCGCCGTCGTCGAGCAGGCGCGCGGCAGCAGCGGTGATGCGATCTGGATCCGTGCCGACCAGCGCGGCGGTGCCGGCCGCGACCGCCTCGGGCCGCTCGGTCACGCTGCGCATCACGAGCACGGGCGTGCCGAGGGCGGGCGCCTCCTCCTGAACCCCACCCGAATCGGTGAGCACCAGGTCAGCCCGCCCGAGCAGCCACACGAACGGCAGATAGTCGAGCGGTTCGATCAGATGGAGACGCGGATGCCCAGAGAGGCGGCGCTGCACCGGCCCGCGCACCTGCGGATTGAGGTGGACCGGGTAGATGATCGCAACATCGGGACGCTCGGCAAGGCGCCCCAGCGCATCGCAGATCCCCTCGAAGCCGCGGCCGAAGCTCTCGCGCCGGTGTCCCGTCACGAGCACGAGGTGCTCCGCGCTGTCGGCAATGTCGCGCAGCCGCTCCGGGATCAGGCCGCGACCGCCCTGCGCCAGGCGCTGTTGGGCGAGCGCCAATGCGTCGATCACGGTGTTGCCGGTGACCCGAAGGTCGCGAGCGCCAAGAGCTTCCGCCATCAGATGGGCCCGGGCAGCCGGGGTTGGCGCGTACAGATGGTCGGCCATTGCATCGATCGCGCGGCGGTTCATTTCCTCGGGCCAGGGTCGGGCGAGATCGCCGGTCCTGAGCCCTGCCTCGACATGGCCGACGGGGATGCGCCGGTGGAATGCCGCGAGGGCGGCGGCAAGCGCCGTGCTGGTATCGCCATGAACGAGCACACGGTCGGGCATCTCCGCCTCGAGCACGGGGTCTAGCGCCGCAATTGCCCGGGCGACGAGCGCATTGAGCGACTGGCCCGGGCGCATCAAGGCGAGGTCGTGATCCGCGTGGATGGCGAAGGCCCGGAGGATCGGGGCGAGCATCTCGCGGTGTTGGCCGGTGAGACAGACCCGCGCGGTGATTTCGGGATCGGCCTCCAGCGCCTTGATGACGGGCGCGAGCTTGATGGCCTCCGGGCGCGTGCCGAAGACGGTGAGAACCTTCATGACCAACCTCTCGTTCTGGCGCGGCAAGGGCCGGCGGGCGGGCGCCGGCGCGGGGTCTCGCTCCGACCGCCTGGCGCGGCGGACCGGTGGGGGGCGCGCCTCGCGCACGCCGTGCAATTCTGAGCCATGGGAAACCCTCGGGTCTCGATCTGTTCACCCAACTTCTAAGGGACAGTCGTTAACCGGGAATTATCGATAGACGGCGCAGATGGGACCCAGTCGTCAGAACGAGGACGAAAGGCCGAAGCCATGCCGCCAGAATGCCCGCTGCCCGCCGGGGTGGTTGAGATCCGCCGCCAGAGCCCGCCCCCGCGCCGCGAGGTTGGCACGCTCGTCCGCCCGCTCGATCAGCCGTGTCGCGGCCGCGATCCAGGCCTCCGGCTCATTGGCCAAGACGAGGCCCGCACCGCGCCGGGCAACCCTCTGCGCCTCCGGCCAAACCGCGGAATACAGACCCGCAGCCCCGACGATGGCGTGTTCGATGATCTTGTTGACGGAGCGGGCCCGGTTTGCCTCCGTGTCGAGCAGCGGATAGAGCGCGATCTGGAACCGGCGCCGCGGCAGGCGCGCGCGGTAGGCCCGCCAACCCGTTTCATCGATGGGGACCACGCGGGGATGGGCCGACAGGCGGCCGAGGCTGTGATTCGCCGCCAAATGGAGCTCCATGCGCGGATGCCGAGCGAGCAGCGCCTCGATGACCGGCACGAGGAAGGCGAGATCCGCACGATGTACGGCGGAGCCGAGAAAGGCCACGCGCAACGGCGCGCCGGCGTCGTGATGGGCGAGATCGGCCAAGGGCGCGGCCCAATGGGGTCTGAGGCGGTGCACCGTCCCGCGCCCGGCAAAGGCCTGCGCAAGGACCTCGGAGCTCACCACGATCTCGGCCCCCCCGGCCATCAACCGATCGCCATGGCGCGCTTCGAACAGGGCGAGCTTCATCCGCTGGCCGAGCGGCAGGCCGGTGTCGCGCCGCGCCGGTCCGATATGGTCGTCGATCAGCCAGAACACCCGGCGCCGCTTCGGCAAGCGCCCGGCGCGACCACCATGGCGCACCACAAGCAGTGTCTCCTCAGAAGCGAAGACGCCAGGTCCCAGTTGCGCAATCGGTCGTTTGGGCCCGATCCAGTCGCCGCAGGCATGCGTGAGATAGAGATCGGCCGTCGGCGATTGCGCCCGCACCATGAAGGGGGCCGCCACCCGTTCGATCGCTCTGAGCATTGCGGCACCTCCTTTGCTGCGCCCATCGCTGCGCCGGTTGCCACGGCCGCCTGTCAGCAGGGCGCCGGGCTGCGCGACACCTCAGGGGAGAATGGCATATGAGCCAGCTGTCGGACGAGCTTTTCGAACGCTATGTCGACGGGCCGCCCTCGGCCCAGAATGCGATCGACGCCGTGCCGGGCTGGCGCACGGCCTTGCCGACGGACCTGGGCGCGCAGGCCGGCGACATGGCCTTTCTGCAGGATACGCGGATCGCCTGGGCGCTCGAGCGACTCGGCGGGATCGCCGGTGCGCGGGTGCTCGAGCTCGGGCCGCTCGACGGGGGGCATACCGCGATGATGCACGCCGCCGGCGCCGGTCGGATCGACGCGATCGAGGGCAACCGCCTGGCATATCTGCGCTGCCTCGTCCTCAAGGAACTGCTGGGGCTGGCGCGCGCCCGGTTCCACCTGGGCGATTTCGGCCAGGGCTTCGGGCCAGCCGAGGGGCGGTACGATCTCGCGATCGCTTCTGGCGTGCTCTATCACCTGAGTGATCCGGTTGGCCTGTTGGAACGTCTCGCTGCGCGCACCGACCGGCTTTATCTTTGGACCCATGTGATGGATCCCGAGGCGATGGCGCCAAGGGACCCGCGGCGCGCTGCCTTCACGGGGCGTGTGCGCCATCTTTCCTGTTACGGGCTCAGCATCGCGCTGCACGAACGGGGTTATCACGGCTCCGACCGGGAGATCGCGTTTTGCGGCGGTCCGCGGGACCGGCACTGCTGGATGGAGCGCAACGATCTGCTGGCCCTTCTCCGCGCGCTCGGTTTCACCGAGATCGTCACCGCGCATGACGACCCCGTCGCCGCAGGCGGGCCCGCCCTGTCCATTCTCGCGCAGCGCCCGAGGGCCTCGGAATGAGCTCCCCGCAGCTCGTGCGCTTCGCGCCGGAGGGGCCTGGGGCGGTGGTCGAGCCTCTCGGCCCCGCGGATCCGCCACCGCTGGCGCCATCGCCCCCGCCGGCACTGCCGAAGCGGATCAACTGGGCGGTCTTGCTCTCGTTCTCGGCAATGGTCCTGCTGCCCGTTGCGGTGTACGCCACCTATCTGATGCAACACGCGGCGGACCAATATGTCGCGCGGGCGCAATTCACCGTGCATGAAACGTCGAGTCGTCCGCTTCGCTTGCAAGACGACGACACGACCGGCCTGCGCCTGGGTCAGCAGGGCGGCGCGGACGAGGTCTCGACCTTCACCCGGGTCGTTGCCAGCTATCTCGATAGCACGGCGCTGCTGCGCGAGCTGTCCGAAGAGCTGGACATCGCGGCGATCTACCGGCGACCGGAGGCCGATTTTTGGGCGCGGCTGCCGGAACCCGCTGCTGCGGAGACGCTCGAGGCCTATTGGCGCAGCATGATCCGGGTCGCGGTCGGGGGACAATCCGGCATCGTGAGGCTCGAAGTCCGCGCCTTCCGCCCGCAGGACGCGCGAGACCTCGCAGATGGCGCCCTCGCCGCGGCCGAGGCATTGGTGAACCGGCTCGCGCATCGCCATAAGGCCGACGCGCTGGACCGCGCCACCGCCGAAGCGGCCGAGGCCGAGCGCCGGCTTGCGCGCAGCGTCGCGGCGCTGTCCGAATTTCAAAACGCCCAAGGGCTCCTCGATCCAGCCCGGGAGGGCGGAGCCACGCTCGACCTGCTCGGCCAGCTTACGACCGAACGCATTCGCCTCAAAAGCGAGCTGCGGGTGCTCGAACAGGTGGTGGCGCCAGATGCGGCCCGGGCGCGTTCGCTCAGAAGCCGCATCGACACGGTGACCCGGGACATCGCCGATTTGCGCGCAGGGCTCGCCGACAAAGCAACGGAGGACGGCAATCTGGCGGCGGCGCTCGGGCGCTTCGAGGAACTCGAGATCCGGCAACGTTTCGCGGCACGGCTTTACGGGCTGTCGCAGGCGCGGCGCATCGGGGCGGAGATCGCGATGGCACGACAGTCGGTTTTTCTCAACCTATTCGATCCGCCCCGCCTGCCGGAGACGCCGAGCCATCCGCGGCGGCTCGCGCTGATCCTGATTGCAACAGCCGTGCTGACCGCGGGCTGGGCGATCCTCACGCTGATCGTGGCAGCCATCGCCGATCATAGGCTCGATCGCCAGCGTTGACCGAGCCGGGGGCATCCGCCTCCAGCTCCGGGGCCACGCCCCCGAGGCCCCCGAAACTGCGCGGCGCCGGCAGGGCATCGCCGACCACCAACCGCGGACGCGACTGATGCCGCGACCACCAGGGGCTGAAGCTGGGATCGAGATGGTCACCGGTCCGGTGCAACTCGGCCAGAGCGGTCTTCTCACCCTCGAAGCGCCGCGCCTTCTCACCGACGAGGTCGCTCCCCCGCGAGGCGCTCTCATGGTGATAGAGGGTGGCGAAGGGGGTCCAGACGACGCCGAACCCCCCCGCCCGCGCGCGCGCACAGAAATCGACATCGTTATAGGCCACCGCAAAGCGGCGGGCATCCATCCCGCCCAGGTGGCGCCAACAGGCGCGGCTGACGAGCATGCAGGCGCCCGTGACGACGCTCATCCCGTTGCGGACCGCAAGCCGACCCATCGGCCCCGGCTCGTCCGGACGCGCCCGGTAGAACCAGTGGCCCGCATAGCCGCCGAGCCCGAGGATCACGCCCGCATGCTGCAAGCTGTCGTCAGGGAACAGCAGCCGGGCCCCGACGATCCCGGTGCCCGGATAGGACAGGCACTGGGCCATCTCGTCGAGCCACCCCGGCGCGATCACCGAGATGTCGTTGTTGAGCAAAAGCAGCGCATCGCCAGTGGCGAGCTGAGCCCCGCGGTTCACCATCGCGGCAAAGTTGAACGGGGCGGGCCGGATCTCGAAGCGCAGCCCGCAACGCGCGGCGAAGCGGCGATAGAGAGCCGGCACGCGCGGATCCGTCGACCCGTTATCCACCACGATGAGCTCAAGCTCCGGATAGGCCGTGCGCTCGACGAGATCGTGAAGCACCCGCTCGATCAGCACGTAACTGTCCTTGTTGGGAATGATCACGGAGACCTTAGGCCGTCGCGCCTTGGGGAAATCGATCCGGTGGAGGTCCGGCAAATGCGCAGGCCCCGCGGCGCTGGGCCCGATCAGGGTGCCGAAATGCTCGGTCAACGCGCGCCGGGCTGCGGCCACTGCCCGATCGCGCCCCGCATGGGAGAGGCTGGCGGCATGCTGTCGCCACAAATAGGCCGGATAGGGGATGTGACGGATCTGTTCCGGCGCGAGACCGCGGGTGTAACGCAGCAAAAGCTCGTAATCCTGGCTGCCTTCGAAGCCCGGGCGCAGACCGCCGAGCGCCGCCAGCCGGTCCCGCTTGAAGACAGAAAGATGGTTTACATAGTTCACGCCCGAGAGGAGCACCGGATCGAATGCGGGCTTCCAGAAGGCGGAGACCGGCTTGAGCGCCGCATCCGCGATCACTTCGTCGGTGTAGAGGAACAGAGCGTTCGGTGCCTCGGCGACCGCCCGGCGGATCCGGTCGAGCGCATGGGGCGCCAGCGCGTCGTCATGATCAACAAAGGCCACCCAGTGGCCGCGCGCGGCGGCCAAGGCCCGGTTGGTTGCGGCCGCGACGCCGCAATTCTCCCGCGCCCGCAGGACGGTGAGCCCCGGGCGGCGCCGATGACGGGCGAGCCACAGCATGGTCTCCGGCTCGCTGGAGCCGTCATCGGCGAGGATCAGCTCGATCCCGGGCCCCTGCGCCTCCACGGAAGCCAAGAGCGCGTCGAGCCAGGCGGCCTTCGCATTGTAGACCGGCGTCAGCACGGAGAGAACGGGTCCACCAGGCGGCGGCAGCGGATCGACGCTCGCCTCAATCGCGGCAAGTTCCCAGATTTGGGATAAATGATCCGCCAAACCCGGCGCCCCGATCTTCGGCAGCCGCAGCCGGGGCACGCTGCGCAGAAGGCCTGGGTCCGGACCGATCAAGTTGGCCACCGTGCCTGGGTTGCGCGCCAGCCGCAGCCGAACCAGACGGCTCAGGGCGCTGGCGCTGCGCCGGCGCCAGATGCGCAGGGAGAAGGTCTGGTCGGGGCGCTCGGTCGGGTCGAGGCGCAACCCATGCCGCGCCGGGCCTGCGCGCAGATCGACCGCCAACAGAACCACGCGGCTTTCGGGCAGGTGGATCCGCGCCGCCTCGGAATAGGCCCCGGGCGCGCCGAGATAGACCGCGGCGTCGAGCGCCGCTGCGCCACGAAGCTCCACCACGAGAAAGCGTGGCGCGAAGCGCCCGGGCAGGACCTCGAACTGCGGGTCGTTGCCGGTCGACATCCAGCGCCCGGCGCCTAGCCGGCGCAGATGTCCGTTTGGGGTAACGCTCAGCAGCATTATCGGGATTCCTTTCGCAGCTTAACCGCCGAGCAGGCGCCCGCGGATCGCACGCTCGAGCGCCAGGCCCGCCAGGAGCGTTGCGGCAGCCCATGACAGAACATAGCCTCGGTCGAGAAGCTGGGCCGGATAGCCGTCGTAATAGGCAACCCGCATCCACTCCACGAGATGAAGCGTCGGCACCCAGGCAAGCGCCGCTGCCAAGTCGGGCGGCAGAGCGCTTGGCACAAAGACGATGCCTGACAGGATGTAAGCGGCGATGATCAAGAGCGTATAGATCGTCACCCAGCCGGGCATCACCATTGCGATTACCGCCGACAGCACGCCGCATCCCAGGCCGAGCGCGAGCGCCGTGGCCATCGCTGCGGCGGCGCTGACGAAGTCCGCCGGGCGCGCATCGATCCCGGCAAAGCGGGCGAGCACCACGAGAAGCCCCAACATCGCGAGACTGGCGAGCACCTCCAAGATCGCCCGGCCCACCAGCACGTCGAAGATCTTAACCGCGGGGAACGCGAGCAGTGCCCGATTGATCACCAGCGAGAGCATGATGAAGCGCGACATGTAGTTCCACGCCATAAAGGGCACCAGCGCGGTCGCGAAGAACAGCTCGATACTCTGGCCATAGGGCGCATGGCGGCCAAGCAGCGTGTAGAAGCCGAGTAGGACCAGGATATGCGCCACAGGCCAGCTGATCGCGAGCAAATAGCCGAGCCCGTGATTGAAAAAGCGGGTTCGAATGTCCCGCAACATCACGGCCCAGATCACCCGCCAGCTTGCCCCACAGGCCAAACCGAACCGCTGGATTTCCGCCGACAAGCTCATGCCATATGCCGCCGAACCAGCGAGAAAAGACCGAAGGCAACACCCCATGCTGCAAGGCAAGCGCCGAGGATCAGGGCCAGCGAGCGCCAACGGCGAGGATAGGTGGCCTCCTCTGGGCGCTCGGGTGGCACGAAGACGTCGAGATAGATCATCCGGGCCTCGGCGGCGTGGCGCGTCTCCTCCAGCGTTCGGGCGGCCGCGAGGAACTGACGCTCTGCGGTCTCGCGCGCGATCTCGATCTGAGAGAAATCCGCCATCACTTCGGACAGGCCGGAGCTGGTTCCGACAGCCTTGGCGCCGAGCCGGTCGAGCTGGGTCTCGAGTGCGGCGATCCGGTCTGACAGCGCACGCAGGCGGGGCGAGCTTGGCGCGAGGTGGCGCGCCTGCGCCGCGCGGCGCTGCTCCAACGCGATGATCTGCCCGCGCAGATCGGCCGACAGCGCCGACAGCGCTCCAGCTTCACGCTCTGCGTCGAGGATGCCGGCGGCATTGCGGGCCGCCGCGAGACTGTGCTGCACCGAGACCAAACGCTCGGTCGCCGCGGCGAAAGCGCGTTCGGCGCTGGCGACGGCCTCGGTCCAGACGCGCGCGTTCATCTCCTGCACCAAGCGCTCGGCCCGGGTGACGGCCGCCGTGGCGAGCGCCTGGGCATCAGCTGCCGAGAAGGCGCGCAGGGAGAAGACGATGATCCCGGCCGGCAGCTCGATCTCGACCTCGGACACCCGCGCCCATTGGTCCTCGAAATCCTCCACGGTGGGGTCGGGGGGCAAACGGGCCGGCCAATCCGTCGCGGTCCAGCTCTCTGGGCGAAGCAGGTCGGCCCCGACCCCAGCATACCGCGCAGGGAAATCCGCCCCGACAACCAGGGCCTCGACCAAAGCGGAGCTCTCCATAAAGGCCGCGACCACCTGGGTGTCGCGCTTCATCTCGATCGAGGGCAGGCCCGTCAGCGCCTCCAGCCGGTCCGGCCCGGCGGCCTGGTTGACCCGCAGGATCATGCGGCTCTCGACTGCATATTGATCCTCGGCGACCGCCCCGTAATAGGTGCCGGCGATCAGCATCGGCCCGGCAACGATTACCAGAAAGCTCAGGATGGCCATGCTGCGCATCGCGCGCCGGCGCATCCGCTCGGAGTAGCCGACATCGAACCGCCGGCGCCGATTGGAGAAGGCGTGACGCCCCGCGGCGGCACTGAGCCCCGAGGCAATGTGTCCGCGCAGCAGGTCGACGGCGCTGCCGGCCCCCGCAGCCGGGTCCTGATGCCCCGCAGCACTCATCGGTTGAGCCTCAAATAGGTGGTGATCGCCTGCTCCACATCGGGAAAGAGCGCGATCTTGCCTTCCAGAATGACCGCACCGCGAGAGCAGTATTTCGCGACAGTCTCCATCGAGTGACTGACGACGATCAGATCTGCCGCGCTGCGGCGGGCCTCGAAGGCGGCGGTGCAGCGCGCCTGGAAGCGCGCGTCGCCCACGGCGGTGATTTCGTCGATCAGGTAGCAATCAAACTCGATCGCCATCGACAGCCCGAAGGCCAGGCGAGCCGTCATGCCGGAGGAGTAGGTCTTCACCGGCGCGCGCATATAGTCTCCAAGCTCTGCGAACTCCTCGACAAAGCGCGCGATCCGCTGCGGCGGCTCGCCATAGCAGCGGGCGACGAAATGCACGTTCTCCCGTCCGGTCATCCCCGGATGAAAACCGCTCGCGAACCCGAGAGGCCAGGAGACCCGAACCGTGCGACGCACCCGCCCCGCATTCGGCAGCTCGATCCCTGCGATCAGGCGCAGCGTGGTGGATTTACCGGCGCCATTGACCCCGAGGAGGCCGTAAGAGGCGCCGGGCTCGAAAGCGACCGAGGCGTCCTCCAGCACGGCCTTGGGCCGGCCATCCGTGCGATAGGTCTTGGTGACCCGCTCCAGCGCGATCATCGCTCGCCTCCGCTGCGCCCCGGAGACCGCCCGCCTGCCTCAGCCTTTCCCAGCACGTGCCGCCCCCCGATCGCTCCCCTTCTGGTCCGGGCCACCCTCGCGCGACAGAGTTAAGAAACGGTTCTCCGCGGGGCTTTCCGGGCGTCGGCAGCCTGGCCGAGACTGCGCGCATACAAGGCGGTCGCGGGACCTGCGGACATGCCGTGCAGGACGGCGCTGAGGCAGACCGTGAGAACCACGGCGGGACCGATGCGGCCGAGCTCCATGAAGCCCTGGGTTTCGGAGACGAGCTGAAGATAGAGGATCGAGGCCACGCCCCGCGGACCGAACCAGCCCAGGAACAGCCAAGTCGCGACCGGCATCCCGGCGCCGATCATCGAAAGCGCGACCGGGACCGTTCGGACGATCGTGAGGCTCGCGATCGCATACCACAGATGGCGCCATTCGAGCAGCGGCAGCACCGCGGCAACCGCGACGGCGCCAAACAGGCAGAAGGTGGCAAGGATCAACACGGCACCCTCGGCCCTGGTGAACCGGCTGAGCGGCGCCAGCTGGGCGGCACTCAGGCGGTTGCCGAAGACGAGCCCGCCCAGGAAGGCCGCGAGGAAGCCGTTGCCCCCGAGCATCTCCGCCGCCAGCGCGGCGATGATGGCGAGGCATGGCATCGTCAGGCCCTTGAGTTCTTCGAGGACCCAGCCGCGCTGCAGCGCATGTTTCAGCAACGCGGCCCCGGCCCAGCCAACAAAAGCGCCGGTCAAGGGGCCGAGCACCAGCTGCAGCCCGATGAACTCGGCCCAGCGGTCGGCGAGCTGCATTTCCAAGCCGAGCGTCGAGATCGCCAGGGCGAGGAGCAGGAGCGGGAGGCAGATGCCGTCGTTGAGCCCGCTATCGGCGTTCAGCGCCTCCTTGACCGGCTCCGGCACCTTCTTCGAGTTGAAAACCGGCGCACAGAGCGCGGCATCCGTCGGCGCGAGGATGAGCGCAAGCACAAAAGCCTCGGCGATCAGGAATTCGGGGAACAGCGCGGCGGCAATCAGCGCACCGGCGATGATGCAAAGGGGCAGTGCAACGAGCAGCAGACGCGCGGCAAGACCGCCGGCCACCCGGTCGCGGCGCATCCCGCTCATCCGGATCAGGCAGGCATCCTCGAACAGCACGATGATCAGCGTGGCCTCAGCAACAATGGCGATGATGGCTCCGCCATGGTCGGCGGCATCGACGGCCCCGAGGCCCAGCGGTCCGAGCAACACGCCGAGGGCGAGGAAGAGCATCGGCCCCGAGAGCAGGGCGCGCTCAACGGGACGCGCGAGCAAAGAGACGGCGAGCAGAAGCGCTGCGGCGAGGAAAACAGCGAACTCGGCCATGGCGCCTCTCCCTTCGCGGCGGAGGGTACGAGGCGCGCGTAACAGATATATTACATCACCTGCGTCAGATTGCGCTGACTCGATAGGACGACCGCGCGAGCCATTCGGGCGCGATCTCCACCCCCCAGCCGGGGGCGTCGCTGACCCGAACATGGCCGTCCGACACCTCGTAGGGGCTCTCCGAGAAGAGGCCCTCCTGCCATGGGTAGTAATCGGGCCCCTCGATGGAAAACTCGAGATAGGGGCCGGCCGCATCGGGGATCGCCCGCAGCAGATGCATGGTGAAGAGCGTCACCATGGAGAGATTGGCACAATGCGGGGTGACAGGCAGGCCCGCTGCTTTCGCCATCCCAACAACCCTGAGCGTGCGGCAAATCCCGCCGAGATACAGAATATCGGGCTGCACCACATCGACGGCGGGCATCGCGATCATTCGCCGCCAGACGGTAAGGTCGCAGTCTTGTTCGCCGCCGGTAACATCGATCTCCAACGCGTCGGCGACCTCTTTGGTCTGCTCGAGTTCCCAATAGGGACAGGGCTCCTCGAAATGGCGGTAGCCGTTGTCCTGCAGCCGGCGCCCGACTTCGATGGCCTGGGCGGGGGCGTAGCACGAATTGGCGTCGATCAGGAGGTCGGCCCCGGGCAACGCCTTTCGGATGGCCGGAATGATCGCCTCCGTCCGTCCCGGCCATTCGTCACGGCCGCGGCCGACCTCGCTGCCGGCGCGCACCTTGAAAGCGCTGAAGCCGTCGCGGTCAGCGAGCCGCACCAGGCGCGCGGCCTCGGCTTCGGGCGTGATGTCCCGCTTCATCGAGGAGGCATAGGCGCGCAGCGGGCCGGCGCTGCCCCCCAAAAGCGCGGCCACGGGTTTCTCCGCAACGCGCCCGCGCAGATCCCAGATCGCCGTGTCGACCCCTGCCATCGCCCGCCGGAGATAGCTGCCGGGAAACTTGTGCTCGCGGTCGGTTACCAGATCCAGCAGGTCGTCTAGATTGCCGGTCTCCAGTGAGATATCCGCCCCGAGCATCCAGGGCGCGACCTGACGATGCAAGATCTGACAGGTAATGTCCGCGTTGTAGGTGGAGACCTGACCCCAGCCGATGCTGCCGTCCTCGGCGGTTGCGCGCACGAAGCCGACATCGGACGTGGTGAAAGTCTCAAGCGCCGTCAGTTTCATATCGGTCCCGCCCGCGCATCCTCTAAGATCAGGTCCGCCGCCTTCTCCGCCACCATGATCACCGGGGCGTTGATGTTGCCGGAGGTGACATTTGGGAACACCGAGGCATCGACCACCCGCAATCCCTCCAAGCCATGGGCGCGCAGACGCGGGTCGACCACCGACTGGCTGGGGTCTGTGCCCATGCGCGCGGTGCCGCAGGGGTGAAAGACGGTCCAGGCAGTGTCGCGGATGAAGCCGTCGACCTGGGCATCGGTCTCGGTCGCGGTCCCGGGCGATATCTCCGCCTCGATGACGGCCTTAAGCGCCGGCGCCGCGGCCAACCGGCGGGCCAAGCGGCTGCCCCGGCGCATCAAGTCGCGATCCTCCTGGGTATCGAGATAGTTCGGCTGGATGCGCGGCGGCGCGAGCGGGTCGGGAGATCTGATGGCAAGCTCGCCGCGCGAGGTCGGTCGGCACGGGGAGAAGCCGATCATAAATCCGGGGAACGGGTCCGGCCGCAACAGCCGCCGTCTTCGGCTCGTCGGGGGCGAGCGGGTGTAACTCAGCGGCGAGAAATAAAGCTGGATGTCCGGCGCCTCTGCCTCCGGCGCGCTGCGCACAAAGCCCCCCGCCTGGTTCACGCTGAGGCTGAGCGGCCCCCGCCGAGTGTGCAGATAGGTGAGCCCGGCGCGGACGCAGCCCGACCAACGGCCGAACACCTGGTTGAGCGTGGGAACACGCGCGCGGAAGACGTGGTCGGCGCCGAGATGATCCTGCAAATGCCGGCCGATATTCGGGTTCTCGGCGCGTACCGGGATCTCCATCTCCTGCAACAACGCCCCTGGCCCCACCCCCGACAGCTGCAACAGCTGCGGTGTGTTGATCGCACCGGCCGACAGGATAACCGCACAGCGGGCACGCACGATGCGCGGCCGACCGTTGTGGAGGTACCGCAGACCCACCGCGCGGCGTCCCTCGAAGAGGATCTCCGTCGCCAGCGCCCGGGTCCGCAGCTCGAGATTCCGCCGCCCTAAAGCCGGGCGAAGATAGCAGCGCGCTGTGGAGGCCCGGAGGCCGCCACGCGTTGTGATCTGGTAGTAGCCGGCCCCCTCCGGCGCGGCCCCGTTGTAGTCGTCCGTCCGACCGATCTGGATCTCCTCGGCCGCGGTGAGATAGGTCCGGCACAGCGGGTGGACGTCCTCGCTGATATCGGTGACCGCGAGGGGTCCGTCGGCGCCGCGCTCCGGGCTCGCCGGGCCGGTCCAGCCCTCCAACCGGCGATAGATCGGGGCGACGTCGTCCCAGCCCCAGCCGGGCGCATGTTGCGCCCAATCCTCGAAATCAGACGGATGCCCGCGGGCATAAACCATCGCATTGATCGAGGAGGAGCCGCCGAGGATCTTCCCACGCGGCCAATAGCTGGTGCGCCCCCCGAGACCCGGAACCGGCTCGGTGACATAGCGCCAGTTGACCCGCGGATCGGTGTAGGTCTGGCCGTAGCCGATCGGCAGCTGGACCCAAAACTTCCGGTCGCTGCCGCCCGCCTCGAGGAGGAGAACGCTGTAACGGCCGCAAGCTGTCTGGCGGTTGGCCAGCGTTGCCCCGGCCGAGCCCGCCCCCACGATTACGAAGTCGAAGCTCTCCGCCGGCCCATCGCCCATCAGCTCACCGCTCCCTGTCGACCGGGCCTGTACGCGCGGTCTGACGCTCTTTAGCCCGCAGTCCCGCAAAAACACAAAGCGCCAATCGCAGGAGTTCACCGGGGCAGCGCCAGGTTCACCCCCAACAGCCGCGACCGGTCGACGCGGGCGGCGGGCACCGCTGCAACCCGCGTGGAATTTCACCTTGGCGGGAGGGCTGCGCGCGGTAGAGTGGGGATAGCCGGGGCAGGGTTCGGAAAGCTGCCCGCAGAACAGGACTAAGCGCCATGGCCGAGGCGGACGCCCATAACGCGTATCTCTACTTCCTACCCAAGGGTAAGATCAAAGGCGAGACAACAGACGAAGACATGGCCGCGTTTGACGCGTTTGACGTGTTGTCATTCGATATGAGCGGCGAGAACCGCCAAAACATCGGCAGCGAACAGGGCGGCGGCAAAGTAAAATTCGAAAATTTTAAAGTGAAAAAGCGAACCGACAGCGCGACCTGCAACATCTTCAAAGAGATGTGCGCGGATACCAAGTTCACTGACGCAATCCTGGTGATAAGGCGCGACAATCGCAAATTTATGGAGCTCACCTTCAAGCAAGTTAGCATCGCTGAATTTAGCATTGCGCAAGAAGGCGATGAAGAGTCGATAGATGAACTCACGCTCGACTACGGCGCGGTCAAGATCCAATACTACATGCTGGTGGGCAACCAGGCGAAGCTGACCTCGGAGGCCTATTGGAGCCGCGTGAAACAGGCGGCCACCCTCGCGGTTTGAGCCCGACCGACCCCCACCGCGGCACACCGCAAGGATCCGCCCTTATGTCCGAGACAGCGCCACCCGGGCGCCGAAGGTTCCATTTCATTTCGGGCTTACCGCGCTCGGGATCGACGCTCACGGCCGCGATCTTGCGGCAAAACCCGCGCTTTCATGCGGGCATGTCGAGCCCGGTCGCAGGGCTCTTCGAAGGGGTGATTGCCCAGGTCTCTGCCGGTACCGAAATGGCCAGCATGGTGGACGAGGCCGCGCGCGCCCGCCTGCTGCAGGGGCTCTTCGAGAGCTATTATGCCGACCGCGCAGAGCCCGTGATCTTCGACACCAACCGGGTCTGGACCGCACGGCTGCCCGGCCTGATGCAACTCTTCCCCGAGGCACGGGTGATCTGTTGCGTGCGAAATGTCGCTTGGGTGATGGACAGCTTGGAACGTCAGTTCAGGTCCAACGCCTTCGAGCACACCCGCTTGTTCGGCACCGCGGCAGAGCGCTCGACCGTCTACACCCGCTTGGAGGCGCTGGCCGGGGCGAATCGCCTGGTCGGCTACGGCTGGCATGCCCTTAAGGAAGCCTGCTATGGCGAGCATGCGGACCGGCTTGTCATCGTCGACTACGATCTGTTGACCCGGCGCCCCGCGGAGGTTTTCGCGCTGATCTATCAGTTTCTGGAGGAAGAGCCGTTCGCGCATGATTTCAACGCGGTGGAGTATGACGCCCCTGATTTCGACGCTCAGCTGGGGCTGAAGGGGCTGCACAAGGTGCACCGCAAGGTCGAGCCCAAGCCGCGCCGGACGATTCTGCCCCCCGATCTCTTCCGCAAATACGCCAATCTCGCCTTCTGGAACGACCTTTCCGACAGCCGAGCCTTCCGCATCGTGGCGCAACTACCGGCAGACGCCGAGCCCTCGGAGAGCCTGCCAGAGCCAACCGCCCCCATCGGGGGCGGATAAACAACGCGCGGGGCGCGCGGGACCCGGGTGATCTGCCGAAGCGGCCTAGCTGCCCCTCAGCGATAGGGCTCGATCCGCGTCGCCTCGATCCGATAGCCGATCTCCGCCAACCCGGTCGATTTGGCAATCGCGTTGAATTCGCCGGTGACGACAATCGGGTCAAAATACCCCGTGACCTCATAGGGCTCTGCGGTGGTGACATAGATGATCTGGTTGGGCGGCGGTGGCGGCACATGGATGCAAGCGCCGACATAGGGTACCAACAGCAGGGTCGTGACGCCGGTCTCGGCAAAGTCGAGCGGCACCATGAAGCCCGGGATCGTCACGTCCTTTCCATCGAAGTCATGGGTGATCGCGGCGTCGAGCTCCTGGATAAAGCCAGTGTCGAGTTCGCCATGCCCAACGATCCCGAGCACTTTGGCGCGCAGGGTGTCGTAGTGGGTGCCGTCGGTCTCACCCGGCACGAGATCACGCCATTCGAGGACCACGGGGTCGGCGGCGGCACGGGCGCGTTGCGCGAACGGTAGCGCCAGCGCGCCCAAGAGGAGATGACGGCGCACCAGTACGGGCATTTGATGGTCCCCTTTCTCAGTCCAGTCTCTGCATCGGGTCCGCGGCGGGCGCAGACGATGGCGGATCACCGCGTCACTGTCATCCCGTCGGCGAGCGACATACGGTAGGCCCTGATCGCCGGGAAAACGCTGACCAAGGTACCGGCGGCGACGATGGCGCCCAGGATCCACAGCTCTCGCGACGTCGGCGGCGTTATCGGCAGATATAGACCGTAGGCGGTATCCACGAAAGGCTGCAACACGGCGATCGCCACATAGAGCAGCGCAAGCCCCAACGCCGCGGCCGCGAGGCTCAAGACCGCCGCCTCGACCATCAGGAGCGCCAGGATGGTCCGCGGCCGGGCCCCGACGGCCCGGAGGATGGCCATCTCCCGCCGGCGTTCGTTGAGCGAGGCGAGGATCATCGTCGCCATGCCGAGCAGTGCGGTGACCACGACCATGCCCCCTACCCCGGCCAGCGCCGTCTCAGCCACACCGACGATCTCCCAGAGCTCTTGCAGCGCCACCCCGGGGAGCACGGCGAGGAGCGGCTCCTCCGGGTATTGGTTGATCGAGCGCTGCAACGCAAAAACCTGTAGGCGCGACTTCACCCCGATCAGCGCGGCCGTCACCGCCTTGGGCTCCAGCTGCATCTGGAGCACCTCCTCGGCGGAGATGGTCTCGCGGGACCGCCCGCCGCCCTCCCAATCGATATGGATCGCCTCGATCGCCTCCAGCGAAACGAAAACGGTGCGGTCCACGGGGGTTCCGGTCTTCTCCAGGATCCCGACGACGGTGAAGGGCTTGTCGTCATGCTCGACGAAGGAGGCCACGCCATGGGCAACGACGATCTCTTGGCCGGTCTCGTAGCCGAGCGCCCGCGCGACATCCGCGCCGACCACCGCGTCGAAGAGCGCGTCGAAGGCCCGGCCGTCGGCGAAAGCAAGGTCGCGCCCACCGCGATACTTGTAGTGCTCAAAAAAATCGGCGCGGGTGCCCATCACGCGGAAACCCCGGTGACTGTCGCCCAGCGAGATGGGCACGATCCAATCGATCTCCGGGCGCGCCGCGATGTCTTGATAGCTCTCCCAGGTGACGTTGTTCGTTGCGTTGCCAATGCGGAACACGGAGTAGAGCAACAGTTGCACCGAGCCGGATCTGGCCCCCATCACGAGGTCGACGCCAGCGACCGAGCCCGCGAAACTGGCCTTGGCACCGGTACGAACCTTTTCAACGCCGAGAAACAGGGCCACTGAGAGCGCCGTCGCCAGAATGGTGAGGCCCGCCGTGATCCAGCGTTCTGCCAGGGAGGCCAGCGCGAGGCGGAGCAAGATCATCCGGCCGCCTCCTGGGACACCTTCGGCGCACCGCCGACGAGGATATCGCCGAGCCGCACCACCCGGTCGAAACGGGGGCTCAAGCGGCTGTCATGGCTCACCATGAGCAGCGAGCCCTCCCGCGCGGCGAGTTGTGCGAACAACAGCTGCAGGAAGGCGTCTTGGCTGTCCGTGTCGAGGGCTGAGGTCGGCTCGTCGGCGACAATAATCTCAGGCGCCCCGATCAGCGCACGGGCGGCAGCGACCCGCTGCTGCTGCCCGACCGAGAGCTGTGCCGCCCGGCGTGCCTCGATCGCCGCTTCAGAGAGACCGAGCGCCGCCATGATCCTTCGCGCTTCCGCCGCAGCCCCGGCACCCAGTCTCGCCCGGCGCCTGGGGGCGAAGTTGAGCGGCAGCAGCACATTGTCGACCGCGCTGGCATAGGCGAGCAGGTTAAACATCTGGAAGATAACGCCGATATGCTCCGCGCGGAAGCGGTCCCGCGCGGGCCCCGTCAGCGCCCCCAGATCCTGCCCGAGAAGCGACAACCGTCCGCTGTCGGGGGTCGCAATGCCGCAAATCAAGGCGAGAAGCGTAGACTTTCCCGACCCGCTGGGGCCGACCAACAGAACCCGCTCGCCCCGCTCGATCTCAAATGATTGGAGCGACAGGCCGAACCCGCCGCCCCAGGAGAATCTCAGCGCGTCGATCTCGAGGACCGCCGGCACGCCTGCCTCAAATGAGGTCGGCGAGCGAGACCACGGGCGCGTCCCGGGTCGCCTCGAGGCCGGTGCTGCCCTTGGCCGTGATCAGCTGGATCTCAAGCTCTTCGGCATTCGGGAAGGTTTCGAAATACGCAAAAGTGATCTCGGAGATTGCCGAAGGATCGGCGCAAGTGAGTTGGTACTCGGTCTTGAACTCGGTGTGGCTCTCCTCGCCATGCGCGTCGTGGCCATGATCGTCGTGGCCGTGCGCGTCCTCGCCATGTTCGTCGTGGCCGTGCGCGTCGACCTCGGAGATCAACGCCACCTGGACCTGCGCCACCTCGCAGCCAGCGGCCGCGGGCAGGACGAACAGCTCAAGCGGCTTGCCCAGCTTGGCCTTGCCATCCTCGATCGCCGCCTTGTCCGCGTCCGACGTCGCCTCATGCTCGAAGCCGACGATGTCGAACCCAGGGACGACGAGCGCCATCGCAACCGTGTTGCCTTCAACGGCGATATCGAGCGACCCGGAGCCATGGACATGGGCGCCGAGCTCGCGGGTTTCCGCAGCACCGGCGGCGCCAGAAAGGGCGAGAACGGCGGCGGCGATCGGGGCGAACAAATCACGGGTCATAGGGGATATCTCCTCCGGTGGATTGCTCAGTCGCGGATAGCCGCGGCGCCTTGCTCTTACAAGATAAAGTTCAATGACAGGGAGCTAGCCAGCAACAAACTTTCAATAAGCGGTCCGACAGTGGGATCAGCCAGACTCACAAGGGCGGGGCGCTCAGACGGGATAAAGATCAGCCGGTGTACAGGACGGTCTCTCGGCCCTCATGGCGCACGGCCGTGATGCGCAGCCGGTCGATCCCCTCGCGGCGGAACAAAAGCCGAGCGATCGGGTTGATGAAATGCGTCTCGATCCGGTTGCCGATGCCGCGGCCCCCATCCCCGAGCTCAGAGGTGCACATCTCCAAAAGCTCGGCCTCCGCATCTTTGGTCAGCTCGACCACCACCGAATGCTCTTCCGTCACCGCCTTGAGCACCCGCTTTAGGATCCCGCGAAAGATGATCTCTGCGGATTTGGGGTGGATGAATTCGAAGGCGACGATGTTCTGCCCCATGCGGTTCATCAACTCCGGGCGCCGCAGCTCGTAGCGGAAGTGGTTACCCACCGCCTGTGTGAGCTTTTCCTCCAAAACCTCGTGGGCGTCGGAGGGTAAGATGTTCTGGCCCATATTCGTCGAGCGATCGCCGCCGACGATGCCGACATTCGAGGTGAAGATGATCAGCGACTCGGAGAAATAGCCGGTCTCGCCGCGGGTGTCGGTGAGCCGACCGTCGTCGAGGATCTGCAAGAACGCGTCCAGAATCCGGGGATGGCCCTTTTCAACCTCGTCGAACAGGAAGACCGAGAACGGCCGCGCGCGCACCTTGTTGACAAGCTCGCCGCCCTCCTCGTGGCCGGGAGCGCCAGCCGGTGCGCCGATGAGCCGACCGATCGATTCCTCGTTGACGAATTCCGACATGTCGTACCGCTGCATGGCCGCCTCGTCACCGAACAGCACCTCGGTGAGGGCCTTTGCGAGCTCGGTCTTGCCAACGCCGGTGGGGCCGACGAAGAACAGGACGCCACGGGGCCGGTTGCCGCGCGAGGAGGTCTGGGCGCCCGACAACCCCATGATCGAGCGTACCAGAATGTCGTATGTTTTCTCGACCGCGCGCTTCTGCCCCAAGACCCGCCCCGAGAGCAGCTTTTCCGCCGCCCGCACCCGCTCGCGCATCACGGCCGAGGTCCAAGGGTTGCGGGTCGTGCCGATCCGGTAGCTGCGCAGCGCGTCGATGAGACGTTCGGGGCCGAAGCGCGCGCTCTTGGCGAGATCGACCACGCCCTTCATCTCGCTGAGCGGCATACCTTCGCATTTAATCGCGAATTGCGACACATGGCTCTTCCGGTCTGCTTCCGAGAGCGTTTGCGGCTGGGGAAGCTCGTCGACGATTTGGGCAGCGAAAGCGGTGCGGTCGGTGAGATCGGGCAGGCCGATCACGAGCTCGCGCACCGTGGCGTTCTGACCCGAGAACCATTCCGGCAGATCGCCTGGCCGCTGGAGCATCCAGAAAACCGGGTTTCGCCCGGGGCATTCCCAATCAATACCCTCCCGCGCGAGCTCGGGGCCCCGCGAGGCCAAGTCGACACTTACCAGCATACGGTCGAGCGCGGGGGCCGGGCGCTGCAGCAAGCCCGACGCATAGCGCAGCATCAGCGCGATCGGCAGCCGCTTCTCGCCCATCACCGCGCCCAGCAGCGCTGTCATGTCCTCCGGCGTCGCGGCGGTCTCGCCAAGCGGCAGGCCGCATTCCTCCAGAACACCGGAAAGCCGCGGGTCGCAATCCGGATGCAAAACGAGCCCGTTGGACGGGTCGTGAACGAGAAGCGCCACATAGCCCCGCCCCTCCAGCGCCCGCCAAACCGCCGCCTCGAAGGAGACAAAGCGCAGGCCGCGCTTGGTGACGACCGGGTAGAGATCGGCGGTGTTCCCGGTGATCAGGAAGTGGCCTCGGATCGACAGCCCGGTAGAGATCTCCTCGAACCAGGCGGGGGGGGTGTGCTCGACCCGCTTTTCCAGGGATGCCGCGCTCGACTGCTCGTTCACCGCCTTTCGCCTCCGTTCAGACCACCCACATTCGCACCGGACGCTAACAGATCGCAGGGCCAGCTACCATCCTTACGCACTGGGCGCAGCGCCACGGCCCAACGGTCGCGGATGTCGCACTTGTCACTAAACCGACGCACGGGTCTGTTACCTCGCAGTTGCGAAAGCGGAGGAGGCCGAATCTTGATCGAACTAAAGGCCGTGCGGAAAGTCTTTGGCGACACCACTGCCGTCAACGATGTCAGCTTTTTGATCGAGAAACCGATGATGGTTGGCATTATCGGCCGGTCTGGAGCCGGTAAATCGACCTTACTTCGCATGATCAACCGGCTGACGCCGGCGAGTTCGGGACAAATCATCGTGAACGGCACGGATATTCTCGCGCTTCGCGGCCGGGCCAAGCGCCGCTGGCAGCGCGACTGCGCGATGATCTTCCAGCAGTTCAACCTCGTCCCGCGCCTCGACGTGATGACCAATGTGCTGATGGGTCGGCTTTACGACCACACCGCGCTCGGATCTATTTTCCGGCTGTTCACCCGCGAGGAGCGCGCGCAGGCCGTGCTCAATCTGGAGCGGCTGGGGATCGCGGAACAGGCGATGAAACGGGCCGAGGCGCTCTCCGGCGGGCAGCAGCAGCGCGTTGCCATCGCCCGGGCGCTGATGCAGGATCCGGAAATCATGCTGGCCGATGAGCCGATCGCGTCCCTCGATCCGCTGAACGCCAAGCTTGTGATGGATGCGCTTCGTCAGATCCACGAGGAGGACGGGCGTACGATCATCTGCAACCTCCACACCCTCGACACCGCGCGCACCTATTGCGACCGGGTGATCGGGATGCAGCTCGGCCGGGTTGTGTTCGACGGCCCGCCCTCGGAGCTGACCCCGGAGCGCACCCGCGAGATCTACGGCGCGGGGGCCGAGTTCAACGAGGCGGCAACCTCCACCAGCATTGAGACGCCCCTGCAGCCCGCCATGCCCGCCGCTGCGCCGCAGGCGGCGCGAGGCTGAGCCGTCTCGCCGCCACCCCCATTCGTTAGGTCATTAGCCACCAACCATCAAACACGGGAGACACCAACATGACCATCCGCACTCTGATCGCGGCCGCTGCCGCCACCCTCGTCGCCACCGCCGCCATAGCCGAGGACACCAAAGGCCTCGGCATCGAAGAGTTCCGCGTCGGCATCCTCGGCGGCGAGAACGAGGCCGACCGTATCAAGAACAATGTCTGCCTTCAGGAGCGCTTCGAAGCGCTGCTCGGCGTTCCGGTCAAGCTCTTCCCGGCCGCTGACTATGCCGGCGTGATCGAGGGCCTTCTCGGCGGCAACCTCGACTACGCCTATCTCGGCTCGTCCTCCTATGCGGCCGTCCACATCGAGGACCCTGAGGCGGTGACGCCTGTCCTCACCCGCCGCCAGCTCGACGGCGCCACCGGCTACTACTCGGTGCTCGTCACCCGCGCCGACAGCGGCATCGAGGCGATCGAGGACATGGAAGGCAAGCGCCTCGGCTATGCCGATCCGAACTCCACCTCGGGCTACCTGATCCCCTCGGTCGAGTTCGACCAGATGGGCATCGACGCCGGCGAGTTCTTCTCCGAGACCACCTTCTCGGGCGGCCATGAGCAGAACGTCCTGGCCGTGCTGAACGGCGATGTCGACGGCGGCGTCACCTGGACCTCCCATGTCGGCGAGTACGAAGAGGGCTTTACCTCGGGCAACCTGCGCAAGATGGTCGACAAAGGCCTTCTCGACATGAACGACATCCAGATCATCTGGCGTTCCAAAGAGATCACCAACGGCCCCGTCGTCCTGCGCAACGATCTGCCCGAGCAGGTTCGCCTCGCGGTCAAGGGCTCGCTGCTGACCATGCCGCTCGACGACAGCGAGTGCTTCAACTCGGCTTTCGGCGGCGAGTACATCGGCTTCGTCGAGATCGACCACGACTTCTACTCGGTCGTTCTCGAAGCGCGCCGCCGCGTGATCGAGCAGTGATTTAAGCTCGGATCTGATCCGCGCGGGCCCCTCGGGGGCCCGTGCTCTTCCCGGAGGCGCGCATGACCGACATCGCCGATCTCGACCGCGCCCGACGCGCCGAAGCGATCGCGGACGCCTATGCCGCTCTCGAGCGCCGGCGCAAGATCTACAGCTTCCTGATGATCGTGATCGCACTTGCGGTGCTGTTCAGCGGGCTGCGCGTGACTGAGGCGGCGAATGCGGGCGGCTTTCTCGAAGGGCTGCCGCAGCTATTCGACTATGCGGCTGATGTGATTTCGGAGGCTTGGGAGGCCGGCTGGGCGTGGTTCCCGCTGCTCTGGCAGTACATGCCGTTCCTCATCGAGACGATCAATATGGCCGTTGTCGCCACGCTGATCGGCTTCGCACTCGCCTTCGTCGTGTCCTTCATCGCCAGCCGGAACCTGGTGAAATACGGTGCGATCGTCTGGATCGCCCGCCGCCTTCTCGACATCTCGCGCGCATTTCCGGAGATCGTCATCGCGCTTTTCCTGATCTTCCTGATCGGCAAAAACCCGATCGCCGCCGTGGCCGCGATCGCGTTCCACTCGGTGGGCGCGCTGGGCAAGCTCTTCTCAGAGGTCAACGAGAACATCGACATGAAGCCGCTCGACGGCTTGGCCGCCTCCGGCGCGTCCTGGACGCAGCGGATCTGGTTCGGCGCGGTCCCCCAGGTTATGCCCAACTTCCTGAGCTACGCCCTGCTGCGCCTTGAGATCAACGTCCGCGCCTCGGCAATCATGGGGTTCGTCGGCGCCGGCGGTCTGGGCCAACAGTTCAAGACCGTCACCGACCTCAAGCACGGCGACCACATGTCCGCGATCCTGGTCCTGCTGATCGGCTCAATTTTTCTCATCGACTGGATCTCCTCGCGGCTGCGCGGCCGCATCATCGGCGACGGAGGCCACTGATGGACGCTGCCGAACTCGCCCGGCTCGAAGCCGCCTATCCGGAGGCGATCCGCCCCAATTGGCGCCGCCGCGGTCTCCTCGTCGGGGGGATCTTCGTCCTCATCGGCTATCTCGTATGGCTCTGGTTCGCTTTCGACGTCGCCGGCGCGCTGGATCGCGCCCGGCTCGACCGCGCCCAACTGCTCGCGCTCGACATCTACGCGCATAAGGTCCATGTCGAGGTCGATCCGCGGGCGCCTCTAGAGATCACCGCAAAGCAAGAAAACTCTCGGTTCCACGTTTACGATCCGCTGCCAGAGTGGGTGACCGGCGCCGATGGCCGGTTCGGTGTCGATCTTGGCGAGCATGGTCGGGTAGAGATCGTGCCCGGCCTTGTGACGGTGATCGACAGCGACGGTCTGGCGACCCGGATCAGGACCGGCAATGGCGAGCGTCGCAACCCCGAGGTCGTCGGCGCCGACCGTGCTTATCTCGAGATCCGCGAACGCCGGGTGCCGATGTTGGACGAGGACGGCGCGCCCGTTCTCAATCTCGCGGGCGAGCCCCGCACCCGCCGCGACTTCCAGTATGTCGAGATCGATGGCGGCCGCGAGACCCTCCTGGCGGACAAACCGGCCGGCGTTTGGCTCGAAGCGGCACGGAACAAGATCGAGATCCGCCTCGGCCTCTATGCCCGGATGACGATCACCTCGACCAAGGTCGAGATCCTGCGCTATTTCCGCGGATGGGAGAACTTTTGGTTCCCGTTTGGCCACCCGTTGAACGGTGCCTCTTTCGGCGAAGTCTGGGCCGCGGGTTTCGGTGATGCCCCGATCTCGGACGAACAGCGCCCAGAACAATCGAACTGGGATTATATCTGGGAGGTGATCCTCACCAATCCGGATTGGCAGCATGGCGAGGTCTGGGAGGCGATGTGGCTGACGGTGCTGATGGCGCTTTTGGGCACCATGCTCGCCTCGATTTTCGGCCTGCCGCTCGCCTTCCTCGCCGCAAAGAACGTCAACCCGATTGTGCCCCTGCGCTTGGCGGTGAAGAAGTTTCTCGACTTTCTCCGGGCAGTCGACATGCTGATCTGGTCGCTGATCTTCATCCGTGCCTTCGGCCAGGGCCCGCTCTCTGGCGTGCTGGCCATTGCCGTGACCGACACCGGAACCCTAGGCAAACTCTATTCGGAGGCCATCGAGAACGCCGACCGCAAGCAGGTGGAAGGCACGGCTTCCGTGGGCGCGGGCGCCATCCAGAGAAATTTCTTCGGGATCGTGCCGCAGGTCCTGCCGGTCTTCGTCTCCCAGGCGCTCTACTTTTTCGAGAGCAACACCCGGTCTGCCACAATCATCGGGATCCTGGGCGCGGGCGGCATCGGTCTCAAACTGGCCGATGCCATGCGCACCGGTCAGGACTGGGAAAACACGATGTACATCATCGTTCTCATCATCCTTGTGGTCATCGCGATGGACAACATCTCTGCCTGGGCGCGGCGGCGGATCATCTCAGGCCCACAGCCCGAACTCGAGACCTGGCTCGCGCGCCGGGGCGAGGCGGTCGCCCGCTGACCCCCCTGCCCCGGCCTCGCCGAGCCGCGAAAAAGTCTAGGCACCGGAACTGTCTGTCGCCCGTTCGACGGCTACATTAGATGTGTGAGACGTTTGTGGGGCTCCGCGCGCCGCATCCCCGATTTGACGGCCCCGATCTGACGGCCCCCGATCTGACGGCCCGCGACCTGAATGCGACGGAGAGGAGACGCCCCTGTGACCGATTTCAAACTGAATGGACGGCCTGTTTCGGTCGCCGCGCAGGAGGACACACCGCTGCTGTGGGTGCTCCGGGACGAGCTTCGGCTCACGGGAACGAAATTCGGCTGCGGGATCGCCATGTGCGGCGCCTGCACGGTGCTGGTCGACGGGGCCGCGACCCGCAGTTGCGTCACCCGTGTCGCCGATATCGCTGGCGCCGAGATCACCACGATCGAGGGCCTCGATGGACGGGAAGCGGCGGCTGTGCGCGAGGCCTGGGTGGCGCTCGATGTTCCGCAATGCGGCTACTGCCAGTCGGGCCAAGTGGTGGCGGCAACGGCGCTCCTGCGCGAGACCCCGCGCCCAAGCGATGACGACATCGACGCCGCGATGGACGGCAACGCCTGCCGCTGCGCCAGCTATGTCCGGATCCGACAGGCGATCCACGACGCCGCCGCTTCCTTGGAGGGCTGACCCGTGACCGTCTCAACCCCCACCCGCCGCGGGCTGCTGAAAGGCGGCGCCGGTCTCGTCATCGCCGTCGCGCTGCCGGAGCAAGTTTTAGCCAAATCCGGAGCCGCCGCCGCGATCCAGGGGACGGCTCCCGAGATCTTTGCACCCAACGCCTTCATCCGGATCGCCGCCGATGACACGGTCACCGTGCTGTCGAAGCATATCGAGTTCGGTCAGGGCCCTTACACGGGTCTCGCAACCCTGGTCGCCGAGGAGCTGGATGCGTCCTGGGACCAGATGCGCGCCGAAGGCGCGCCGGCAGACGGCCAACTCTACGCCAATCTCTTCTTCGGGCTGCAAGGCACCGGCGGCTCGACCGCCATCGCCAATTCCTGGATGCAGATGCGGAAGGCAGGCGCCGCGGCGCGCGCGATGATCGTCGCCGCCGCCGCCGAACGGTGGGGCGTGCCGGCCGCCGAGATCACCGTCTCCGAGGGCCTCGTCTCGCACGCGTCGGGTCGCTCGGCCAGCTTCGGCGCGCTCGCCGAGGACGCCGCCCGCCAGACCGCGCCGGAGGAGCCCGTTCTTAAGGACCCAGCCGCGTTTCGCCTGATCGGCAGATCGCTCCCCAAGCTGGATAGCCGGGCAAAATCCACCGGCGAGGCGCAATTCACCATCGATGTGTATCGCGAGGGCATGCTGACCGTGGCCGTCGCTCATCCGCCGAAATTCGGCGCACGGGTCGCCGCCTTCGATGCCAGCGCCGCCCTGGCGGTCTCGGGTGTCGTGCGGGTGGCGGAGATCCCCACCGGTGTCGCTGTCTATGGCACCGACACATGGGCCGCGCTGCAGGGCCGCACAGCCCTCACCGTGACCTGGGATGAAAGCGGCGCCGAAACCCGCGGTTCCGACGAGATGTCCCGCATCTGGGCCGAAGCCGCTCGCCGTCCCGACGATGCCGCCCTGGCCGAAGCCGCAGGCGATGCCACCGCAGCGCTCGCGGCCGCCGAGACCACTCTGGAGGCGGAGTTCGAGTTCCCCTTTCTCGCCCATGCGACGCTCGAACCGCTCGACGCCGTAATCGAACACCGCGGCGATGCGGCCGAGGTTTGGATGGGCTCCCAGCTACAGTCGATCGACCATCAGGTGATTTCCCGCACCCTCGGTCTCGACCCCGCCCAGGTCCAGCTCAACACGCTTTTTGCAGGGGGCAGCTTCGGACGGCGCGCGCAGCCGACCTCGGCGTTTGCGGCCGAGGCCGCCGCCGTTGCCAAAGCGGCAGGCCCGGGGGCCTATAAGCTTCTGTGGACCCGCGAGGACGACATGCAGGGGGGCTATTATCGGCCGCTAACCGTGCATCGGCTCCGAGGCGGGCTTGACGGCCAGGGCCGGATCACCGCTTGGGAGAACGTGATCGCGAACCAGTCGATCCTGGCTGGCTCGCCCTTCGAGCAGTTCCTGTTCAAGAACGGGGTCGATGCGACCTCCGTCGAAGGCTCGCGTGATTTGCCCTACAGCTTGCCCAACCGTCGGATTGCCTGGGCGCGGATGGAAGCCGGCGTGCCGGTTCTGTGGTGGCGCGCGGTCGGCCACACCCACACGGCCTATGCGACCGAGGTGTTCCTCGACGAACTCCTGACCGCCGGTGGACAAGATCCGATCGCCGGGCGGCTGTCGCTGCTCCGTGATGACCGGCCACGCGACCGCGCAGTGCTCGAGCGGGTGGCCGAGATGGCCGACTGGTCGGGCGGTGCGGCAGAGGGCCGGGCGCTGGGCGTGGCGCTGCATAAGAGCTTCGGCAGCTATGTGGCGATGGTCGCCGAGGTGTCGGAGGAAGGCGGACTGCCGCGGGTCCACAGGGTTTGGGCGGCGATCGATTGCGGGGTCGCGGTCAACCCCAATGTCATCGCGATGCAGGTCGAAGGGGGCATCGGCTACGGCCTCTCGGCGGCACTCCATAACGAGCTGACGCTGGAGCCGGGAGGCCGCGTCGCGCAGACCAATTTCGACACCTACCCCCTGCTCCGGATCTCGGAGATGCCTGCGGTGGAGGTTTCGATCATCGAGAGCACAGCGGCGCCGACAGGGGTCGGCGAGCCGGGCCTGCCGCCCATCGCCCCAGCAGTCGGCAATGCCTGGCGGGTGCTGACGGGCTCGGCAAAGCGGCGGCTGCCCTTTGCCCAGCCGGATCGGGCGCTCTCGCGGAGCTAAGCTCGATCCCGCGGGTCGCCTGCCGGGGCGGCCCAGCTCCCTCGCCTGCCGGAGCGTGGCGGGTTGGGGCGTAAAACGTCTCTCGCGCGGCTATTGCAGGTTTCATGCGCCGGCGCGCCGTCGGCATTGCCCATGGTGAGGGCGCAGCAGCTGCCACGAACGCGTTCGAGAGACACTCATGACCCTTCGTTCCCCAGCCGAGCGCCTGCTGCAAACCGGGCTGTACGAGCTCGGCGGCCTTCTTCTCGCCGCGCCGCTTTATGCGACGGTCACCGGCAGCGGCGCCAGCCAGTCTCTAATCCTCGCCGCGACGCTATCTGCGATCGCTGTGGTCTGGATGCCGTTGCACAACGCGCTCTTCGACCTCGTTGAGTACCGACGCACCCGGCGCACCGCGAGCGACCGGCCGCATGGGATGCGCCTGCTGCATGCCGTCTCGCTCGAGACCACGACGACGTTGGCCACCTTGCCGGCGATCATGGTGGTCGGCGGGCACGGGTTTTGGGAAGCACTCGCCATCGATCTGGGCCTGACGCTCCTCTTTGCGGGTTACGCCTATGGGTTCCACCTGGTTTATGATCGGTTGCGTCCGATCCCAGGCGCTCAGGCGGCGCAGGCCCTGCCCGCGGCGGTCGCGGCGGTCAGCGCCGACCCTGGCCGCTATGGCGGCGCGCTGGCAATCGAGGGCCAGGGCGCGTAAAGCGGGGGACCTTCCGGACCAAGCTTAGGCACCTCAATGAAGCTTCTCCGCTACGGCCCGCCCGGCGCCGAGAGACCGGGCCTCCTCGACGAGACCGGCACCCTTCGCGACCTCTCGGCCCGCATCCCCGATCTCGCGGGTCCTGCCCTCGATCCCGCCGCCCTCGACCGACTGAGGGCGCTCGATCCAGCCACCCTGCCGGTGGTTCCGGGCACGCCGCGGCTCGGCCCCTGTATCGCCACCCCACACAACATCCACTGCATAGGCCTGAACTACCGCAAACATGCCGCGGATGTGGGGCTGCCAATCCCTCCGGAGCCCATCCTCTTCAGCAAGGCAACGAGCGCACTGGCCGGCCCGACCGATCCGATCCAAAGACCCCAGGGCGCAACGAAGCTCGACTACGAGGTGGAGGTGGCGTTGGTGATCGGGCGCCGCACCGAACAGGTCTCCGAACGCAAGGCCCCCGACTGTATCGCCGGCTTTTGTGCCTTCAACGACGTCTCCGAGCGCGCCTGGCAGTTCGAGCGGCAGGGTCAATGGCTTAAGGGCAAGTCCGCCCCCGGTTTTGCGCCAACCGGCCCCTGGTTGGTCACGCCCGACGAGATCGCGGATCCCCAAGCGCTGACCCTGTTTCTGGACGTCAATGGCGAGACCCGCCAGCTCTCCTCCACGGCCGACATGATCTTCTCCATGGCCGAGATCGTCGCCTATCTTTCGCGGTTTCTCGTGCTCCTGCCCGGCGACATCATCGCCACCGGCACGCCGGAGGGGGTCGCGATGGGCATGGACCCACCCGAATGGCTGGTGCCAGGCGACGAGGTCCATCTCGGCGTGACCGGGCTCGGCGAGCAAACCCAGCGCGTAATCGATGGCGCCGCATCACAGGAGCAGCCCGGGTGAGCCCGCTCAGCGTGCTAATCACCGGGGGCGGGCGTGGGGTCGGACGGGCGGCGGCGGCTGCTTTCGCGGCGCGCGGTCATTTCGTGGCAATCGCCGGACGCGACCGCGCGGTGCTCGAGACAACTGCGGCAGAGCTCGGGCCCGATCGGGTGACAGCACAGCCCTGCGACGTCTCCCAAGAGGCCGAAGTCCGCGACCTCTTCGCCGCAGTGATCGCCCAACGCAATCGGATCGACGTCGTCTTCAACAATGCAGGGCTCTTTTCAGCGGCAGCCGATCCGGGCGAGACCAGTTTCGAGACCTGGCGGCGGGTGATGGCGGTCAATCTCGACGGCGCTTTCCTGGTTGCCAGCGCCGCCTTCCGCGCGATGAAGACCCAAAATCCCAAGGGCGGGCGGATCATCAACAACGGCTCGATCTCCGCCCATGTCCCGCGCCCGGGCTCGATCCCCTACACCGCCTCGAAACACGCGATCACCGGGCTCACCAAGTCGATCGCGCTCGACGGGCGACCCCATAACATCGCCTGCGGGCAGATCGACATCGGCAACGCGGCCTCGGACATGACCCAGCAGATGCCGCGGGGCGTGCCCCAGCCCGACGGCAGCCTGCGCCCCGAGCCGGTGATGGACGCAGACCTCGTCGGCGCAGCGGTGCTGGCCATGGCAGAGTTGCCGCTCGAGGCTAACATCCTGTTCCAGACAATCATGGCCACCGGCATGCCGTATATCGGCCGGGGCTGAGACCCAAGCTGGCCCAGCCCCCGCCGTCAGCCGATGATCGCCTCGATCCGGGTGAGCGCCTTGGCGATGGGTTCGCGGATCGACACACCCACACCGAACGGGTTGCCCTCGCACAGGCCCACCAATTCGTTGGAATTGATGAAAGCCGTGTAGGCCTTCACCTCCGCCTTCAGCTTCGCCGCCGCCTTCTCTTTGGCGTCGCCGCTCGCCATCTTGTAGTCGAAGAGCGCAGCGGTGAGCTTGGCTTGATTGCCGTCCCTCGCGTCGATCAGACCGCTGTCAAGGTTCTTTCGCAGCGCGGCGGCAACCTCCTTGAAATCCGGATGCGTCTCGCGCTGGAGCGCTGCCACAAGGGCATTGACCCCCCGATCGGCGGCTTCCTTGCCGGCGCGCCACACCTCCATCGGATCGGCGCTGTCCTCGGGCGCCACATTCTGGCCGAACCGCGCCTCGGCCTCCTCAACCGCGCCGACGAGATCGGTGATCCCGCGCTGCGCATCCGTCAGCTGGCCTTCACGCAGGAGGCTCTGGATCTCGCGGATCTTGCCGATCAGCGGCTGTGCGACATCCGGGGCGTCCTTTGCCAAGGTCTGAAGGCGCTTGCCAACCCGCAGGAGGATCCCCTCCAGGCGCTTTGCCTCGGCGGCGGGATCAGGCGGCGTCTCCTCCTGAGGCTTTGCGAGCGCCTCCTCCATCCGGTCGAGCAGCTCCCGCGCCGCGTCCGGATTTCCGTCGGACTTCAAGATGACGCCCACATCCTGTGCCATCTTGGCCAGATGCGCCTTATCCTGGCCCTCGAGCCCGGCGATCTGCGGGACCAGCTTGGTGAGCCGCTGTTTAATCTGGGCCATGATCTGGGCCCTGTCAGGCTCCGGGCCGGGCTCTGGCGGCTCGTCCGTCGGCGGAGGGGGGGCGCCGGTATCCTCCAGCTCCTCGGAGACCGCCGCGTCCTCGGGGTCGACCGTGTCGAGATCCATCTCCTCGATCTGATCGTCGGTCTCATCGTCGGCATTGTCGACTTCGGCGCCGTCCTTTAGGATCTTGACCCGGCCAAAGCTTGCGACTTTCATGCGCTTCAGCATCACTTTGACCCGCTTCGCGAGCCCGGGGATCATCCGCCCCTCGATGTTGAGCACCAGCGTCCGGGCGCCCTCGTCCTCGACGCCCATCTCCGAGGTGAGCGCAGTTGTACCCGCGAGCCCCCAGGTCATTTTCTTTGCGCCGACCGCCTTCTTAAGCTTGCCCGCAAGGCCCCGGCCGGCCTTCTTTGGGTGGAACAGGAAGCGCATATCGGCGGGGTCGTTTGAGGGCAGGCCGAGACCGAAGCTGAAGGTCCGCTTCTTGAGCTTCCCGGCGATCTTCTTGAGATAGGCGCTGTGCTCCGTCGGGTCGGTCAAGCTGTCGCCCGCCGCCTCATCGTCATCGTCCTCAAGGTCGGGGAGATTGGACAGCGCGCTGCGGATCTCGCCGGGGAGCACCCGCTCCATTACGGTGATGGTGTTGGCGAGATCGGTCTGCGCCGCCTTGTCCTTGGCCTTCTTGGCGGCCTTCTCGAGGTCCTTCGCCTCGGCTGCGACCTTCTTGCCGGCTTTCTCCAGCGCGTCGCAGGCTTGCTCGAAAGCGTCGATCGCCTTTTGGTCGGGGTTGCGCAGCGCGGCATTGGCGGCGGCATAGGCTTCGATCGCCTTGATGAAATCGCCGTCGGACTTCTTTATGCCGTCGGGCTTCTCCTTGTTCCACCACGCCTTGTTGAATTGGATGTTATTCGCGCTTTTCATTCCGATCTCCGCGCCGACGCACTTGGTTTGAGGCATCATCGCGCGTCCGGCCCGGGGCTGCAATCGTCAAAGCTGCGAAGGCGCCGCGCCTCCTCGATTGACGCTGCTTGGCGCTTCACGATAGGAACGCGGCAAGGAGAGGTGGCCGAGTGGTCGAAGGCGCACGCCTGGAAAGCGTGTATACCGGAAACGGTATCGCGGGTTCGAATCCCGCTCTCTCCGCCATATTAACCCACTAAACCATTGTTTCTTAAGCGTTTTAAAAAACCGCATCCCCCACAATATCCCCCACATGAACCCGGATTGCGTCGGACTGTGGCGATCACGTCGACCGCGATGCCGACATCGACCGCGACCG
>JBHJGY010000074.1:0-55263 GCA_050331335.1 Pikeienuella sp.
CGAGCCGGTGATCGGGCTTGGCGACCATGTCCCCGCCTTCCTGCTCCGCGAGGTCAAGATCAAGAAGACCCCCGCGCGCAAGACCACGAAATCGGCGAAGGTCAGCGAGACAGAGAGCGACCGGAGCGATGTCGAAACGGCGGTCGAGGTCGAGATCGCCGAACCAAAATCCGAGACGAAGGCAGCCTGAACCCTCCGTGCGGGCCAGCGTTTTAGGGGGGCCTCTTGGGATACAAGCCATCAACCCACCCGAAGGAGTACGCCCGGCGGAACGCGCAGTTCGGCCGTCAGAAGACCGCGGTGGTCAAACTCATCGCGGACTGGCGAACCTGGGCAACCGACACGCGGGCTGCGGCTAAGGCGCTGAAGGACTGGGCGGACAAGGCCGCGCCGGCTGCGGCGAACGTATCGAACACCGCGAAAGGCATGGACGAAACCCTGAAGGGCATCGATAAGCTCTTCGTCGACTATGCGAAGCTTGTCGCGGTTGTCTGTGGGTCAGTCGTCTTCGTCGAGACGGGTAACGAGCGCTGTAACCACGGGCTTCTTGCCCCAGTACTTCATCGCGGTTTTGCGTACGGCTTTTGAGATCAGTTCTTCGACCTGAGCTTCGGTGCGGCGAGCTTTCTTCGGCGCGTCCTCGATCGCATCGTCCACAGCCGTCTCGATCAGCTCGCCGAGCGGTGCCGGCCAGCCTGGGGCCTCCTTCGGTCCGCCGACCACACGCACCAACGGATCCGCGATAAGCTCGCCGTCCTCGTCGACCGTGACCGCCACGACCACATGCCCCTGGCGCGCCATCTTTAGACGGTCGCGGATCACGCCATCGAGCGCGCCGACATGGGTGGTGCCATCGAGATAGACCCGCCCCGTCTCGACCTCGTCGACGATACCCGGAGCATTGCCGTCGAGCCGAACCATGCGCCCGTTCGGCGCCACCACGGCATGCGCAGCCCCCCACTCCGCCGCCCATTTCGCGTGCTCGACAAGGTGGCGGTGCTCGCCGTGGATCGGTACGGAAACCCGGGGCTTAAGCGCGGCATAGACCCGTTCCAAATCGTCCCGTCTGGCATGGCCGGACACGTGGATCCGCTCCATATCGCCGTCGATCACCCGAATGCCTTGTTCTGAGAGGCGGTTGTAGAGGCGATAGATCCCGGCCTCGTTACCCGGGATCGTTTTCGACGAGAAGAGCACCGTGTCGCCCTCTGAAAGCCGCACCGTGGGGTGGCTCTGCGCTGCAATCCGGGCGAGCGCCGCGCGCGCCTCTCCCTGGCTTCCCGTGACAAGGTAGAAGACGTGCTCGGAGGGAATATCGCCCGCCTGATCGTCCGGCACCACCGGCGGAAAGTCGGAGAGCTGCCCGGTCTCCACCGCGGCCTCGATCATCCGCCGCATCGCCCGGCCGACGACCACGACGCTGCGCCCGACATCGGTGGCGGCCTTTGCGAGGGTGCGCAGCCGCGCGACATTCGAGGCGAAGGAGGTGGCAGCAACGGCGCCCGGCGCTGCGGCGATGATCCGCCGCAAATGGGGAGTGATCTCGGATTCCGATCCGGCTTGGCCGGCGAGGAAGACGTTCGTTGAGTCGCAGGCGAGCGCCAGCACCCCCTCCCGGCCGAGCGCTTCGAAAGGGGTCAGGTCGTAGGCGGGGCCGAGCTGCGGGTCGGGATCGAGCTTGAAATCGCCAGAATGGACCACGGTGCCCCGCGGCGTGCGGATCGCCAGCATCGAGGCCTCCGGGATCGAATGGGTGATCGGGAGGAAGCTGACCTCGAACGACCCGGCGGCAACGGGCTCCCCGGCTTCGACCTGGCGCACAAGCCGGGTGTCGCGCCCCGCTTCGTCGAGTTTGCGCCTGACCACCTCGGCGGTGAAGGCCCGGGCATAGATGGGCGCACCGATCTCGGCCCAGAGATGGGGGATCGCGCCGATATGGTCCTCATGGGCGTGAGTAATGAAAAGACCCTTTACGCGCTTGGCCATCTCGCGGAGAAACCCGATCTCCGGCAGCACCAGCTCTACCCCCGGTGCCGTCTCCATATCGCCGAAGCCGATGCCGAAATCGACCGCGATCCACTCCGCCCCGGCGCCGCGCCCGAGCCCGTAGAGATAGCAGTTCATGCCGATCTCGCCGGCCCCGCCGAGCGCCACATAGACGAGTTCGCTGGTGTTATTCGACATGGGCGTCTTTCGTGTTGAAGGAGTGGATCAGAACGAGACCGCGCATCGTCAGCTCGGCGTCAACATGGCGGATGCTGGCGGTGGAGCGCGCAAAGAGCGGCGCGAGCCCACCGGTCGCGATGACAGTCATGGGCCGCTCACGCTCCGCGGAGATGCGCGCGCACAGGCCTTCGATCAAGGCCACATAGCCCCAATAGATGCCGGACTGCATGCACGCTACCGTGTTTGTGCCGACGACCCGTTGCGGCACGGTCACGTCGATATGGGGCAAGTGGGCCGCGGCGTTCTTTAGGGCCTCGAGCGAGAGATTGATCCCTGGCGCGATGACACCGCCCACATAGGCCCCGTCCTCGGCGACCACGTCGAAGGTGGTCGCAGTCCCGAAATCCACGATGATGAGATCTGGCCCATAAGTCTTGAAAGCGGACGCCGTATTGACGAGCCGATCGGCACCGACCTCGGCGGGATTGTCGACCCGCACGGCGACAGGCAATCGGCAACCCTCTTTTCCGATTACCAGCGGTCGGGTTCCGAAATAGCGGTCGCACAGGACACGCAAATTGAACAGGGTCGCCGGCGCCACATTCGAGATCACCACCTCGGTGATGTCGCTGGGATCGTGGTGCTTGTGGCGCATGAGCTGGTTGAGCCAAACGAAGTATTGATCTGCGGTCCGCACGCTCTCGGTGTTACAGCGCCATTGGTCGAGGAAGCGCTGTCCGTCGTGAAGCGCAAAGACGGTATTTGTGTTGCCGACATCGATGGCGAGGAGCATGGGCCCTTACCCTGGGAAGTAGAGCTCGGCGGCAGAGATCCGCAACACGCCGGCCTGTTCTCTTAGGACAAGCTGGCCCGCTGCGTCCACGTCTTCGTAGATGCCCGCGTGTTCCGCCCCCGGCAATCGCGCGACGATGCGACGGCCGAGCCCCTCCGCCCGCCCGAGCCAGGCGGATCTTAGCGGGCCAAACCCTTCCGTGGCATGGCGCGCGATCCAGTGCTCGAGCCTAGGGGCAAGCCGGTCGAGCGCCGCCTCAGGTGCGATGAGATGCCCGCCCTCGCCAACCACGCTTGTGGCGACGGGGGCGCCGGGACGCTGGGGCAGCGGCGGCGCCGCGGCAAGATTGACCCCGATCCCAATGGCGAGCCAGTCGAGCCGGGTCTGCCGGCTCGCGCTCTCCAACAGAATGCCGGCGACCTTGCGACCGTTCAGCAGGGGGTCGTTGGGCCACTTTAGCGTGACGCGTGCGCGCGGGGCGAGGGAGGCAAGAAGATCAGCCACTGCCAAGCAGGCCGCGAAGGAGAGCTGGGCCGCCTGCTCCGCCGTCAGCAAAGGGCGCATGAGCAAGGTGGCGGCCAGATTTCCCGGCGGCTGTGCCCAATCCCGGCCCTGCCGGCCGCGCCCCGCCGTCTGCTGGTGGGCGAGGATCCATAACGGACCGGGCTCGCCGCAAGCCGCGCGACGTTGGGCCTCCGCATTCGTGCTGTCGACGCGCTCGAGGACAAGACGCCGGGCGGCGCCCGGAGGATAGGTCATCGACCGAGGGCTTGCGCAGCCACCAGCGCCGCGTCGGTGAGCCCGACCGCGCCCGAGACGAACGGCAGCCACCCCGCCACCATGATGAGCGCCGACGCCGCAACCACTGCTTGGCCGAACACCGAGGGCACCAAATCAAGGGGCTGTTCTTGCTCGGTTAGATACATCACACGGACGATGTTGAGGTAGTAGTAGGCGCCGATCACGCTTGCGATCGCCCCAGCCACCGCCAAGGGCGCGAGCCCGGCTTCGACCGCAGCCTTGAAGACGAAAAACTTCGCGAAAAAGCCGACGAGTGGTGGCAGACCGGCAAGGCTCAGCATCAGAATGGCGAGCGCCAGGGCCTGGGCCGGCCGCACCGAGGCGAGCCCCCTGAGATCGTCGATCTGAACCACCGGCTTGCCCTCCCGCTCCATCGATAGGATGAAGGCGAAAACCCCGAGATTCATGATCACGTAAATCGTGAGATAGAACATCAGCGACTGCGCGCCCTCTTCGGTACCGGCCGCGAGACCGACCAGCGCAAAGCCCATATGTCCGATGGACGAATAAGCCATCAGCCGCTTGAGATTGCGCTGTCCGATGGCAGCGATCGCGCCGAGGAACATCGAAGCCACCGCAACGAAAACCAGGATCTGCTGCCAATCGCCCACCGCGTCGCCGAAACCGTCATAAAGCACCCGGGCAAAGAGGGCGGCCGCCGCGACTTTGGGCGCCGTGGCGAAGAAGGCGGTCACCGGCGTGGGCGCACCCTCATAAACATCCGGCGTCCACATATGGAAGGGCGCCGCGGAGATCTTGAAAGCCAGCGCCGCGCAGATGAAGACGAGCCCGAAGGTCAGCCCGAGCGAGACGCCTTCAGAGGCGATTACCCCTGCGATGATCGTGAAGTTGACCGAGCCCGTATAGCCGTAGACCAGTGACGCGCCGTAGAGCAGAAGCCCCGAAGAGAGCGCGCCGAGGACGAAGTATTTTAGCCCCGCTTCCGTCGATCGGACGCTATCGCGATTGAACGCAGCGATGACATAAAGGGCGAGAGACTGCAGCTCGAGCCCGACATAAAGGGAGATCAGGCCGCCGGAGCTGACCATCAGCATCATGCCGAGCGTCGCTAAAAGGATCAGCACCGGATATTCGAAACGCAGCAGGCCCCGCCGCTCGAGATACCCATGGCCCAGGATCAACATCGCCGCCGAGGACAGCAGGATCAGCACCTTGGCGAACTGGGAGAACCCGTCGGAAAGAAAGGCGCCGGAGAAGGCCACATGCTCTACCTGCGGCCCCGAGGCGATCCAAAGACCCAGCCCCGCCATCAGCGCAGCGGCGGCCCAGGTGATTATCCCACGGCGGGCATCGCCGCCCGCGAAGGCGCCGAACATCAAGAGGGCCATCGCGCCCCCGGCCATGACGAGCTCGGGCAGAATGCTCGTGAGATCGGCGGTCATCTCAGTTCTCTCCAGGCGTCAGCTCGGCGACAGTGGTGACTTGAGCGGCAAAGGCGGCAGCGCTCTCGCGGGCGGTCGCCACATCCGCGACGAGGGTCTCGACGGATGTGGCAAAGAGGTCGAGCGCCAGGCTCGGATAGACGCCGAGCAGCAGTGTGGCGACGACCAAGGGCGCGAGGATCACCGTCTCGCGACGGTCCATGTCCGAGATGCGGGCGAGCGACTGCTTGATGAGGTCGCCGAAGACCACTCGGCGGTAGAGCCAGAGCGCATAAGCTGCGGATAGGATGACGCCAGTGGCGGCACCTAGGGCTGCCAGGGTGGACACCTGGAAGGCGCCGGTCATGGTCAGGAACTCGCCGACAAAGCCCGAAGTCCCCGGCAGGCCGACATTGGCCATGGTGAAGAGCAGCATCACGGTGGCGTAGATCGGCATCCGGTTCGCGAGCCCGCCATAGGCCGCGATCTCGCGGGTGTGCATGCGGTCGTAGATCACACCGACGCACAGAAAGAGCGCGCCGGAGACAAAGCCATGGGAGATCATCTGAAACATCGCCCCGTCGATGCCCTGCTGATTGGCGGCGAAGATCCCGAGCGTCACGAAGCCCATATGCGCCACCGAGGAATAGGCGATGAGCTTTTTGATGTCCTCCTGCATGAGCGCGACGAGGGACGTGTAGATGATCGCCACGACGCTCACGAAAAAGACGAAGCCCGTCATGACCTCTGAGGCCACCGGGAACATCGGTAGGCTGAAGCGCAGGAAGCCGTAGCCCCCCATCTTCAAGAGGATGGCCGCCAGGATCACCGAGCCCGCCGTCGGCGCCTGCACATGGGCATCGGGCAGCCAGGTGTGCACCGGCCACATCGGCATTTTCACCGCGAAAGAGGCGAAGAAGGCAAGCCACAGGAGCGTTTGAACCCCGCCGGGGATCTCGTAGCCGAGGAAACTCAGCGTCGTGAAATCGAACTGGTGGTTGAGCAGCTGGGCGATGTCGGTCGTGCCCGCATCGGCGTACATGTAGATCATCGCGACCAGCATCAGCAACGAGCCGAGCAGCGTGTAGAGGAAGAACTTGAACGCTGCGTAGATCCGCTCCTTACCGCCCCAAATGCCGATGATCAGGAACATCGGGATCAACCCCGCCTCGAAAAAGAGGTAGAAGAGCACCATGTCGAGCGCGGTGAAAACACCGATGATCAGCGTCTCCAGGAGCAAAAAGGCCGCCATGTATTCTTTGACCCGATACGTGACGGTCCAGGACGCGTAGATCGTCAACGGAAAGAAGAAGGTGGTCAGCAGGATAAACGGCAGCGACAGCCCGTCGATCCCCATGCGGTATTGAAGCCCGCCGATCCATGCGCCCTCCTCGACGAATTGGAACCGTGGATCGGTGGGATCGAAGCTCGAGAGCACTCCGAGGGAGAGCAGAAAGGTCGCCGAGGTGATCAGGAGTGCCAGCCGCTTGGCGTTGAGCTGGGCCGCCTCGTCCTCGCCGCGCAGGAAGACGATGAGCGCGAGCGCCCCCAATGCCGGCAGGAAGGTGAGAAGCGTCAGCACATTCTCGAAATTCGACATCACTCGACCCCGCCGCCGCTGCGGATTGCGAACCAAGTCACCAGCGCCGAGACGCCGATCAGCATGACGAATGCGTAGTGGAAGACGTAGCCGGATTGGACCCGGCCCGCATAGCGCGTGAGCATCGGCACGATCCCCATCGAAATCCCGTTGACGATCCCGTCGATTGTCCGCCCGTCACCGTCCTTCCAGAGCATTCGACCGACCCACATCGCCGGTCGCACGAAGATCCGGTCGTAGAGCTCATCGAAATACCACTTGTTCAACAGGAACAGATAGAGCGCCTCGTGGCGGGCCGCGGTCCGGGCCGGCATCTCCGGCCGCGCGCGATAGAACAACCAGCCGAGCCAGGCGCCGAACAACATGCAAGCGAAGGGGAAGAACTTCACAAACGCCGGGATCTCGTAGGCGGCAACCAACATGCTGTCGCCCACCGGCCGGGCAGCATTATAGATCGAGCCGGCCCAGAACGCTGTCTCGTGATGGCCGATGAAGTCCTGGTAGAATTCCATGCCGGCGATCACGGCACCGATTGACAAAAGCATCAGCGGCACCGTCATCACCCATGGGCTCTCATGCGCGTGGGCGTGGGCGTGTTTGTCGCCGCGCGGCTCACCGTGGAAGACGAGGAAGATCAGCCGCCAGGAGTAGAAGGCGGTCATGACAGCCGCGAGAGAAAGGATGACGTAGGTCAGCTGACCCGCGCTCCCGCCCGCGGCATAAGTGGTCCAGATCACCATCTCCTTGGAAACGAACCCGGCAAAGCCGATCGGAACGTCGAGGAGATAAAGGAACGGGATGCCCACCCCGGTGATCGCAAGGGTGCCGAGGAGCATGCCCAGATAGGTGATCGGCATCTTCTCCTTCAGTCCGCCCATCCGGAACATGTTCTGCTCGTGGTGCATGCCGTGGATCACCGAGCCGGCCCCGAGGAACAGCAGCGCTTTGAAAAAAGCATGCGTGAAAAGGTGGAACATTGCCGCCTCATAGGCGCCCGCGCCGGCAGCAGCGAACATGTATCCGAGCTGAGAGCAGGTCGAATAGGCAATCACCCGCTTGATGTCCGGCTGAACCAGGCCCACCGATCCCGCGAAGAGCGCGGTGAACGCGCCGATCAGCATCACGACGGTGAGAGCCAGGGGCGCGAGTTCGAACACCGGCGACATCCGGCAGACCAGAAAGACACCCGCGGTCACCATGGTTGCCGCGTGGATCAGCGCCGAGACGGGTGTCGGGCCCTCCATCGCGTCCGGCAGCCAAGTGTGGAGAAAGAGCTGGGCCGACTTTCCCATCGCGCCGATGAAGAGCAGGATCGCCACCAGCTCCACCGCGTTCGCCTCGAACCACAGGAACGGGATGGTCACCTCCGCGAGCGCCGGCGCCTCCTCGAAGATCACGTCGAGCTGGATCGAACCGGTCAGCGCGAAGAGCAGAAAAATGCCGAGCAGAAAGCCGAAATCCCCCACCCGGTTGACGATGAACGCCTTCATTGCCGCCGAATTGGCCGAGCTCTTCTTGTACCAGAAGCCGATTAGCAGATAGGACGCGACCCCGACCCCCTCCCAGCCGAAGAAGATCTGCAGCAGGTTGTCCCCGGTGACGAGCGCCAACATCGCGAAGGTAAAGAAGGAGAGATAGGCAAAAAACCGCGGCTTTGCGCTATCCTCCTCCATGTAGCCGATTGAATAGAGATGGACGAGTGCCGAGATCGACGTGACGACGACCAGCATCACTGCAGTCAAGCGGTCGGCGCGAATGGTCCACTGAGCCTGTAGGTCGCCCGAAACGATCCAGTCGAACAGCACGATGGATGGCTCGGTGCCGTCCATCGAGAAGAAGATGATCCAAGAGAACAGCCCGCAAACGAAGAGCAGCGCGGTCGGGACCACCATCGCAGCGCGCTCGCCGATCAGCCGATGCGCGAAGCCCGCGATGAGCGCGCCCAGGAGCGGTAGGAGAAGGATGGCGGTGTACATCTGCCTCAGCCCTTCATCATGTTTATGTCTTCGACGTCGATCGAGCCGCGGTTGCGGAAGAAGCAGACCAGGATCGCGAGGCCGATCGCAGCTTCCGCCGCCGCCACGGTGAGCACGAAGAGCGTGAAGACCTGGCCGACCAGATCGCCCAGATAGGCCGAGAAGGCGACGAGGTTGATGTTAACCGCGAGGAGCATAAGCTCGATCGACATCAAGATTACAATGACGTTCTTGCGGTTGAGAAAGATCCCGAAGATCCCGGTGACGAAAAGCAGCGCCGCGACGGTGAGGAAGGCTTCCACGCCAACGCCTGCGATCGGGGTGGGGTCCATTTGGGGGTCTCCCTCAGTCGGGCTTCTCTGACGCCGGCGCCGGTCCGGCTAAGCTTGCGGCCCGCGCACAGGCCATCTCGGCAATCTGGGTGGTGAGCACGTCGGCACCATGCTGGACGAGCGGCAGCAGGTCGGGTTGCTGGGCCGCAACGATCCGCGCGCGCTGTGCCACTGCCTCGAAGCCCTGCGTGCCCCCGGCAAGGATCAGGCCCCGCGCCGCTGCGCAGTCGATCAGCCTGGCCGTGTGCCCGGCGGGAGACGTGGTGCTCTCCCGGTGCGTAATCACGAGCAGCCGACCGGTCGACAACGCCTCGAGCAGCTCGAGCCTGTAAGTCCCGAAGGGATCCGCCGGCAGCCGGAAGGAAGCGGGCGACGGCGCGGCACCCGGGGCGCCGGCGGTCAGCAGCAAGGCCAGCACGGCAGAGCGCATAAGGCAGCGCATCAGACCCCCTGCCCCGGCTTGACGTCCTTCAGCTCGACCGAGGCCTCGCGGGTGCGGTAGATCTGCGCCAGGACGTTCTGGCGCTTCACATCGACCCGATGACGCAAAGTGAGCACGATGGCCCCAATCATCGCGGTGAGCAGGATCAGCCCCGAGACCTGGAAAGCGAAGATGTAGCGATCGTAGAGGATCTGACCCAGCGCTTCGGTGTTGGCCATCTCTTCAGGGGTTGGGGCGGCGGCGGCCCGTGCGGCAGGGGCCGCGTCGGCCAGCACCCAATGGCCGAAAACGAGGCCGAGCTCGATCAGCAGGACGATCCCGATCAGCGCGCCGATCGGCAGATAATCAACGAGACCGCGCTTCAACTCGGTGAAGTCGACATCGAGCATCATCACCACGAAGAGGAACAGCACCGCCACTGCGCCGACATAGACGATGATCAACAACATCGCGACGAATTCGGCCCCGAGCAGCACCATCATCCCGGCGGCAGAGAAAAAGGTGAGGATCAGCCAAAGCACCGAATGCACCGGATTGCGGGCCAGGATGACGAAGAGCCCCGCAGCCACGGCCACCGTGGCGAAGAGATAGAAGGCGAAAGCGGTGAGGCTCATCTGCGTCTCCTCAAGCTGAAGCGACCCCCTGCGGCGCCGATCCAGTCGGTGGCATGCCCTGCACCCTCTGCGCAAGCCGCCTGCGACACAAGGGGCCAGATGCGCGCAGCCGCGGCGGGGCGAGCGACCGTCTCATCCAGGGGGCGACGGGAGACGGGTCAGGGCGCGACAGCACGGGCGAGCCGATCCTCGAGATCGCTGAGCGCTGCGGTCCATCGGGCGCGGTCTTTGTCTGAGAAGTTCCCCTGGCCGCCCATCGCGTCGACCCGGGCATAGAGCTCCTCAAGCGGTTTCTCGGCCCAGGCACGCCAGGCGGCGGCTTCCTCGGCATCGTTGCCCATGGTCTCGCCGGCGAGGATCTGGTCCCTCATTTCGCGGATGTTGGCTTTGAGCCGGGCCTTCTGCTCTGCGAAATCAGGCAGCTTGGCGCCCGACTTCGGCGAAAGGTTGCGCAGCGTCGCGGCTTTGACGAGCCTGTGGGCCGCCCGCGCCTGGTCCAGCACCCCAGGTGTCGCGCGCAGGGTTTCGAGCCCCGGCGCGAGGAGGGCTGCGGTGTCCGAATCGAGATCGGCGGGCGGCACCTCATGGGCGATCGCCACCACCTCACAGGCCGCGCGAACCCGAACATCCTTCTCGGCGGCGCCCCGCCGGCCCTTCTTGGCGAGGCGCTCGGCCAGGGTGGCCGCGACCGCCGACGCAAGCCCGTTCGCCACCGCTTGGTCGAGCCAGTCGGAGGCCTCGTCGTCGTCAAAGGCGCCGGTCCCCCAAGTGCCCAAACCCGGTCCCTCTTGCCGTTTGCCGGCCTGCCTCAGCCGGCGCGAACCGCCATCAGCCGCGACGCCATGTCGGCACCGGCCTCGCGCCACTCCAATGCCGTGTCGTCATCCTCCGTCCAGAGCGCGTGGAGCTCGGAGGCATCCGACCAAATCCGCCCGCAGACATCGAGCGCTTTGGCCGGGAGGCTCGGATCGCGGCGCAGATCCCCGCCGACCGTCAGCATGCGCGCGCGCCGATCCGCTTCCAACTCAGGGGCGGGCCTGCCGAAAACCGCCGCGACAACCTCCGCCGCCGCCCGGCCTTCGTTCGCGATGTCGGCATCGATCTCAGCGCCTTCAGGAACGGCCAGCACCGCATCGAGCGCCGCCATCACCGCGGGCGCCCCGCGCTCCTCGAAGGTCTCGAACCAGTCCAGCGCGCTATCGTCCTCGAAAGCGCCGATCCCCCAGGCTCCCATGTCCGGCTCAGCGATACGGTGCGTCGAGCTCGAGATTTCGGGCGATCTCGCGCTCCCAGCGGTCGCCGTTCTCAAGGAGCTTGTCCTTATTGTAGTACAGCTCCTCGCGGGTCTCGGTTGCGAACTCAAAGTTCGGCCCCTCGACGATGGCATCCACCGGGCAGGCCTCCTGGCAGAAGCCGCAATAGATGCACTTCGTCATGTCGATGTCGTAGCGGGTGGTGCGCCGTGAGCCGTCCTCGCGCGGCTCCGCTTCGATGGTGATCGCCTGAGCCGGGCAGATCGCTTCGCAGAGCTTGCAGGCGATGCAGCGCTCCTCGCCATTGGCGTAGCGGCGCAGCGCATGCTCACCGCGGAAGCGCGGCGACAGCGCCCCCTTCTCGAACGGGTAATTGATGGTGGCCTTCGGCTTGAAGAAGTACCGGAAACCAACCCGAAAGCCGGCGATTATGTCCCTCATGAGAAAGTAGCCGAGGGCGCGGTCGAGTGCGATGGCCATTATCGTGCCTCCAAGGGAAGTTGGGACAAGGCGTGGTCCCAGTGCCAGAGCGTTTTTTCGGTCACGGCGCCCGCGGCGTGGAGCCGGGGCAATTCGTCGGCGAGCAGGGCCGCGATGTCTGCCCCGGCCCGCGGCGCGTCGCATGCGACATAAGCCGTCAAGAGGCGGCTGGAAAGCGCCTGCGCCCGCGTGTCGTCGAGCGGCCGCGCCTCCAGCGCAGGGTCGCGAAGGCGCGAACACGCAGGGGCGATCGGCCCGCGGGGCACCGCGTCATCCCAGTCACGCCGCATGAGCGGCGCTAACCCCTGCGGCGGACGGGTCCGATCCCCCCGCACCGGCATTCCCCCCGAGGGGCCGGAGACGCAAAGGCGCCACACCGCGAGCATGACCGGCCCCCGCCGGTCGCCAATTAAGGAGCAGGCGCTGCCCCGCTCTGCGCGCTCCAACTCCGACCCGCCGACCGGCGCCGCCGCCCGCACCGGGCGGGGCGACGGCGGGTCCGGGGCGAGGCGAGGCCGCGTCGGGCCAAGCTCCGGGAGACCACGTCGATCGGGCAAGATGAGGCCCTCGTCCGTCTCCGACAGGCCGAGACGACAGGGATCCTCGAGCCCCGAGGGCCCGCACGCGCCGCCCCGCGCCGCCCCGGCAAGGAGCGCGATGACCACAGCGCCGGCGATCGCGGTCGGGCCCGTCACAGGGTCAGCCTCCGGTCGCGAAGCGGGCATAGCCCGGCACGTCGTATTTCGCGAGGATGGCCGCGATCACCACCCAGCCGAGCGACATCGGCAGGAACACCTTCCAACCCAGACGCATGAGCTGGTCATAGCGGTAGCGCGGGACGATCGCCTTCACCATCGCGAACATGAAGAAGAAGAAGACAATCTTCAGCACCATCCAGATCACGCCGTCCGGCAGCCCCGGGATTGGGCTGAGCCAACCGCCGAAAAAGAGGATCGTCGTCAGCGCGCACATGAGCACGATGTTCATGTATTCGCCGATCATGAAGAGCAGATAGGGTGTCGAGGAATACTCCACCTGGTAGCCGGCGACGAGCTCGCTCTCGGCCTCCGGCAGGTCGAAGGGCGGGCGGTTGGTCTCCGCCAGCGCCGAGATGAAGAAGATGATCATCATCGGGAAATGCGGCAGCCAGTACCAGGAGAAGAGACCCCAGTCCCCGTCCTGCGCCGCGACAATTGCCGAGAGATTGAGCGAGCCCGTGGAGATCAGAACGCCGACGATGATGAGGCCGATCGACACCTCGTAGGACACCATCTGAGCGGCAGAGCGCAGCCCCCCGAGAAAGGGGTACTTCGAGTTGGACGCCCAGCCCCCCATGATCACGCCATAGACCCCGAGCGAGCTGATGGCGAAGATATAGAGCACCCCGACATTGAGGTCCGAGACCACCCATCCGTCGGCGAAGGGGATCACCGCCCAAGCAATGACGGCGAGCACGAAGGTGATCAGCGGCGCGATGAGGAACACGATCCGGTCGGCGCCCGCAGGGACGACAATCTCCTTGAGCACGAATTTCCCGAAATCGGCAAAGCTCTGGAGAAGACCGTAAGGGCCGACGACGTTGGGCCCGCGACGGAGCTGCACCGCAGCCCAGACCTTGCGATCCATCAGCAGCAGGAAGGCGAGACTGACGAGGATGGATACCGTGACCGCCAAGCACTGCGCCAGAATGATCAGGAAGGTCCCGAAAGGCGTGTCGAAGAACTCCATCATGGGGGACTATCCTTATTCAGCGGCGAGGCGCTCGGCCTCGGCCCGTTCTTTGGCGAGCCGGGAGAGCTCCGCCATGGTCGGGCTGGCACGGAGCACAGGGTTGACGAGGTAGTGATCGGCGACGGTGGCGCGGAAGGGCCCAGTGCCGAGAGCGCCGGCCGGCTGGGGGGCCGGCGCCGCATCCGCGATCTGGTCGAGCGCTGCGAAATGGGGATGGTCGACGAAGAGCCGCCCGCGGAGTTGTTCGAGACTGTCGAAGGGAAGCGCCGACCCTAGCCGACCGGAAAGCGCCCGCAGGATCGCCCAGTCCTCCTTGGCCTCGCCCGGCGGGAAGCCCGCCCGAAGCGCCATTTGCACCCGCCCCTCGGTGTTGACGAAAAGTCCGGGCTGTTCGGGATAGGCAGCACCCGGAAGGATCAGGTCGGCCCGATGGGCGCCCCGGTCGCCGTGATGGCCATGATAGATGACGAAGGGACCGGCAGGGATCTCCGCCTCGTCCCAGCCGAGCGCATAGACGACCTCGGCGCCGTCGGTCGCGCCGGCCGCCCCGCCGTCATGCACGAAGCCGAGATCGAGCGCCCCCGCCCGCCCGGCCGCGGTGTGGAGGATCAGGAGCCCCGACTGGGAGACCTCGGCAAGCCGCTGGGCTTCGGCGAGAAGCGCGGCGCCGTCTGGACGGGCGAGCGCCCCCATCCCGAGCACGATGACAGAGGGCCGCGACACCACGTCGTCGCTCTCGACCCGCTCGAAGAGCGTCGGAAAGGCGCCCGGATCGCGGCCGAAATCGAGCGTCGGATAAGTCAAATCGACCGGTTCGCCCACATGGCCGACATCGGCACCCGCCAGCCAGGCCTTGCGGATGCGGCTGTTGAGAACCGGCGCCTCGATGCGGGGATTGGTGCCGATTAGGAGGATGCGCTCGGCGGTGTCGAGATCCTCGATCCGCGCGGTCCCCACATAGGCCGCTCGGTTGGCGATGCCTGCGGGGAGTTGGGCGCCGTCCTGGCGGCATTCGTGGCGCACCGAGCCCAGGCCCGCCAGCAAACCCTTCAGCGCATAGATCGCCTCGACCGGGGCGAGATCGCCCGCGAGCCCGGCGATGCGGTCTCCGGCGGCGGCGATCTTCTCGGCCGCGATGCCTAATGCCTCGGCCCAGGAGACCGGCTTGAATTTGCCATCGACCCGGGCGAAGGGGCGGTCGAGCCGCTGGCGCGCGAGCCCGTCGGCCACATGGCGCGTGCGGTCGGCGATCCACTCCTCGTTGACGCCGTCATGGTTCCGCGGCAGCACCCGCATCACCGCGCGCCCCCGGGTGTCGATCCGAATGTTGCTCCCCAGCGCGTCCATCGCGTCGATCGACTGGGTCTTGGTCAGCTCCCAGGGCCGCGCCGAGAAGGCATAGGGCTTGTTGGTCAGCGCGCCCACCGGGCAGAGATCGACGATGTTGCCCTGCATCTCGGATTTCAGGATCTCGCCGAGATAGCTGGTGATCTCCGCATCCTCGCCGCGACCGGTCTGGCCGAGTTCGGAGACGCCCGCCACCTCGGTGATGAAGCGCACGCAGCGGGTGCAGGAGATGCAGCGGGTCATATGGGTCTCGACGAGCGGCCCGAGCTGGAGATCCTCCACCGCGCGCTTGGGCTCGCGGTAGCGGGAGAAATCCACGCCATAGGCCATCGCCTGATCCTGGAGGTCGCACTCGCCGCCCTGGTCGCAAATCGGGCAGTCGAGCGGGTGGTTGATGAGCAAAAACTCCATCACCCCCTCGCGCGCCTTCTTGACCATCGGCGAATTGGTCCGGACCTCGGGCGGCTCGCCATTGCGCCCGCCGCGCAGGTCGCGGACCATCAGATGGCAGGAGGCGGCGGGCTTCGGCGCGCCCACCGGCTCGACGAGGCACATCCGACAGTTGCCCGCGATCGACAGCCGCTCATGATAGCAGAAGCGCGGGATCTCGATGCCGGCCTCCTCACATGCCTGGATCACGGTCAGGTTCGGGTCGGCCTGGATCTCGCGGCCGTCGATGATGATGGTCCGAAGCTCGGTCATGCCGTCTCCTCTGGCGCGCGGGCAGTTCGCTTTAGTGATCATATAACGCGAGAAGAGCCTCGCGCGAAACCGCAAGGCCCCCGTGTCACACCGCCGCTCGTCGACCGGCCGCGGCGGCCGCGCTCTGCCTCAGCCACCGGCGGTCAGGATCCCGCCGCGACGCACCACATTCCGAACACCGCCCGGCATGGAAGTAAGCACAGAGCCGATCTTCCATGGACACATCAGTTTATCATCCGGCCGCGGGCTAAGCCGACAAAATCTGCCTCGCTTTCGCCGAGAGGAAGCTGGGGCAGGTGTTATCGCCTCCCTGCGCGCCTCGTCCGGCCACCGGGTCTGCGTCGCGTTGCCGCCAAGATCGGTGGGCCGCCGAAGAATTCCGGAGCTCTGCCGGGCAATTTCAGTCACCTGCTCCGGCCTCTCCGGCCATCCCGGTATCTAAGGCGCCGCATGCGTCGCGCCGATGCGGCTGTTTTCGGGCTGAGCGCGCCGTCCAACGGGCGGCCGTCCCTGACTCAGCCAGCCGCCGGCGGCGGGCAGAAGGCGAACACCACCCAAGCTGCGCGTTGCGCCCGATACAGCGTGCGCGCCGGTTGGTCTTCCCCCCGCGCAAGGCGCATGGTCTGGCCGTCGATGCAGATGGGCGGTCGGCCGCTGATCGTATCGGCGATGTCGACCGCAACGGACCGGTAAGCCTCATCGGCAAAGCCCGTCTCAGCTGCGGGCGGCGTCCGGGTCGGCAGCACCTCCAAGGTCTCGCGGGGCTCAGTCGAGGGCCCTGCGCTGCGCCTGACCGCGATCACCGACTCGCCTAGGATATCGATGTATCGGACATCCACGAGATAAGAGGTTGCGCCATACTGCACAAAAAACTTCTTGTCCGGATGGCGCATGGCTTCGGGCTTGCCCGCGCCAGACGGCGGTACGGGGAAAAACGAACAGCCGGCGAGCGCCACGGTCAGCAGCAGCCAACCCGCTGATCGCCCGTGTTCGGAGCCGTGCGTCTCCGCGAAAGCCAAGCCCATCCTAATCCTCCGGCGACAACCCCGCCCCAATTGAGCATGGCCCAACCGGTTTAACAAACAAGACAGGAGCGTCAGCGCGGCCGGAGCAGCTTGGCGCGCAAACCTAAAGCGGGACCCTCGCGCCCCAGCAAGACGGTCAGCGTGGAGCCGACGCCGCCGGTCGCCGCGCCGTCGCCGCCCGGCTCACTCCGCCGCGACGGCGGTCACACGGCCGGTCTTGTGCGCCCGGATGCGGTCCTCGATCTCGTCGCGGAAATGGCGGATCAGGCCCTGGATCGGCCAAGCGGCGGCATCGCCGAGGGCGCAGATCGTGTGCCCCTCCACCTGCTTGGTCACGTCGAGCAGCATGTCGATCTCCTCGAGCTCCGCCTCGCCCGTGACCAGCCGCTGCATCACGCGCATCATCCAGCCTGAGCCCTCCCGGCAGGGGGTGCACTGGCCACAGCTCTCGTGCTTGTAGAATTTCGCAAGTCGCCAGATCGCCTTGATCACGTCGGTCGACTGGTCCATCACGATAACCGCCGCGGTCCCGAGCCCCGATTTCTGCTCGCGCAGCCAATCGAAGTCGAGGATCGCGTTCTCCATCGTCGAGGCCGGCAGCATCGGCACCGACGACCCGCCAGGGATCACCGCCTTGAGGTTCTTCCAGCCGCCCCGAACGCCGCCGCAATGGCGGTCGATCAGCTCCTTGAACGGGATCGACATCGCCTCCTCGACGACGCAGGGCGCGTTCACATGGCCGGAGACGGCGAAAATCTTGGTGCCGGTGTTGTTGGCCCGCCCGATGCCGGCGAACCAGTCCGCGCCCCGGCGCAGTATGGGCGGCACCACGGCGATCGAATCGACGTTGTTGACGGTGGGCGGGCAGCCATAGAGACCCACGCCGGCGGGGAAGGGCGGCTTGAGCCGTGGCATGCCCTTCTTGCCCTCGAGGCTTTCGATCAGCGCTGTCTCTTCGCCACAGATATAGGCGCCCGCGCCATGGACGAGGTAGCACTCGAAGTCCCAGTCGGAGCCGGCCGCGTTCTTGCCGAACAGCCCCGCGTCGTAGCACTCGTCGATCGCCGCCTGGAGCGCTTCGCGCTCACGGATATACTCGCCGCGAATGTAGATGTAGCAGGCATGCGCCCCCATCGCGAAGGACGCGACCAGGCAGCCCTCCAACAGAGTATGCGGATCGTGGCGCATGATCTCGCGATCCTTGCAGGTCCCGGGCTCCGATTCGTCCGCGTTCACCACGAGATAATGCGGCCGCCCGTCGGAGCCTTTGGGCATGAACGACCATTTGAGGCCCGTCGGGAAGCCCGCGCCGCCGCGCCCGCGCAAGCCGGATTTCTTGACTTCCTCAACGATGGCCTCGCGCCCGCGTGCGATGAGACCCGCCGTATTGTCCCACTGCCCGCGCGCCTTCGCGCCTTTGAGCGAGCGGTCGCCCATGCCGTAGAGATTGGTGAAAATGCGGTCCTGGTCTGCGAGCATCAGTCGTCTCCCTTGTCCGCGATGAGGGCCTTGGCCTGTCCCACCCAGTCGTCGCGCAGGATCCGCCCTTTGAAACCTTCGATATGGTTGTCGACCCAGGCAACCTCTGCCTCGCTCCACGAGGCGATTTGGTCGTAGTGGTAGACCCCGAGCTGGTGCAGCAACGCCTCGAGCTTCGGCCCGATCCCCTTGAGTGCCTGGAGGTTGTCCGGCTGGCCGCCGCGGGCCGCATCGAGGAGATCGGGCTTTGCACCATCCTCCGGCGCATGGGTCGTGGCCGGGGGTGCCGCCGCGGCCGGGCTTGGCGTTGCCGAAGCGACCGGGGCCGTACCGCCAAGCGCGAGCTCTGACGCCGTCGCCTCAGTCCCATCGATCCGCTTGATACCGTCGGCGAGCGCGGTCGCCAGCGTCACCGAGGCGTTGGTCTCATGCGCCCGTGGGACCTCCAGCGAGGTGAGCCCCGTCCCCGGCTCGGAGGCGAAGCGCCCTTTGGCCGACCCTGGACGGGGGGTCTCGCCCCGCGCCAGCGCATCGAGGAGCGCGCCGAAGCTCTCCGGGTCGAGATCCTCGTAGTAGTCCTTGCCGATCTGGACCATCGGCGCATTGGAGCAGGCGCCGAGGCACTCGACCTCCTCCCAGGAGAACTTGCCGTCCGCCGAGCGGGTGTGGGGGCTCTTGGCGATACGCGCCTTGCAGAGCTCGACGAGCGCCTCGGAGCCGCAGAGCATGCAGGGCGTGGTGCCGCAGACCTGGATATGCGCCACATCCCCCATCGGCTTGAGGTGGAACATGAAATAGAAGGTCGCGACCTCGAGCACCCGGATCTCGGCCATCTCCAGCATCCTGGCGACCGTCTCGATCACCGGGCGCGAGATCCAACCCTCTTGCTCTTGGGCGCGCCAGAGGAGCGGGATAACCGCCGAAGCCTGACGACCCTCGGGGTATTTCTTGAGCTGCGCCTCGGCCCAGGCCTGGTTGGCGGGGGTGAAGGCGAAACTCTCCGGTTGCTCGTGGTGCAGTCGGCGCAGGCTCATGGCGTCCTCGTCTGGGGCATACGCATCAGGGCAGGCGGGCGCAGATATTGGTCATGATCAGCGGGAATTGGGCCGTGTCCTCGAGACCCGACCCAACCATCAGGCGGCAGACATAGAGCGGGCGGGCAGCCCCCTCGGGGTGGTCCATGACGAAGGCGAAGCGGTTGACCGCCGCATCCGTCGCCGGGACCGTATAGATGTCACCGACGATGTAGCCCGCTGCGTGAAGCGCCCCGATGGTCGTCTCCGCGGGGATCACATCGGCGCGGGCTTGCGGCGGCAGCGGCGGCGACGGCTGCTCGGCCTCTTGGGCGACCGCCAACCCGGCAAGCATGGCTGCTGTAGCGATGATCCCGCCAGACCGGACGACCGCGCTTTGTCCGCTTCGCATCTCAGCACCCCTCGGCAAGGATTATTGAGTTGGTGGTCTGATCCTGAACCAGCTGTCCATCTTTCACCATCGCCTCGCCCACGGTTTCGATAAACCCGCGCAGCCGGCGGTCCAGATCGAAGTCCAAATTCTCGGGGATCGGCGCGAGGTCGGCCCGCATGATCGCCACGACGTCAGCGATGACCCGACGTTCCGCCCCCTCTCCTGCAAACGAGACGCTGCAATTGCGCCCGGTCATCAACTTCACGATTGCGGATTGGGCCATGGCCTCGCCCGCCGCATCGAGTGAGGCCAACCAGGCTTCCCGCGCCGCACTCGCTTGGGCCTCCTGCCGAGCCCGCTCCGCTTCGATCTCGGCATTGCGCGCGGCCACTGCAGCTTGCGCGGCCTCGAATTCCCAAGGCGGCACGAAAGGATCGCACCCCGTCGCCGTGCTCACACCCTGCCGGATCCGCAGATTGCACAGGAAGAGGGCGTCCCCGTTGCGAATGATGAGCCGTGTTCCGTCCAAGCTTACGAGCGGCTGGAACCCCAGGTCCGGCCGAAGCTCGATGGCGAGATCCTCGGCAAGCGCCGACCCTGCCAACAAAGCCGCCGCCAGACCCGCGGCGAAACGCCAGCGCCTCACCGGTCGATCTCCCCAAAAACGATGTCGAGCGAGCCCAACACAGCGGAAACATCGGCGAGTTGGTGGCCTTTGCAGATGTGGTCCATGGCCGCGAGATGGGGGTAGCCCGGCGCGCGGATCTTGCACTTGTAGGGTTTGTTGGTGCCGTCGGACACGAGGTAGACGCCGAATTCACCCTTGGGGGCTTCGACCGCGGCATAGACCTCGCCGGCCGGCACCCGGAACCCCTCGGTGTAGAGCTTGAAGTGGTGGATCAGCGCTTCCATCGATTGCTTCATCTCGGCGCGCTTCGGCGGCGCCATCTTACCGTCGGTGGTCTGCACCGGCTCGCCTTTGCAGCCGCGCAGCTTGTCGATGCACTGGCGCATGATCTTCACGCTCTCGCGCATCTCCTCCATCCGGCAGAGATAGCGGTCGTAACAGTCGCCGTTCTTCCCCACCGGGATCTGGAACGCCATCTCGTTATAGCACTCGTAAGGTTGGGCGCGGCGCAAATCCCAGGCCCAGCCGGAGCCGCGCACCATGACGCCGGAGAAGCCCCAGGCTTGCGCCTCGTCGAGGCTGACTATGGCGATATCGACATTGCGCTGCTTGAAGATGCGGTTGTCGGTCAGCAGCTCTTCGAGATCGTCGCAAACCCCGAGGAACGGGTCGCACCAGGCTTCGATGTCGTCGATCAGCGCGTCTGGCAGGTCGAGATGTACGCCGCCGGGGCGGAAATAAGCCGCGTGCAGCCGCGCCCCGCAGGCCCGTTCGTAGAAGATCATGAGCTTCTCGCGCTCCTCGAACCCCCAGAGTGGCGGGGTGAGCGCGCCGACATCCATCGCCTGGGTGGTCACGTTGAGCAGATGGCTCAGAATCCGTCCGATCTCGCAGAAAAGCACCCGGATCAGCTGGCCCCGGCGCGGCACCGCGACCCCGGCGAGCTTCTCGATCGCCAAACACCAAGCATGCTCCTGGTTCATCGGCGCCACGTAGTCGAGACGGTCGAAATACGGCAGGTTTTGGAGATAGGTCCGGCTCTCCATCAGCTTCTCGGTGCCGCGGTGCAGAAGCCCGATATGGGGGTCCACCCGCTCGACGATCTCGCCGTCAAGCTCGAGCACCATCCGCAACACGCCGTGGGCGGCCGGGTGCTGGGGCCCGAAATTCAGGTTGAAGTTCCGGATCCGCTGCTCGCCCGTGAGGGTGTCCTGGGTGCCGTCCATCATCGGTCTCGCCTCCGTTCAGACGCCTGGGCCCTCGGCCACGCGAAAGATCTTGTTGATGATCCGCCATTCGCCGCCGAGCTTGAGAAACTGGAGATAGTCGGTGAAGCGCCGCGGCGGTACCGCGACATGGAGCGTCACATGCGCCGTCTCGGGGCCTGCGACGTGGATCGCCTCGATCTCCACATCGACCTCACCCGAGAGCGCAGCTCGGGCGCCGACCCGTTCGAGGAACTTCGCCTTGGGCCAATCGATCAGGGCGCCGTCCTGGCCCGCGTAAAGATGCGCCGCATCGTGAAAGATCTGGCCCAAGGCCGCGGTGTCCGCCCGGTGGAGCGCCTGTGCATAGGCCATCGCCACAGCCCGCACCTCGTCCCGTACCGCCTCGCGCTCACCTGATGCGTCCATCCGAGCCTCCACTCTATCGCCTGCCAAGGGTCCGGCCGGAACCATCCCAGAACGCCACCACATAGAGCAGTACGAACACGCCCAAGGGCAGAAACGCCGCAAATGCCCAATAGGGGTTCAGCCCCGCCCGCTGCAGCAGCACCCAAAAGGGCGGTATGGCCGCCGCCTTCAGCAGAAAATAGACGAAGACCGGCATCGCCCGCTCATCCGCTCTGCTTCTCGTCGCCAGGGAGGATGTAGTCAGCGCCCTCCCAGGGGGACATGAAGTCGAAGGTCCGGTACTCCTGCACGAGGCTTACCGGCTCGTAGACCACCCGTTTGGCAGTCTCGTCATAGCGCACTTCGGTATAGCCCGTCGTGGGGAAGTCCTTGCGCAGAGGATGCCCGCGAAATCCGTAATCCGTGAGCAGGCGGCGCAAATCTGGGTGGCCGGAGAACAGCAGGCCGTACATGTCGAACACTTCCCGTTCATACCAGTTGGCCGACGGGTGCAAATCGGTGATCGAGGGGATCACATCCTGCTCGGAGGTGGCGAGCTTCACGCGCACGCGCTGGTTCTGGCGCATCGAGAGAAAGTGGTAAACCACGTCGAACCGCTTCTCCCGACCGGGATAGTCGACGGCCGTGATATCGATCAGCGTGGTGAACTCAAGGGCCGGGTTCTGGGCAAGATGCTGCACCAGGGCGCGGATGCCGGAGACCGTCGTGATGACGATGAGCTCGCCAAGGGCAATCTCGGTCCGGTCCACCTCATCCGGGCGCGCGGCTGCCAACATCTCAGCCACTTCTTCAAGCGCGTCGCTCATTCGGCGTCCTCCCGAAGGATCTCATCGTAATGGGTCGCGTGGCCGTCATGGTCGGGCATCAGAACAGCCACCCAGTCGGGCATCACGGCGCGCTCCGGCTCAGGCCCCGAGAAACGCTCTACGGCGGCCATGTCATCCCACTCGGTAAGCACCACCACATCGCGGATCGCGGCACCGTGCGAGATCAGGACGCGCACGCCTCGAAATCCCTCGGCCTCGCGGTATTTCGGCATAACCCGGTCGCGGAACTGCGCAAGCCAGGCCTCGATCGCCTCGCTGCCGGCACGGGCCTCCCACCGGCGGATCACGGGTTTGGACATACCCCGCCCCTACCGCACGATCGTGCCGGTGCGGCGGATCTTCCGCTGAAGCTGCAAGAGCCCGTAGACCAGCGCTTCCGCCGTTGGCGGACAGCCGGGAACATAGATATCCACCGGCACGACACGATCACAGCCGCGCACCACCGAGTAGCTGTAGTGATAGTAGCCCCCGCCATTGGCGCAGGAGCCCATTGAAATTACATAGCGCGGTTCCGGCATCTGATCGTAGACCTTGCGCAGCGCCGGTGCCATCTTGTTGGTCAGCGTGCCGGCCACGATCATCACATCCGACTGGCGCGGCGAGGCGCGCGGCGCAATGCCGAAGCGCTCGAGATCGTAGCGCGGCATCGAGGCCTGCATCATCTCCACAGCGCAACAGGCGAGCCCGAAGGTCATCCACATCAGCGACCCGGTGCGCGCCCAGTTGATCAGATCGTCCGTGGTGGTGAGCAGGAAGCCCTTGTCCGCGAGCTCATCGGAGAGATTGCGGGCGAGGACCTCCTTGTCGGCGCCTGCAAGCGCGCCTGCGGTTGTCACTCCCATTCGAGCGCTCCCTTTTTCCACTCATAGGCGAAGCCGATGGTCAGCACGGCGAGGAACACCATCATCGACCAGAAAGCGACCTCCGAGAGCCCGCCAAAGGCCGCGGCCCACGGGAAGAGCATCGCAATCTCCAGATCGAAGATGATGAAGAGGATGGCGACGAGATAAAACCGGACATCGAACTTCATGCGTGCGTCGTCGAAGGCGTTGAAGCCGCATTCATAGGCAGAGGTCTTCTCAGCATCCGGGCTGCGCACGGCGATGATCCAAGCCGCTAGGATCAGAAACAGCCCCAACCCGATCGCCAGGCCGAGGAAGATCAGGATCGGCAGATATTCCCGCAACAGATCGTCCATGCTCATGCCCTTTCGCAGTGCCCGCACGGGTTAAGGGATAAGCCGAGGCCCTGATCGGGTCAAACGCTCCCGGTGCGACACAAGCCCTTGGGCCAGCCGGCCCAGCGCCACGGCTCAGCGATCGAAGGGGGGCCAGAAGCAAAAGCAGGCCAAGAGCATCACCGCCAATCCGCCGATCCAGGCATGGGCGAACCCTGCGAGAAGGAACACGGCCATCGCCGCAAGCGCCGCAGGCCAGCCTGGCAGACCGATATCCCGGGCGCGGGCGGCGAGCAGAAACAGCGCGGCGACGAGGAACAGCCCCAGAATGGTCAACACGCCGGCCGTGCGATGCTCGGAGAGGCCATGGCCGAGCAAAATGGCCGGGACATCCGCAATGTTGCCGCTGCTGTAGACCGCTGCGAAGATGGCGGTCGCATCGACCGCGCTGGCCGTCATGACGGTCCAGATCGCGAGCAGCGCAAAGGTCGCGGCGAAAAGGGCCAAGGCGAGCGTGAAAGCGCTGCGGTCCAGCCGACCGAAGTAGACGATGTCGAGAAATCGGGTCATCGCGATCTCATAGGTTTGAGGCGCGCCCCTGTTGAGCCCGCCGAACCCTTCCCGCCGCGACGCCCCCAGAGCGGGGTCGGAGACGCAAACCCTCAACCTATGCGGGAGTGTTTCACGAATCTTCGCAAAATGCAAGAAGTCCGCGCGCCCCGTGTTCAATGGTCGGAGATCGCATGGGACACCTAAGGGAATGGCGCGGTTGACGGGGCTCGAACCCGCGACCTCCGGCGTGACAGGCCGGCACTCTAACCAACTGAGCTACAACCGCTGCGGACCCGCAGGGATCGCCTGCATCCGAGTGAGCGTGTGATTAATCGTCTCGCCATGCGCCGTCAAGCGCGAGTTTCCAGCCGGCAGCAGAAACCGTGCAGGCCCCCGGAACGGTGCCGCGGCCGCGGAACTGGGGGGAGCTGGGGCTAGCTCGCCGCACTGCCGACGCTGCGCAGCGCCGTCGGCTCTTGGGCAACCGCCGACTCCGCCGGCAGGGTAAACCAGAAGCGGCTGCCCTCGCCGAGCGCGCTGTCGACCCCAATTGTGCCGCCAAGGGCTTCGACGAGCTGCTTGGAGATCGCCAGACCCAGCCCCGTGCCACCGTAGCGCCGTCCGATCGAGCTGTCGGCCTGGGCGAAACGGTTGAAGAGGGTCACTTGGGCGTCCGCGCTGATCCCGGTCCCGGTATCGATGACTTCGACGATCACCGCCTCCCCCCGGTCCTTGAGCCGTGCCTTGATCAGAACATACCCAGTTTCGGTGAACTTTATCGCGTTGCCGGCCAGGTTGACCAACACTTGGCGAACCCGGGCGGGATCCCCGATCAAGCGCGCCGGCAGATCCGGGTCGATTTCTGTGCGCAGATCGAGCCCCTTTTCGCCAGCACGGAACGACAGCATCGCGGTTACCTCGGAGACCACATCGCGCAGGTCATAGGGCATTGCGTCGATCTGCATCTCGTTCGCCTCGAGCTTGGAGTAGTCGAGAATGTCGTTGAGGATCCGCATAAGACCCGAGGCAGAGGCATGGGCTGTCTCGGCCTGGAGCCGCTGGGTCTCGTCCAGACGGGAGCGCAACAACAGCGAAAGCATCCCGGTGACGCCGTTCATCGGCGTGCGGATCTCGTGGGACATGTTGGCGAGGAACTGTGACTTGGCGATGTTGGCCTTCTCGGCCGCCAGCCAGCTTTCCTCGAGCGAGCGCTCATGAGCCTTTTGGGCGGAGATGTCCTGGATCGCCCCGATCAGCCGCCGGAGACGCCCGTTTTCCACCAGCGGCTGGCCGGTCGCGCGCACCCAGACCACACGCCCGGTGGCCGTGACGAGTTCGGCCTCCCGGTCGAACGGGATGTGGCGCGTGATACAGGTCTTCACCGCCTCTGCAATGTCGTCGCGGCTGCCGGGCGCGTAGAATGCCAAAGCAGCGTCAACGGTCGGCTCGTACCACCGTGGAACCTCGTGGATCGATTTGGTGATCGAATCCCAAAACAGGGTATCGGTTTCGACATCGAGCTCCCAGCCGCCGATGCCGGTGATCTCCACCACCTGGGCGAGTTTGCGGGTCTGCTCTCGAAGTTGGTTGGCGGCAGCCTCTGCCCGCTTGCGGGCCGATTCGAGGGCGCGGGCCTGGCGCTTGGCCTCGGTGATGTCGAACCGGAAGCCGACGACGCCGCCCGTTGCCGTGCGCCGTTCGACCACGCGGACCCAGCGGTCCTCCGGCATCCGGATCTCTATGCTGGTATCTGCGGCGCGATGCGCCTCCATACGCCGCGCGACATAAGCCTCTTCCTGGCCAATCGCTTCAGGGTACTGCCCATGCTCGATCCCGAAGCGGAGAATCTCCTCATAGGTTACCGAGGGCCTGATCACAGGCTCGCAAATGCGAAACATCTCGCGGAACTTGTCGTTGCACATCACGAGCCGGTCTTCGGCATCGAAGAGCACAAAGCCGTCCGGCAACGCATTGACCGCGTCCAGCAGGCGTTGCTCCACCTCGAGCATGCGTTCGCGAGCGGTGGTCTGCTCGGTGACGTCGGTCACCACGGCGCCCACACCGGTGACCTGGCCGACCGCATCGAAGACCGGGAACTTGACCGTGTGAAGCACCTTGTCGCCGAGTTCGGTCGTCGCGAACTCTTCGCGGATCACTGTTTGTCGCGTCTCGATCACCTGAAGGTCATGGGCGCGGGTCCGCGATGCCAGGGCATCGTAATGCACCTCCGCCGGGAGCTTGCCGACAATCTGGTCGGCCTCGACGTTGAACAACCGCTCGAACTGCTTATTCACCTCGACATAGCGCCCTTCCACATCCTTGAGGTAAATCTCGACGGGCGCGTTGTCGAAGATCGCTTTCAGCCGGTTCTGACTTTCACTGAGCGCCGCGGTCTTCTCTGCAACCCGGCGGCGCAGATAGGCGTTAACCGCAAGGCTGAGCAGCAGGAGCCCGGCGGTGACGGCGGTGACCGCGGGCACCCAGTCCGGAAGTCGGAAGGGTGGCTTTGGGATCAACCAGTCCTCGAGCAACTGATAATAGGCGCTGTCCGGATTGGCCTTGAGCTTGGCGATCATGTCGTCGATGCGGTCGATCATGCGCCGCGACACGGCGGGGGAGTAGACCACCGACAGCGCCGACGGTCGAAACACCAAGCGCATCCGAACCAGTGCGAAGGGGCTCGCCAGCGTACGCCCGAAATGGTGGTTGACGATGCCGAACTGCGCCTCGCCGCGGGACACGGCCATCAGCACGTCACGCTCGGACGGGAAGCCGAGCACCTCGGTATCGATACCTCGGAAGGCGATCGACTCGGACAACTCGCGCATCTCGGCGCTGCCGGAAACGACGCCCACCTTGCTGCCAGCCAGGTCGACCAGCGACTGCACCGGCCTGGCCGATCCGCGACGGGCATAAACGGAGGACCAACTCCGCAGCAGCGCTTCCCGGCCAAACTGCAAGCGGCGCGCCCGCGGATCGGTATAGGCCACCCCGGGAAGCATATCGATCTCGCCCCGGCGCACCATCTGCAAGCAATCCGCAAGGGCGCAGCGCACATAGACGACTTGCCATCCCTCCCGCTCAGCCAAGATGTCGATCAGGCCCGGGAAGAAGCCTTGCGCTTGGGTCGTACCTTCGGCGAAGATCAGAGGCGGGTTCTCTGGCAGGCCCACAGTGACCCGCCCGGGAGTCGCTTCGGCTTTGGCTTGCGTGCCGAGCGCCAGGATCAGATGTGCCGCGACAAGCGCGGCGGCCGAGATAAAACGAAGCATTGCGGCGATCACGTTTGGCATCTTCCGTTTGAGCGGCCGGGTTCGACCGGCCCGAACATTCCCGTCGCCTAGGTTTGCACCCAACTTTGCCACAGACTAACAAGAGGCGGGAAGAATTTGGAAAACTTTTATCCGCAGACACGGCGCCAAAGGGTGGGCGCGTCCGGTCCATGGGCGTGCGCGTTTGGCGGCAGAGGCGAGCCTGGCGCTTGAGCCGCGGATCATCGATGGAGCGACGACGTGGGGGCCGAGCCGACCTTTTCGTTGACGACGCCGCTGGGCCTGAGCAGTGCTGAGGCTCGGGCGCGGCGGCGCAACGCGCGCGGCCTCAATTTCGCCGCGCGCCTCAGGCCGGAGCGCCCGCAATTGCTCCGCCCGATCGCGCTCGATGCAACCCTGCTGGCGCTCGCCGGCGGAACGGGATTGCTCGCCCTGCTGAGCGACCACGATTTCGAATGGTTGATCGGACCGCAGCTGGCGTTGTTCTTGCCCATCCTCTTGGCAACCGTGCTGTTGTGTTTTCGCGGCTTCGCCCGGGGCGCTCTGGCCCACCAGCCGGAGGTCCTGGCGATCCGCGATGGGCAGGTAACCCCGCTCTCCTGCGCCGCCCTCGTTCCGGGCGATGCCATCGTGCTCAGCGCCGGGATGCAGCTGCCCGTTGGGGTCAGTCTCGCCATCGACCACGGCTTGGTGGTTTCAGAGGACGGCGAGGTTGCGGACGCGCTGCCTGCCGGGGAGTGGATTTTGGGAGGGCATGGGGTCGGCCTCGTGCTCGCCCCTGACAAAGCGCCGCCGGCGATCGACGACGCCGCCCCCTTCGAACTGCAGGCCGGCCCAAGGGTGGACAAGTCGGACCCGGACCAACCGGCACCTGAGGGCACAACCCCTCGGATCCTGCGGCGCCTCACGGCCCAGCTCTGGCCGGTGGCGCTCGCTGCCGCGGGGGTGGCCAGCCTTTTGGCGATCTACTTCATGCTGCAAGGGCTCTTGATCAAATCGACCGCCCTGGTGCTCGCCATGGCGTTGCTCGCGATCGCCGTACCGCCGGGCCTGGGGGCGGCGGCAGTCGTGACGCTTCTCGCCGGCGGCCGGCGGCTCCGCCATCATGGCGTGACACCCAGGACCGCCCGCGCCTTGGAAGCGCTCGCGCATACGGGTTTTCTGTGCGTGACCGCCGAGACCACCCTCGATCCGCAATCGGTGCCGGAGCCCGTTCTCGTCGATGCCGCGGGCCGCAAAACCATTTTTCGGCTCGATATCCCGGACACCGAGCCGGAAGACCAGCGCAGCCGGCGCGTGCGGGGTCGCAAGAAGACCGAAGCAGAAGGACCGCGCCGCTGGCAAGTCTCGCCCGAACCATCAGATCCGTCCCATCTGAGCTCGCTTCTGATGGTCGCGCAAGGTGCCGCCGCCGGGCGCGCCGACCCGACCGCGGCCAGCTACCGACCGGAGCACGACCCGGACACCGCCCTCATCGCCGAACTCGCGGCTCTGCTGGGCGCCCCGGCGGTAACCGCGACGGCGGCTTCGATCGGCGAGCCAATCGACGCGGCAGTCGAGATCGGCACGCTGGTCCGGGGGCCGGACAGCATCCTCTGCCTGCGCGGGCCCTGGCAGGAGATCGCCCGATACGCCGGGGAGGACCCGCAGGACCCGCTATGGACGGCCGCGGCCGATCTCGAGGCGCAGGGACACCGGGTTCTCGCGGTCGCGGCGGCGAGCCCGAGCCCCGATGCACCCGATGCCGGGCCTGAGCTTTTGGTTCAGCCTCTGGGGCTCGTGGCGCTTCGCCTGCGCATCCCCGACGCGCTGGCGGACACGGCCGCACGCCTTCGCGCGGCGAAGGCGCGGGTCGCTGTGGCCAGCCGGGATCCCGATGCGGCCACGCGGGCGCGGGGGGTGGCTCTTGGCATCGTCTCCTCCAACGAGATGATCGTTACGGGCCCGCAGCTAATCGCAGCCGCAAGTGAACGCTCCGAGGGGTTCGTGGACAACCTGGTGCGCCCGAGCCGGATCTTTTCGGAGGCGGGTCCCGAAGCCTTCCGTCTGATCGTCGACAGCTACCACCGCGACGGCCATCAGGTGACCGCCATTGCGACCGAGGAGCACGATCGCCTGGCGCTCGTGCATGCCGATGTCGGCGTGGCGGTCCCGGGTCCAAGCCGAGACGCCCTCATCGCCAGCGCCAACGCGCTCGCGGTCGACGGCTCGCTGCAGCGCGCGATGGCGGCGATCACGGCCGCCCGGGCGACGGTCCATCGGGTCCGCAAGCTCACACTCTGCGCGCTGGGAACCGGGGCTGGGTTGCTGATCGCGCACGGGCTCGCGCTGTTCCTGGGCGTGCCGATGCCGCTTCTGCCGGTACCGCTGATCGCGGTTGCGATGATCGTGTCGCTGGGCACCATGGCGGTCTTTGCGCTCGAGACGGAGGAGGGAGACGAGCTCGACCGGATATCGCGGCGCGCCAGCCAGCCCATTTTCCCAGCCTCGGCGGTGCGTCAGGCGCTGGTCTCCGCCCTGGCGGTGGCGGCGGCGCTTCTGGCCGTGACCGCTTACACCGAGTATAAGGCGATGCCGCTCGACGTGATCCGGGGCGCCTCGGCGGTTGCCATCTGTCTGATCGCGGGCGCGCGTCTGCTGGTCAATCGGCGCGACCAAGTCTCGCTTCTGTCGCCGGCCGCGTGGTCCAACCCGCTGGCCTTCGCGGTCGTGGCGGCGATGGTGGCGGCGGGCGCGCTGCTTGGGCTGGTGCCGCCGATTGCGCAGGCATATCAACTGGCCCCGGTGCCGCTCGAGATCTGGCCGATGCTTGGCGCCGCAGCCTTGGCGGTGGCCGGTGTCGAGGAGGTGCTGCGCCGGCAGCGGCTACCTGATCGGCCGACTTCACGGCGGCGGCGCTCGGTGCGGCGCGCGCGGGTCTGACCGGGGCCCGACCACGGCACCGCGCAGGCGCCTGACCCGATCTGACCCGCGGCCTCAACCGTCGCGGGCTGGAATAAACGCCTTTGCGAGGCGCGCACGATGTGCCTGCGCCAGCGCAGCGCGGCGCTCGGCGCTGTGGGCCTCGAGATGGGCGACGAGCGCCCGGTTGCGAACCCCGAACTTGGCTTTGAGTTTTTCGCGCATCGCGTCGCGACCGGTGGCCTCGGCGATTTCGACCGCCAGCAGATCGACCGAGATCCACGCGACCAGCCCCGCTCCGAGCCCGCAGGCGATGGCCAGCGGCCCGCCGGGGGCACAGACCGCCGCGGCCCCGCCGGCCGAGGCCAACACCCCGCTGCCGCGTTTGGCCGCCGTCCGGGCCGCAAGCCGCCCGGCCGTCCTGAGAGCCGCCTGCCGCCCCAGCCGCGCGCCTTGTGCGGCGACCACCCGAGAGAGCGCGGTCCTGAGCCCGAGAGTTGCGGCCGCCCCCGCCAACGCGCCCTCCGGCACGGGCGGGGCGGTGAGTTCGGCCAGACCGCGCAGATCGATCGCGACAAGCTCGGCCCCGAGGCAATCGGCACCTGCGACCCTGTCGCGCGCCGTCTCGGTCGCCTCCTGGGCCGCGGCTGCCAGGCGCACATCGGTCAGCGCGTCGAGCATCCGCCGTTCCGCCGCGATGCGGTCGGCCAACCGCTGACCGGTAGGGATTGCCGCGCCCAGACGAGCGGCCAGCGTGCCCGACAAGTCGCCGAAGGCCAGGGCAGCCAGCCGCTGGTACTCGCCCTGAACCGAGTAATGCCAGTCGAGATAGCGTTCGATCCCCGCCGCTGTGTCCGCCTCGAGCCGCGCCGCCAGCGCAGCGATCCGGCGCTCGCCGAGCTCTGCCGCCGCCGCCTCGGCGCCGTCGATCTCGACGAGGGCGAGCCGCGTCAGGCCCTCCGGCGTTAGCGGCGCGGGCCCGCAAGGATTGACCGCCCGGGAGATCCGGTCCGCGTGGTGGATCAATGCCTCTGACGTGGTCTCGGGTCCGCGGCTGAGCCCCGGCATAAACGCGACTGAGAAGAGCAGGACGATCGCCACCGCGGCACCGGGCAACCCCCGCGCACCCGGCCCCGCAGCCGCTCCTTCGGCGATTGCGAGCGCCCCGATCACGAACCGGGTGAAAATCAGCGCGACGATCCCGGCCCCGCCCAGCACCAGGGCCCAGGAGACCGCCTTGAGGCTTCCCTCGGGCAGAGCCGGGATTACCGTTTGCGAGGCGTGCCAGGTCAGCGCATCCGCCGCCGACAGAAGCCCGACCAGCCACGCTGCAACGGTCGTCTCGGCCCCAAGCCCCACGGCAAAAGCTTCGCGCGCAACGGCGTCCCAGGCCATGGCCCGGGTGTCCGGCGCGCCGATCACCGCATAATCCACCACGAAGAAGCCGGCGCCGACGAGGAGCAGACCGACCAGAAACAGCGGCCACCGGCGCAGAAGCGGTCCAGCCATACCCGGCCGCGCGATGCCGCGCAGGGCGCAAGCGAGCGGTCCCGCAAGCAGCGACAGCGCCAGGGCCGCGGCTGCAAGCACGCCCCAATGTGCCGGTTCCAGAAGCCGGGCCACGCCGAGCAGCAGCAGAGCCGCGCAAATCGCCATGGCCGCCTCGACAGCGGCAACCAGATGGCCCGGCCAGAGCAGCCGGTAGATCCGGCTCCGGCGCTCTACCAGGCCCTCGACGATCAGCCGACGCTCCATCTGAGCGGCCTCGGTTCGCGCGATCCAAATCGGCCACGCGATCAGCAAGACGAGGCATGCGAGGCCGAGCGGGGCGGCGCCCATGAGCCCCTGCGCGCCGAGCCACAGCGCTGAAAGCGCCGCCGAAGCCGCACCGACTCGCCTGAAGAGCCCCGCGCTCACGATCTCGGCTCCATACCCGCTCCCGCCTTGATACGGTTGTTTAATAACAGGCTCCATCCCATTGATTCAAGATTTAATTTTCCGCTCATCAGCAACGTAGAGGGCGGTCCGTTGCAGGGGCTGAACGCGCAGGTGCGGCCAGAACGCCTCTTGCTGCGACCCACCGTTTTTTACCACCGGTGCACACATAGTCCGCGGCCCCTAAATACATCATTGTGCGGGGTGACAACACCGTCGAGCCGCCGGCTCCGGGGAACCCCAGGCAAGCCCGCCTAAAAGAGGAGCGACAATGCCAGACGACCAAGCGCCAACCCCAGAACGCGGGCCGCACCGGGACCCGGTGTGCGGCATGGTCGTGGAGCCGGAGGCGGGCCGCCCGCGACTGACCCATGAGGGCTCCGAGATCTGGTTCTGCTGTGCCCGCTGCCAGGCGCGGTTCGAAGCGGAACCGGAGCGCTTCGCCACCAGCGCCTGCCCGATCTGCGGCACGGAGATCGACCGACCCTCCGCGCGTCATGTGGTCAGCCACGCTGGCCAGCGCGTTTGGCTGCGCTCGGACGCCTGCAAGGCGGCATTTTCCGAACGCCCCGAGGCCTATCTCCCCGAGCCCGAGGGCAAGGGCCAGCGCCATATCTGCCCGATGTGCCCCGGCGTCGAGGCGGATGGGCCGGACGACTGCCCGGTCTGCGGGATGCCACTCGAGCCAGCTCTGCCCCAAGCCAGCGCGGCACCCCCGGCCGATCTCGTCGATATGACCTGGCGCTTTTGGATCTCGGCCCCCTTCGCCCTCGCGTTGGTCGTGCTGGAGATGGGCAGCCATCTCGGCCTCGGCTTCGGGCCATTGATCGAGAGTTGGCGCCCGTGGATCGCCGGCGCCCTCGCCTTGCCGGTATTGATCGCCGCACGCCCGATCTTCGCGCGGGCGCTGGCGTCGCTGCAGGGCGGGCGGCCGAACATGTGGACGCTGATCGGTCTTGGGGTTACAGCCGCCCTTGGTCTCAGCGCCGTTGCCCTGATCCTGCCGCCTCCCCCTGCGGCCGGACCGCCGACCGTCTATTTCGAAGCCGCCGCAGTTATCCTGGCGCTGGTTATGCTCGGGCAGGTGCTTGAGGGGCGTGCGCGGCTGCGCACTGGCGATGCGATCAGGGCCCTCATGTCCCTCGCCCCGGAGCGGGCGCGGCGGATCGGCGCCGACGGCGCGGAGCACGATATCCCGGTGGCGGAACTTGCGCCCGGGGATCGGATCCGCCTCCGCCCAGGCGAGACGATGCCGGTCGACGGGCGGGTGCTCTCGGGCCATTCCGCCGTCGACGAGAGCACGATAACCGGCGAGGCGATGCCGGTCGAAAAAGCGGTCGGCGCCCCGCTCATCGGGGGCACGCGCAACACCACAGGTGCCCTCGTCGCCGAGGTCACGCGAACCGGGGCGGAAACGGTGCTCGCGCGGATTGTCGCTCGGGTCGCCGAAGCCCAACGCAGCCGCGCGCCGGCCCAGGCGATGGCCGACCGGGTTGCCGGCATCGTGGTGCCCTTGGTCGTGGCGGTGGCGGCGATGGCCATTGCGGGCTGGCTGCTGGCGGGCGGCAGCGTAACGCAGGCGGTCATGGCCGCGGTCGGCGTCCTCGTGATCGCCTGCCCCTGCGCCCTGGGCCTTGCGACACCGATGTCGGTGAGCGTGGCAATCGGGCGGGGGGCGCGGGCCGGTGTTCTGGTGCGCGACGCCGCGGCTCTGCAGGCGCTGGCCGAGGCCGACGCGCTGGTGCTCGACAAGACCGGCACCCTGACACAGGGACGCTTCGAGATCGTCGATCGATGGCTGGCGGGGGATGCGGACGCGGACATGCTGCGGCTTGCTGCGGGGCTTGAGCGCGGCTCAGAACACCCGTTGGCGGCGGCGGTTGTCGCCGCGGCGCAGGCAGAAGGGCTCACGGTGCCCGAGCCAGATCACGCGGAGGCCGTTGCTGGCGACGGCATCATCGGCCGGGTCGATGGCAGAGCCGTTGTCGTCGGCACAGCGCGGCTGCTCGCCGGGCATGGGATAGACACCGGCCCGCTCGACGGGGCTGTCACCGCGGCCGAGCACCGCGGCCAGACCGCGCTCCTCGTCGCAATCAACGGCAAGGCCGCGGGGATGCTCGCTGCCGCGGACCAGTTGCGCCCCGGTGCGCGGGCTGCGGTCGATGCACTCCGCGCCGAGGGCTTGGAGCTGGTGCTTGCAACAGGGGATGCGGAAGGTCCGGCGCACCGCGTGGCGGACGCGCTCGGGATCGACAGGGTGCAGGCGCGCCTCAGCCCGGAGGACAAGGCCGACCTCGTGGAGATGCTCAAGGCCGACGGGCGCCGGGTCGCCATGGCCGGCGACGGCGTCAATGATGCGCCGGCGCTCACGGTTGCAGATGTCGGGATCGCCATGGGTGGCGGGTCCGACACGGCGATGTCGGCGAGCGGGCTGACGCTTCTGGCGGGCGATGTCACGGCCCTCGTAAGGGCGCGCCGGCTTGCGGTCGCAGCGCGGACCAATATCCGTCAGAATCTCGTCTTCGCCTTTGCCTATAATCTGGCGGCAGTGCCGATCGCAGCGGGGGTGCTCTATCCGATAACTGGGCTGCTGTTGTCGCCGATGATCGCAGCCGCGGCGATGAGCCTCTCCTCTGTCTCGGTGATAGCCAACGCGCTGCGGCTCGCGCGGCTCAAGCTTTGAGCGCAGGATCGGCGGGGGCCGTAGCTTCGGCCCTGAGCGCGTCGAGCTGCGCCCGGCCGAGGGGGAAGCCCCACATGATCCAGACGGCGAGGAGCTTGAGCAGGATCGGCGCACCCGCATAGAGCAAAGCGAGGGCAGTGAGGGCGCCCGCACCATTGGTGCCGATCTCGGCCTTTGCGTCGAACCCAGCCACCGCAAGCAGGATCAGCGCGGTACCGGAGGACAGGGCGAGCGCGGCCTTGGTCGCCACCTGCCAGAGCGCGAAAAACAGGCCGGCCCGCGCGGCGCCGGTGCGCAGACCATCGGTCTCGACGACATCCGCCTGAATCGAGGGGGGCAGCGCCAGGTCTGCCCCCAGAGCCAGGCCGGTGAGCACGCAAATCACGGCGAAAGCGGTCACATCTCCGGGGCCGAGCAACAGCGCCGCCGCGAAGATCACGCAGGAATAGGTCATCGCCCCGGCCCAGACCCTGTGCTTGTCGAACCGCGCGGCCGCCCAGGCCCAGAGCGGCACGCCAGAGATCGCCGCTGCGAAATAGAGAAGGAGCAACAGGCCCGTGGCCTCCGGCGAGGCCAACCTGTGATCGACGAAGAAGACGAACAGCGTCACCGGGAGCCCGTTGGCCGCGCCATTGACGAACCAGGCGAGAAGCAGCCGGCGGAAGGGCGCGTTCTCAGCCATCGCCCGGGCGCCTTCGGCAAAGGTGAGCCGACCGCTCAGCCGCTGCGGCTCGCCCACAAAGAGCACCGCCACGAGCACCGCCGGCGGCACGGCGATAACCACCGCGAGCGCCACCGCCCGCAACCCCTCCCCGCCTTCGCCGGACAGAAAATAGAGCAGCGTTGCCGCGAGGGTCCCCACAAGGACGAGCGCCTCGCGCCAGGCGGTCACCCGGGTGCGCCGCTCATAGGTCTGCTCGATCTCCGCACCCCACGCGACATAGGGGGTCTGCGCCAGCGTCCACCCCAAGGTGAGGGCGAAGAGCCAGATAACGGCATGGGCCAGCCCCGCCTGCTCGGGGGGCACGAAGGCCTGCCAGGTCGCGAGGATCACCAGCGGCGCTGCGGCCACCAGCCAGATCCGGCGCGCGAAGCGCCCGGGCGTTCGGTCCGACAACCACCCGATCGCCGGATCGCTGACCGCGTCGAACAAGCGGATCGCAATGAGCGCGAGCCCGAGAGCGGCGAGGTCCACCCCCCGCTCGGCCGCGTAAAACGGCGCAAGATAGCTGTAGACGGGCAGGAGAAGCGCCGCCAGCGGCAATGCCGGGAGAGCATAGGCAAAATGGCGGAGCGATGAGGTCATGCGGTGCGACATGGGCCCCGACCGCCGCGCTTCAAGCCGACGGGCCTGTGCCGATGCCCTGCCTCGACACGATACCCCGCCTCAATACATCGACGGCCGGTGCGCGCGGCGCGTGTTGCGGTCCTTAACCCCGCGCCGCTTCCGCAGCTTCACCAGGGCCCAGTGGATCAGCTCCGTCACGATGCCGACCACCGCGGTGGAGCCGATCAACAGGACGAGAAGAGGAAAGGAACCCACGGTGTCGATCACCAATGCGACGCTTTCGGAGATCACTTTGAACAAGAAGGCGGTGTCGGTGTCGCCGATCTTCGCCATCGAATCGACGGTGACGCTGAAAGTGAAGACCACGCTGGTGAGGACAAGCGTGAGAAAGCCGGCCCACATGCCGTTGGCGATGGCGACGATGCCGCCCCAACCCTGGCGCTTAGCAAGATTCACGAAGCCCACCAAAGCGCCGGCGAACGGGGCGATCGCAATGAATTCGGGCATCTCCTCGCGCACCAATTCCGCCTCCGGCCGCGAAAACGCCCAGTTGACCGCCCAGGCAACGAACAGGCCGCAGATCAAGCGGAACACGAGCATAAGGCAGTCTCCCGTTCATGAGCGGTCAGTTCGCCCACCCCCTCGACCCGCTTACGACCCTACACGACCCGGCACACAACCCTATAGCGATTCACCCGGCCCGCTTTAACGCAACCTGTGTCACATCCGTCGTACCCGCTGCAAAGCAAGCAGCACAGCTCGCGAGATAAAAATCCCACATCCGCTGGAAACGCCTATCGAACCCCAGATTGGCGATGTCGTGCCACCGGTCATTGAACCGGATCCGCCACTCGCGCAAGGTGCGCGAATAGTCTTTACCAAACTCTAGCGAGCCCGCCAAATCCAGACCGGCCCGCCTCGCCTGCCGGCGAAACTCGCTGGGCGATGGCAGCATCCCCCCTGGAAAGATGTGCTTTTGTATGAAGTCGGTGCCCTTGCGGTACTGGGCGAAGAGATCGTCGGCAATCGTGATCACCTGCATCGCGGCAATCCCGCCAGGCACCAAGCGTTCGCGCAACGTGTCGAAGAATACCGGCCAATAGCGCTCGCCCACGGCTTCGAACATCTCGATCGAGGCCACGCCATCATAGCGGCCGGGTTCGTCACGGTAGTCTCGGATAAGGATCTCGGCACGCTCGGCGAGCCCGGCTTCGAAGAGCCGCCGGCGGGCATAGTCGTGCTGAGCGCGCGACAGGGTGAGGCCCGTGATCCGCAGGCCGCGCTTGGCGGTCGCGTATTCCGCAAATCCCCCCCAGCCGCAACCGATCTCCAACACATGACCGTCGGGCGCGAGCATCAGTCGGTCGCAGATCGCGGCGTATTTGGCCTCCTGCGCTTCGGCGAGCGTCTCGCGCCCTGGCGCGAAGAGGGCAGACGAGTACGTCATCGAGCCGTCGAGCCAAGCGGCATAGAAATCGTTTCCAAGATCGTAATGGTAGGAGATGTTGCGCCGCGACCCCGATCGACTGTTGCCCCGCAAAAGATGCCGCATCCGCTCATATGTCCGCACCAGCCGAGCGCCAGGTAGCCGTCGGCCGATGACCTCGTTATTCATCAAGAGCACGTCGAGGAGGGGCTGAAGTGCAGGCGTGGTCCACCAACCCTCCAAATACATTTCACCGAAGCCGAGTTCGCCCTCGCGGATCAGCCGCCCGAACATCTCCGGATTGACCACATCGATCCGACCCACCGGGCCTGCCTCTGTGCCCTCGGCGCGAAACACGCGACCGTCGGGCAAGGCGACCTCAACCGTGCCACGCTCGATCTGCCTTAGGATTGCGAAGAAGGGTTCGAACCATCGCGGCAGGGCAGCCCGCCCCGTCATGCTGCGCAGAGCCATGCACTCACCTCCCAATCAGGTGTTAAACGTAAGCCAAGGGCGGTGCTCGCCTCAATCGCCAAGGGGCTTTATCCGCGCCGCATCGGCGCCGATCCCCGCACCAACGGTCCCGCTATCTTGCGGATAGGGCCCGCGATAGGGATGGAAGCGCGCGCCCTTGAGCCAGAGCCTGAGCGCCTGCCAGTGGATCGCGACGATGACCTTGAGCGTCATCGCCGGATGCGCCAGCCAGGCGACCAGAAGGCTGCGATCGGTCAGCGGGCGCCGCACCCCGGTCTGCGTGGCGATAAGCCAGGGGCCGGCACCGTCGCGCTGACGGATGCGCAGCGCGAGCCGAGCCCCGGGCGGTCGCAAGGTGAAGGCATAGGTCTGGTCCATTCCGATAAAGGGAGAGACGAAGAAGCCCTTGCCGGTCTCGTGACGTATGGCGCCATCGGCCCCGGCTGCGGCCGGCAGCGCATAGGCATGCTGATCGCCGAAGGTGTTTTTCACCTCATAGACAACGCTTTGCAACCGGCCCGCCGCATCGGTGCAGAAATAGACCGACAGCGGGTTGAACGCATAGCCAAGGATCCGGGGAAAGGAGAGCAGCCAGATCCGAGCCGGCCGTGCCAGCCCTGCCTCCGAGAGACGCGCCTCCACCCAAGGACGCAGATCCGTGCCGTCTCGGGGCCCATGGTCGCGCCGCCACAGCGCCAGGAGCCCCCACCGCTCGAAGCGCAGGAGCCGCAATCTGGCGCAGGTTTCGGCCAGGCGATCGACCTCGACGAGGCTCGTGAACACCCGGTAACGGAATTGGTGGGCGAATGGCGTGAGCCGCATATGCATAACATGGCCGACATAAAGGCAGGGCTCTATGCGCTCCATCGGCCCATCCTCCCCGTGCCGCCCGCCGGTCAAGCTGCCTGGGCCCCGGCGAACGGCACACCGAGATCGACCGCCCAGGCCGGCCGCGCCCCCAGCGCCGCCGCGACCCGCAAGCCCGCGCGCAGCCCATCCTCGTGAAAGCCGTAGCTGAGCCATGCACCGGCGTACCAGATGCCGCCCCGGCCTTGGATCAGGTCCATATCGCGCTGCGCCGCAAAGCTCTTCCCGTCGTAGAACGGATGGGCATAGGAGAGCTCGGCATGGACCGCCTCCGGCGCGATCTCGACCCGCGGGTTGAGGCTAACGAAGAGCGGCCGATGCGCCGGCAGGCTTTGCAAGCGATTCATCCAATAGGTGACCTGCGCGGCCCGAGGGGTTTCGGTCTCATCGCTGTCGGCCATAAAGTTCCAAGAAGACCAAACGCGGCGGCGCTTTGGCATCAGCCGCGCATCGGAGTGGAGCACGGCTCGGTTCTCGGTCGTTCGGAATGCCGAGAGCAGCTGCGCCTGCTGGCTGTCCGGGGTCGCGATCAGGGCCCGCGCCTGCGGCCCGTGCACTGCAAGCACCACTTGGTCGAACGCCTCGACCGAGCCATCGGCGAAGCGCAACTCCGGGCGGCCCGTCGCGGTCTCGACCGCCACAACCGCGCATCCGAGCGCAAGCCGCGGTCCAAGCCGGGCATGCACCCGGCGCACATACTCGCGCGAGCCGCCATCAACCGTCCGCCACCGCTGCGCCGGCGCAAGCCCGGTCATCAGGTCGTGATTGACGAAAAAGCGCATGAAGGCGCTGGCCGGAAAATCGAGCACCTCCTTTGCCGATGTCGACCAAATGGCGCCGCCCATCGGCAGGATGAAACGCTCGCGAAACCATCGCGAGAACCGGCTCGCGCTGAGCCAGTCGCCAAGCGAGAGCCCGTCGAGCCGGCCCGCGGTCAGTTCGCGCGGGCCGGTGCTGATGAAGCGCAATATCTCACGGGTCATCCAGAGAAAGCGCGGATCTGCCGCCCGCCAGCGCTGTGCGAATATCTTGGACACCGAGTCGCAGGCATACTCGCAGGCCCCATCGTCGAGCGAGAACCCGAAGGACATGTCGGACCATTTGGTCGGGACATCGAGTTCGGCAAAGAGCGCGCAGAGATTGGGGTAGTTTCTTTCGTTATACACAATGAAGCCCGTGTCTACGGGCTGTACGCCGTCTGGGAACACCGCATCCACGGTGTTCGCGTGACCACCGATCCGGCTCGCCTTCTCAAAGACGCGCACATCCGCCCGCTCCGAAAGGGCGAGCGCCGCACCCAACCCGGCGATGCCGGCGCCGACGATTGCGATTTTCATGTCTGTCCTGTCGTTCGTTGTCGTTTTGGGATGGCCCGGCGCCGCGGGCTCGTGTGGCGGGGTGTCTCGGAGCCGCGTGTCCTCAGACGGCTTCGCGAAGCTTGCGATAGGCTTCAAGAGCGCGTTCGCGACCCTCCTTAAGCCCGATCACCGGCGCGGGATAGGCCTGCTCCGGCGAGAGCCCCCAAGCGCGGGGGATCGCCTCGAAGAAACTGAGTGCGTCGGGATGGGGACGGCTGCGGCCCTCGGCAATCCAGCGGTCGCGATAGGCACGGGCGGGATCGAAGCGCTCGGCTTGGCTGTCGGGGTTGAAGACCCGGAAATAGGGCGTCGCATCCGGGCCGGTGCCGGCGGACCACTGCCACCCCATGGCGTTCGCCGCCGGGTCCCAATCGATCAGGCAATCGCGGAACCAGGCCTCGCCCGCGCGCCAATCGACCAGGAGATGCTTGGTTAGGAAACTCGCCACGATCATGCGGCCACGATTATGCATGGTTCCGGTGACGTACATCTCCCGCATCGCCGCATCCACGGCCGCTATGCCCGTGCGCCCGCGTCGCCAAAGCTCTGCGGCCTCGGAATCCGCGGCCCAGGGGAACGCGTCCCATTCGGGCCGCCAGTTGCGCGCCTCGATCTGCGGCGTGTGGTAGAGCAAGTGATAGGCGAACTCGCGCCACACCAGCTCCGAAACGAAGCACTCTGCGCCAGCCGCCGCCGCGCCCGAGGCCCCCTCGAAAGCGCGCCATCCGGCCTGCCAAAGCGTGCGGGCCGAGATTTCGCCGAGGCTCAGGCATTGCGCGAGCTTCGAGGTGGCGTCGATGTCCATCCGGTCGCGGTCGGCCTTGTACCGCGCAACCGGCCCGTCGAGAAACCAGTCGAGGCGTTCCCGCGCCGCGGCTTCGCCGATGATCGCGTGACGGCGGACGATCTCTGTCCCGCGTCGCAGGCCAGCGCCGAGATTCAAGTCCGCGAGCCGGTCGGAGTCGGGCCAGCGCTCAGGTGGTGCCAGATCCCCAGGCTCTGACACGGGCGCGTCCAGCGATGCCCCGCGAACCGCCTTCCAGAACGGCGTGTAGACCTTGTAGAAGCCACCGGTCTTCGTCGCGACCTCCCAGGGCTCGAACAACAGATGGGCGTTAACGCTGACCGCCTCGATCCCGTCGCCCTTGAGCGCCGCCTTGACCGTGGCGTCCCGCTCGCGCGCATCCGCGTCGTAGAGCCGGGACCAAACCACCCGCTTGGCACCGGTCTGCGCCACCAGCTGTCGCAGGCATGCCAGCGCCGGGCCGCGCCGCAGGATCAGCCGGGAGCCCCTGGCCTCCAACTGCTTGGCGTAGGCCGCGAGCGCTTCGCCCAGGCGCCAAGCGGGTGCCGCTCCCAGCCGCGCTTGCGTCGTCGGATCGAGCACGAAGACCGGTATCACCGGACCACCGCCCGCGCGCGCCGCGGCCCAGCCGGGATGGTCGGCGAGGCGAAGGTCGCGTCGAAGCCAGAGGAGCGTGGGTGTTGCGCGGTCGGTCATGGTCTCGCGATCATGTGGGAAGATTGAGCAGCCTGGCGAAAAGTAACCCGCCAGCTCTTCAGTCAACCCCCGCGCGCGTCCTTGGCTTGCGGCGCGCTGCCGCTCGGGTCAGTGTCGGGTCATGGCGGTCAACGGAAAGCGCGATTTCGAAACGCTGGCAACGGAGCGGATTGCCTATGCCGGGCTCGCTCGGCTGACTGCAGCCACGACCGAGAAACGGCGCGCCGAATGCCTCGCCGAAGTGATCCTCGAGATCTTCGACGACTATTACAGCCGCTCCAGCGCTGTCCCCAGAGCGGCGCAACGGGCCTTCGAAGAGCGTGACTGGCCAGCGGCGGTCGCGCTCAGCCAGGAGCGGATCGCGATCTATTCGCTGTCGATTGCCAAGGCAGCCCCGATCCTGACCCTTGCGATCCGCGAGCAGGAAGGGCAGGCGGGCTTTTGGGCCGAAGTCCAAGCGGTCTATGGTGCGCTGATCGGCGGGCGCTACGAGGCGGACCTCGCCCGCGCCTATCTGGGATCCTTGCGCCGGGCCGTCTATGAGGACCGCTGGGAGCCGATCCCCTATGAGACGCGGCGCAGCGCTGTCCTCGCACCGGACTTTCTCGCCCGCCACAGCGCCGATGGGTGCATGACACCTGAGCTGGTCGACCGCCTCTTTGCAGCCCCCGCCCTGCAAGCGCCCTTCCGCGATCGCGCACGGGACGCCGACGCCGTGGCGGCCCGCATTAACGCGGAACTCGGGCTCGATGCCGCGCCGAGGCTGCAGGCGGTGGAGGCCGTCACCGCAGGCTTCTTCCGCAATCGCGGCGCCTATATCGTCGGCGCGCTTGTCCTCGACGGCCGACGCTCCCCGCTCGCCCTCGCGCTCTTGCACGGTTCTGATGGGATCTATGTCGATGCCGTTATCTTGAGGGAGACCACGCTGCGCCATGTCTTCTCTTCGACGCTGGCCAATTTTCATGTGACCGTGGAGAGCTACCACGAATTGGTGGATTATCTGCACGAACTCATGCCCCACCGGCCCCGCGGGCTGCATTATTCGACCGTCGGGTACAATCACGTCGGCAAGGCGGCGGTCATGGCCCAGTTGCAGGGAGATCTCGCCCGAGCCGAGGAGGTGCTCGACCACGCGCCGGGGCCGCGCGGCTCCGTGGCGATCGGCTTTACCGCGCCCGGCACCGGCTATGTGGCCAAGGTGATCCGGGACCGTCCGACGGCAAATTACAAATGGGAGCGCTTCGACGGCGTCGACAGCGTTCTCGCAAAGTACCGCCGGGTACATGAGCTCAACCGCTCTGGATCGATGCTCGACAACATCCTTTACCAGAACCTCGCGGTACCGCGGGACCTGTTCGCGCCGGCGCTCTTGGAGGATCTGCTCACGGCAGCCTCCGGCTCGGTGACGCTCTGGCGCCGCGAGGTATTTTTTCGCCATCTGATCCTACAACACAAAATGGTGCCGGTGCCGCTCTATCTTGCGACCTGCACCCGCGAAGAAGCCGAGATGGTGGTGATCCGGCTCGGCCAATGCATCCGCAACAATGCCGCCACCGGTGTCTTTAACCGGGATCTCGACGGTCGGAATTACGGGGTATCGGATCTGCGCTTCGTCTATCTCTTCGACTACGACGCGATCTTGCCGCTCACGGAGGTCAAGGTGCGCACCAATGTCGACCGGCTCGATGGCGAAGAGGACGTGCCCGACTGGTTCTTCGAGGAGGGACCGGTGTTTCTGCCCGAAGAGATGGAGGCCCATTTGCGGTTACCGGACAAAGGGCTGCGGCGGCTTTTCCGGGCGGCCCATGGCGAGCTGCTCACCGCGGAGTATTGGCTGAGGATGCAGCGGCTGATCGCCGAGGGGCGGGTGGCAAAGGTGCGGACCTATCCACGCTCAACCCAGCTCGACCGCGCTCATCAAGCTGAAAACCTCACCCTCCTGAGCCCCCGCTGACGATCGCTCGCGCCGGGGCGTCGCGGAGCGGTCTCCCGCGATGCTTTCTGCTATGCTCGTCGCGAAAAGAGTTCTTCCCGGAGGATCACATGCCTCGACGACAGATCGTCCCGATCTTTTTTCTCGCAGCGGCAATCTGCGCCGGCGGCGCGACCCCGGCGCTGTCCGAGACGAGCCGGCGATGCTTTGTCGGGCAGGATGCAGGCGGTGGCGCGGTTCGCATGGCGCTCGAGGAATTCCGCGCCCGCCATTTCTGGGAGTACACGGGCCGGGTCAGTTCGACCACGGCCGGGGTCTGGCAAATCAAAGCGGACGGGCATTCCGGAGCGGGCCGGATCTTTAAGCGACATGAATACGACAACACCGCGCGATTCATCCAGCTGACCCGCCGCGGCGAGGGGGTCTCGCTCGCGGTCGAGGGCTGGGGCACGGTGATCCTGGGGCCGACCCGCTGCTGAATTTGCCCGCCAATGCCGGCTGGTGGACGGCGACGTCAACCGGCGATCAGAAACGCAGCTCGAAGCGTTGCTCCCGAACGCTCTGGCCCCAGGTCTCGCCATGCGCCTCATGCACGAGGCGAAACCCCGCCCGCTCATAGAGGCGACGCGCCGCGTCGAGCCCGCTGAAGGTCTCCAGCCAAACGCCCGAGCATCCCGCCGCCCGCGCGCTCTGCACCGCGGCCGCGACCATACCGGTTCCGAGCCCCCGCCCACGTCCCCGCGCTGCCGTGATCACCCATCTCAAATGGGCAAGGCCGTCCCGGTCATCCGCCGCGTCGATCGCGGCGGTCGCCAAAAAGGCCACGTCGTCCGAGGCGTGAAAAATCTGCACCCCGGGCGGGGCCAACCGCTCGAGGAACGCCGCCATCTCGCGCGCGATCTTGGCCTCGAACGCCAGGCCAAACCCTGCGCAGGCCGCATAGGTCCGGCTCTGCTCGGCAACGGCCCAGCCCAGGAGCCCCGGCGCCCAGCCTTGCGCGATCGGCACTTTCCCCACCATTCAGTCCCTCCGAGCCGGCCTGCCCCTACACACCGGCGATTGACCGGCCCCAACGCCATGCGCAGGATCGCCGGACCGTGCGTAAGACACAAACATAACAAATACGAGGGAATGCCTCCTATGACCGGGACTGCCCGTCAGCCGAACCAGGAGCCGAGCTTTCAAGAAAGCGTAAATCTGATGTTCGACCAGGCGGTCGGGCTGATGGACCTCCCCCGGGGCCTGTGCGAGAAAATCAAGGTCTGCAACTCGACCTACACGGTGCGCTTCGGCGTGCGCCTGCGAGGCGAAATCCACACCTTCACCGGCTACCGGGCGGTGCATTCGGAGCATCTCGAACCGGTGAAGGGCGGCATCCGCTTCTCGATGGCGGTGCATCAGGACGAGGTGGAGGCGCTTGCCGCGCTGATGACCTATAAATGTTCGCTCGTCGAAGTGCCGTTCGGCGGCTCCAAGGGCGGCTTGCGCCTCGATCCGCGGGCATGGGAGCCTCATGAGCTGGAGCAGATTACCCGCCGCTTCGCCTATGAGCTGATCAAGCGCGACCTCATCAATCCGAGCCAAAACGTGCCGGCGCCGGATATGGGCACGGGCGAACGCGAGATGGCTTGGATCGCAGACCAATACGCCCGGATGCACACGACCGACATCGACGCCCGCGCCTGCGTCACCGGCAAGCCGCGCAACTCCGGCGGGATCGCGGGGCGTGTCGAGGCCACCGGGCGCGGCGTGCAATACGCGTTGCGCGAGTTCTTCCGACATCCCGAAGACGTGGCCGCCGCACATCTGACGGGCGGGCTTGCGGGAAAACGGGTGATCGTCCAGGGCCTGGGCAATGTCGGCTTTCACGCGGCCAGCTTTCTCGCGGAGGAGGACGGGGCAAAGATAATCGGGATCGCCGAGCGCGACGGGGCGATCCTCTCGCCCGAGGGCCTGCCGGTGGAAGCGGTACGGGCGCATCTCTCTGAGACGGGCGGGGTCGAGGGCTTCCCGGGGGCAGAATTCCGGCCCGACGGCGCGGCGCTTCTCGAAGAAGATTGCGATATCCTTATACCGGCCGCCCTCGAAGCGGTGATCAACACCGGCAATGCCCACCGCATCCGCGCGCCGCTGATCATCGAGGCGGCGAATGGGCCGATCACCGCGGGCGCCAACACGATCCTGCGCGAAAAGGGCACGGTGATCATCCCGGATCTCTACGCCAATGCCGGCGGCGTGACCGTCTCCTATTTCGAATGGGTGAAGAACTTGAGCCATATTCGCTTCGGGCGCATGCAACGGCGCCAGGAGGAGACGCGCCAACAGATGCTGATCGACGAGTTGGAACGGCTGGTCGGCAAGCCGGTGTCGCCGGGGTTTCGGTCGCGCTTCTCCCGCGGGGCCGACGAGCTGGAGCTGGTGCGGTCCGGCCTCGACGACACGATGCGCGTGGCCTATCAGGCGATGCGCGAGGTCTGGCACGCCCGCGACGACGTCCCCGACCTGCGGATCGCCGGGTTTATCCTCGCGATCGACCGGGTCGCCGAGACCTATCAAGCGAAGGGGCTCTGACCGGGTAGGGCCAGGGGCCAAATGGGCCAGGGCTATGAGGCCAGGGGCGGGCAGGCAGGTCTGGAAGCCGCGGGCCCGAGGTGGCCCAGCTAGCGCGCCGCGGGGGCGTTCCGGGCCGTATATTGGCGAGCGGCGAACGCCTTAAGACCTGCCAGCGCGGGGCCGAGCACCGCCTCTGGCACCGTCAGCGCCACGCGCACATGCCCGGATGCTGCCGCCCCGAAACTCTCGCCCGGCATCACCGCGATCCCTTCCGCCTCGAGCAAGCGCTCGGCGAAGGCGGTACCGCTAAGCCCGGTCGGTCGGATGTCCACAAGGACATACATCCCGCCTTCGGGCACGACAGGTCGCGCGGCCTCGGAACCGGCGAAGGCCGCCACTGCAACACGCCGCCGCGCGGCATAGCGGGCACGGATGTCCTCGACGGCACCGGCCGCGTGACGCAGCGCGTGCTCCCCTGCATCCTGTACGAAGCCGGGCAAGCCATAGGTCGTCGTGACGGCAAGCTCGTGGATCCGCGCGATCGCCTCGGCCGGCCCGACGACCCAGCCCAACCGAAATCCGGTCAGACCGTGGGATTTCGACAGCGAGTTCACCACAAGCGTCCGACCTTCGAGCGCCGGCACCGCCCGCGGGCTCAAATGCCGGCCGACGAAGACATGCTCGGCATAGACCTCATCGGACACCACGACCAGGTCGCGCGCCTCGGCAAGGGCCGCGATCCCCGCGAGCCGGTCAGCCGTATAGACAGCGCCGCTTGGGTTGTTGGGGGTGTTCAGCAAGATCGCGCGGGTTCGCGGTGTGAGCGCCCGGGCGATGGCATCTATATCTGGCTGGAAGCCGTCATCAGGCGCGCAGGAAACCACGATCGGCTCACCGCCGACGGCCCGCACGGTCTGGCCATAGGTCGCGTAATAGGGGTCGAGCACCACGCAGCTGTCACCGGGGTCGAGAACCGTGGTCAGCGCCGCGAAGAGGCCCGCCTGGCCGCCGCATGTGACGGCGACTTCCTCCGGCGTTGTGGCCACCGGTTGAGCCTGGGCGATCGCGCTGCGCAGGCCGAGCGTGCCCTCGACCGCCGCATAGCCGGTGTGCCCGTCGCGCAGGCTGCGCTCCAGAGCCGCCAGAATACCGGCATCCGGCCCAACATCGTGGTCGCCAATGGTGAGATTGACGACCTGGCGCCCCTGAGCAAGGCGGCGGCGGGCGGCGTAGTAGATGCCCCAGCCGTCATCGCCCCCGGGCATGATCTCTGTTATCCGGGCAGAGAGGCGCATGTTCTGGCTCCTTGGGGGCGTTGGTATCGACCGGAGCAGTAGGTGGCCCGTCGCCAAGCCGCGCACTGCCCCGGCGGCTTCACTCGTCGACAGGAAGCGGCACGAACCGCAGATCGGCGCCGGACTGCACCAGCAGAAGGACCGAGCCGCGCTGCGCCGCTTTGGCCGTCTCGATCGCCGAAACCAGCTCTGCCGGGGTGGACACAGGTTCTTGGCCAACCTCCAGGATCACGTCGCCGGCCCGGAGCCCCTTGCCCGCGGCCGCACCGTCGCTCTCGACGGCGAGGATCGCGATGCCGTCGACGTCTTCGGCCAGGGAGAACGTGTTGCGCACCGCCGGCGTCATCGGCGCAACGGTGAGCCCGGCCGAGGCAATCGCGGTCCCGTCGGGCAGCGCCGCGTTTGCCGGGTCGGCCGCGGCCACCACCGCTTCTTGGCTCTCGAGCCGGCCCAGGCGCACGCGCACGGTCTTGGTGCCACCGTCGCGGAACACGACGACGCGGACGGTTTTGCCAACCGGCGTCTCCGCAACCATGCGCGGCAGATCCCGCATTTCCGCAACCTCCCGGCCGTCGAAGCGCAGGATCACATCGCCCGGCTGGATGCCCGAACTCTCGGCCGGGCCGTCCGATGTGACACCGTTCACCAAGGCGCCCGCGGTCGTGTCGAGCCCCAGGCTCTCGGCGATCTCATCGGTCACCTCCTGAATGCGCACGCCGAGCCAGCCGCGTCGGGTCTCGCCGAAATCTCGCAGCTGGGAGACCACGTTGCGGGCCAGCGAGGCCGGCACGGCAAAGCCGATGCCGATGGAGCCACCCGTGGGGGAGATAATGGCCGTGTTCACCCCGATCACCTGGCCGTCGAGGTTGAACAAGGGGCCGCCGGAATTGCCGCGATTGATCGCCGCATCGGTCTGGAGGAAGTCGTCATACGGCCCTGCGCGGATGTCACGGTTGCGCGCGGAGATAATGCCCGCAGACACCGACCCGCCCAAGCCGAAGCGATTGCCGATCGCGAGGACCCAATCGCCGACGCGGGCGCCATTGCTGTCGCCGAATTCGACGAAAGGCAGCGGACCATCTGCCACCACCTTGAGCAGCGCTAGGTCGGTTTTGTCGTCGGTGCCCACCACCGTGGCGTCGAGCGAGGTGCCGTCGACGAAATTGACCTTCACCTCATCGGCATCCTTGATCACGTGATCATTGGTCACGACGAAACCGTCCGCCGAGATCACGAAACCTGAGCCGAGAGATTGGACAGGCCCGCCATTGGGACGCTGCCGATCGAAGAAGTCGCGGAACAGCTCGTTAAACGGTCCGTCCGGGAGCTCGCCCACATCGGGCCGCTCCAGCTGCTGAACGGTCGAGATGTTCACCACGGCAGGGCTCAAGCGCTCAGCGAGGTCTGCAAAGCTGCCTGGCACCCCCCGTGCCCCTGCATCGGCCGCGACAGAGACGGCGAACAGGAGCGCGGTCAGCATGGAGAAGAGGCGGGGGCCGGCCTGAACGACGGCAAGGCGGGACATCATCACGGGTTGCTCTCCTTCGACTTGAGCATGCGGGCGGCGCGCGCCAGGGCTTCAGCTGCGCACCAAAAGGTAAACGACGCAGCCCAGAACCGCCATGCCCAGCCCGCCCCATCTGAGCTGTTCGGGATCAAGTGCCCTGAGCTGCTCAAGCAGACCCTCGACCCGGGACGACATCAAAGCGATGGCGAGGCCCTCGATCACGAGAACGAGGGCCCCGGCGGATACCAGATCGGCGACTGGCGAGGCCGACATAGCCAGGCTGCGTCACTGAAGGGTCGTGCCGCCCGCGGGCGACGGCGGCGTGCTCAGCCCATCGGACTTCAGATACTCAAAGAACTCGCTGCTGGGAGAGATGACGAGGGTGGAATTCCCTCCCGTGATCGCCCGCTCATACGCCTTCAGAGACCGGAAGAACGCGAAGAACTCCGCATCGCGCCCGAAAGCTTCAGCATAAATGCGGTTCCGCTCGGCATCGGCCTCACCGCGGATCTCCTCGGCCTGGCGTTGGGCGTCGGAGACAAGCTCGACCGCCTCACGCTCGGCGGTCGCGCGGACCTCCTGGGCACGCTCCTGACCACGGGCCCGCTCGTCGGCGGCTTCGCGCTCGCGCTCCGCGTTCATCCGCTGATAGGTCGCCTCGAGGTTCTGCGGGGGCAGATCCGCCCGCTTGATGCGAACGTCGATCATCAGCACGCCGAGGTCCAGAGCCTGCTCGCGCGCGACTTCGGTGATGCGCCGCATCAGCTCCGTCCGCTCCGCCGAGAGCACTGCATCCGACGGCACGGACCCCAGAACCTCGCGCAGAGCTGCGTTAAGGATCGACTCAAGCCGCGGAAGCGCCTGCAACTCGGTCTGCACGGCCTGGCGGAAACGCACCGGCTCACGGATACGCCACCGGGCGAACGCGTCCACCACGAGACGGCGATCGTCGATCGGCGTCACCTCCAACGGCGCGGTGTCGAGCGCCAGGATCCGATCCTCGTAGAACACGACGTCCTGGATTAGAGGGATCTTGAAATACGGCCCCGGGCCGCGCTCGTAGCTCACGTCCTCGAGCTGCTCCTGCGGCCGCTCGCGGGCCGCCTCACTGTCGGCCGCGATCTCTGCCGAGGTGCTGACGAGACCACGGATCTCGCGCTTGACCTCGCCGAACTGCAGCACGAGTGCCTGCCGACGTTCATCTACGATAAAGACCGAGGAGAGAATGGTGACCACGGCGACGGCGATCAGCGCCAGGATGATAGGGAGCTTACGCATCAGTTGGCCTCCTGTCTTGCCGGGTTGCGGCTGGTCTGACGGCGAAGTTGATCGAGCGGCAGATAGGGCACGACACCCTGGCCGGTGCTCCCGCCAACCGCATCGTCGATGATGACTTTCTCCACGTCACCCAAGACCTTTTCCATGGTTTCGAGGAACATACGCTTGCGCGTCACCTCGGGCGCCGCCGAATATTCATCGTAAATCGCGACGAAACGAGCAGCTTCACCTTTCGCGTCGTTGACCACCTGAGCCCGATAAGCCTCGGCATCCTGGAGGATCTGGGCGACCTGACCGCGCGCCTCGGCAAGGGTCTGGTTGGCGAAAGCTTCAGCCCGCTTCTCCGAGGTGTCACGGTCCTGGGCAGCCGCCTGGACATCGCGGAAGGCGTCAATGACCTGCTCCGGCGGATCGGCTTCTTCAAAGTTGACGCGGATGATGTTCACACCGGAGTTGTAGCTGTCCATCGTCTGCTGGATCAGCTCCTGAACTTGGGCGGAGATCTGCGCGCGGTCCCGGTTGAGGATGGGTTTCATCTCGCGCTGGCCGATCACCTCGCGCATGGCCGATTCCGAAACCGCCGTGATGGTTTGCGGGGGGTCGGCGAGATTGAACAGGAAGTCCGCCGGGTTCCGGATGTTCCAAACCACCTGGAAGCCGATATCGATAATGTTCTCGTCGCCGGTGAGCATCAGGCCCCGGTCTCCGCGCAGGCTCCGGCCAGTCGGCTGGTTCCCAAGACCGATATTCACGGTCTGCTCGCGTGTCACCGGCAGGATCTCGTAGGTGACCAACGGCCAGGGTGCGAAGTTGAGACCGTCAGTGCCGATTTTGTGGAACTCGCCGAGGAACAACTCGACCGATCTTTGCGAGGTATCGACCCGGTAGAACGAGTTGAAAAGCCACACCAACAAGACCACGCCGGCGAGGCCCAGATAGATGAACTTCTCGGAGAAGGGCAACCGCGCGCCGCCGCCTGGCCCGCCGCCGATGCCGCCGCCGCCGCCGCCGCGCCCGCCGAGGATCACCCGCAGCTGGTCGCGGCCGTTGCGAATCAAATCATCGAGGTCCGGCCCCTGGCCGCCGCCGCCACCGCCACCGGGGCCGCCGCCGCCGCTCGGGCCGCCGCCCCAAGGGTTGCGGCCGCCACCGCCTTTATTGCCACCGCCGCCGCCCCAGGGGCCGCCCCCGTTGTTACTGTTGAAAGGCATGACCTCTCCGATTGTTGCTACGCGGGGCCTTGGGCGACCCCAACCGTTGCGCGCGCTTGTAGCAGGCACAGCCCACACCGCGCTATCCTGCTCGTGAGGTGGGATGCGCGCCTTCTGCTTCAAGCCTGCGGTATCGACAACCCGCGGGCAAAACCTCAGCCCGTCGGCGCCGCCGCGGGCACGGCCATCGAGATCGGTGACGCGCCGGTGGGCGTGCGCATGGTGACAAGCTCTTCGGCGGCCGTCGGATGCACCGCGACCGTGCGGTCGAAGTCCTCTTTCGTTGCGCCCATCTTCACTGCGACGCCGGCAAGCTGGATCATCTCCCCCGCGGCATGGCCAACGATATGGACGCCCCGCACGCGGCGCGTGTCGGCCGCGACGATCAGCTTCATCAGCATCCGCTCCTCGCGGCCGGCGAGGATGGTCTGCATCGGGCGGAAGGCGGCCTTATAGATCTCGATCGGCCCCTCGGCAGCGGCAGCCATCTCACCGAGGCCGACGGTCCCGATCTCAGGCTGGGTGAAGACCGCCGTCGGCACGAGCGCGTGATCGGCCTTGGTCGGGATCCCTCGGAACACCGTTTCGGCAAAGGCCGCGCCTTCCCGGATCGCCACCGGGGTCAGTTGAAGCCGGTCCGTCACGTCGCCCACGGCGTAGATCGACGGGACGGAGGTTTGCGAGTAGTCGTCGACCAAAATCTCTCCACGGCGCCCGAGTGCCACCCCGGCGGCCTCGAGGCCGATGCCGCGGGTGTTGGGCACACGACCGGTGGCATAGAGCACACGCGCCGCCGCACGGGTCTCGCCGCTCGTGAGCGTGACGCTATAGCCGCCATCGGCCTCCTCGATACGGGCGACATCGGTGTCGGTGAGCAGCTCTATGCCCTTGGCGCGCATCTCGTTGGCCACATGATCGCGCACATCATCGTCGAAACCGCGCAGGATTTGGGCCCCGCGATAGACCTGGGTCACCTGCGCGCCGAGCCCGTTGAGGATGCCGGCGAATTCGCAGGCGATGTAGCCGCCGCCAACGATCACAGCGCGCGCGGGCAGCTCGGCCAGATCGAAGACTTCATTCGAGGTGATTGCGTGTTCGGAGCCGGGGAAGTCCGGCACGAAGGGGGTGCCGCCGGTGGCGACGAGGATATGTTTGGCGCGGATGGGATGCCCGTGGCTCGCGACCTCGACCGTGTGCGGATCGCGGATGACCGCCCGGCCGCGGAAGATCTCGACGCCCGCGCGGTCGAGATTGCGCACATAGAGCCCCTCCAATCGGGCGATCTCGGCGTCTTTAGCGGCAATCAGCTTGGCCCAGTCGAAGCTGCGGGGACCGACGGTCCAACCGAAACCGCCAGCGTCCTCGAAGGCCTCGGCGAACTGCGAGGCGTAGACCAGCAGCTTTTTCGGCACACAGCCGCGGATCACGCAGGTGCCGCCATACCGAAACTCCTCGGCAATCGCGACCCGTGCGCCAGCCTCGGCCGACATCCGAGCGGCCCGAACCCCGCCGGAGCCGCCCCCGATCACGAACAGATCATAGTCGAACTCAGCCATCGCGCGCTCTCCTTCTGTCAGACGCGAAATAGGATGCGCCGCCTGCCCCTCACAAGCCCCTATCACGTGATCGGGCGAGGTCGCCTGCTTCAGCCGGTGCCGAGCCGCCGCGTGCCGCCTTGGTTGTCGCCCAAGATCGCTTCGGTTGCCAGACCGATGAAGAGGCCCGTCTCTACGACACCGGTCAGCGCCTTCAGCGTGGCATGCAGGGCGCCGGGATCGTCAATCTCGCCGCAGTCCAAGTCCAGGATGTGATGTCCCTCGTCAGTTACGACGGGCGCACCGTCGCGCAGCCGCAGTCGGGGCCGGCAACCGGACGCGGCCTCGACCCGCCGGGCCGTCCCCGCCCAACCGAAGCGCACGACCTCGACCGGCAGCGCGAAGGCCCCGAGCCGGGCCACCGCCTTGCCAGCATCGGCGATCACGACCATGCGCGCCGATGCCGCCGCCACGATCTTCTCTTGCAGCAGCGCCCCCCCGCCCCCCTTGATCAGCGCAAGGTCCGGGGCGATCTCATCGGCGCCGTCGACCGTCAGATCGAGCGCGGGGGTCGCTTCGAGCGTTGTCAGCTGGATCCCAAGCGCCGCGGCCTGGGCGCGGGTGGCCTCGGAGGTCGGCACGCAGCGGACGTCGAGCCCCGCCGCAACGCGAGCCCCGAGTTCGTCGACGAACAAAGCCGCGGTCGAGCCGGTGCCAAGGCCCAAACGCATCCCGGGCTCGACATGCTCGAGCGCCGCAACGGCAGCCGCGCGCTTTGCAGCATCCGCCATCACGTCCGACCCTGCATCACAGAACCTCGAAGACGAAGACACGCACGATGATCGTGGGCTCTGCGAGCAGGAATGCCCGGAACGGCCCGGAGCGCTCGATCTCGCGCCAGATGCCGGCCTGGCTCAGCCGCGCCATGGTCTCGGGAAAGCCCTGGGCCACGTAACTGGCCTCGACGATATTGAAGACCACATGGCCGCTGGGCCGGGTGACCCGGGCGAACTCGTCGAGGCTCTCCGGCGGCGCATGACCCGGGCCGAAAGCGCCAACGCAGGTCACCGCCGCATAGGTGTCGCTGGCCTCGGGCAGGGGCACGCCGAGGCGCCGTTCTGCGAGCCCGTCATAGACCCCAAGCCGCCCCGCCGCCTCGAGCATCCGCGGCGACAGATCGATGCCCGCAATCCGCCGATACCCCAACACCGCCAGCGCCGCGCCGACGAGACCGGTGCCGCAACCCGCATCGAGGATCGGCCCGGCCTCCTTTGGCACATGGCGCGCGACGAAACCCGCGGCGATGCTGGGCAACACGAAGCCCTTAGCCAGATTGTCCGCGTCATAGGAGTCAGCCCAGCCGTCATAGGCCGCGCGGCTCTCTTGGGCGCTCTTGGCGCCGTAGACGCGGTCGAGATCGTCGGTTCCCATCCGTCGTCCCCCGCCTTACCTGTGCGAGATCATGGAGGCCGCTCGCGCTGGAGGGATTATGTTTCTGAGCCTCTTCGACATCTTCAAGATCGGCATCGGCCCGTCAAGCTCGCACACCATGGGCCCGATGGTCGCCGCCGCCAGGTTCCTACACCTGCTGCGCGAGGGCGAACGCATCCCCGGGGCCGGGGCGCCAGCACGGCTCGGTTGCCGGTTGCACGGAAGCCTCGCCTTTACCGGCAAGGGCCATGCGACCGACCGGGCGGTGGTCTTGGGTCTTGCGGGTTTCGACCCGGCCACGCTGGAGCCGGCAGCGGCGGAGGCTGCGCTCGCTCGCATCGCTGCCGAGCGCGTGGTTCAGGTGGCGGGGATGGGGCGGCTGAGCTTCGATCCCGACGCCGATCTCGTCTTCGACTTCGGGCCGCCGCTGGCGGGCCACGCCAATGCCCTGGTGCTCGCCGCCTGGG
>JBHJGY010000075.1:0-48326 GCA_050331335.1 Pikeienuella sp.
GCGGACGGGCGGGTGGCGCCGATCTGTTGCAGGGCCGCCCGTTTTGCCCGAGAATTCGGCGCGGCCGGCACGTTGGCGGGCGAGGCGCGACCGTCTGCCCCGAATGTAGGCAGACTTTCCTCATAGCGGGTTGACGGGGCCAAGCGGGGTCGGCCACACAATTGCCGGCGTGATGCGCCCGGCGATGAACCGGGGGCAGCCCCTGCCGGTCCGCGGCGGGAAGCATGACAGGAAGAGGTAAATCATGAAGAATACGGTCCTTCTCGGCGCTCTCGGCGCCGCTGGCCTCGTGGCCGGCACGGCCGGTGCCGCCACCCTCGACGACGTCAAGGCCGCCGGCTCGCTGAAGTGCGGCGTCTCGACCGGCCTCGCCGGCTTCGCCTTCACCGATGACGCCGGTAACTGGGATGGCTTCGATGTCGGCATGTGCCGCGCCGTTGCTGCCGCGATCTTCGGCGATCCCCAGGCCGTGAAATTCACGCCGACCACCGGCAAAACCCGCTTCACCGCGCTCGCTTCGGGCGAGATCGACATGCTCGCCCGCAACACCACCTGGACGCTGGCGCGCGACGTCGATCTCGGCTTCGACTTCCTGGGCGTGAACTACTACGACGGCCAGGGCTTCATGGTTCCGGCCTCGCTCGGCGTGTCCTCGGCGATGGAGCTCGACGGCGCCACCGTCTGCATCCAGACCGGCACGACCACCGAGCTCAACCTCGCGGACTTCTTCCGCGTCAACGAAATGAGCTACGAGCCGCTGCCGATCGAAACCAACGCCGAGGCGCAGCAGAACTACCTGGCCGGCGCTTGCGACGTGTACACCACCGACGCGTCGGGTCTCGCCGCCACCAAGGCGACCTTCGAGAACCCGGACGAGCACGTTCTGCTGCCGGAGATCATCTCGAAAGAGCCGCTCGGCCCGCTCGTCCGTGAGGGCGACGAGAAGTGGGGCGATGTCGTCAAGTGGGCCTTCTTCGCGCTGCTGACCGCCGAGGAGTTTGGGGTCACCGCGGCCAATGTCGACGAGATGGTCGCAAACCCGCCCAACCCGGACGTCGCCCGCATGCTCGGCGTCGAAGGCGCTATGGGCGAAATGCTCGGCCTGCCGGCTGATTGGGCCGTCCACGCCATCAAAGCTGGCGGCAACTATGGCGAGCTCTTCACCAACCACCTCGAGCCGCTCGGCATCTCCCGCGGCCTGAATGCGCTCTACACCGAAGGCGGCCTGCAGTACGCTCCGCCGTTCCGCTGATCGCATCCCTGGGGCGCGGCCGGTCCTCCGACCGAGGTGGCCGCCCCTTCCTACTGTCGCTGGAGTGGGCAGCAGCCCCTCCGGCCTCCCAAAAAAAGTAATCGAATAGGTGAGCGATGACGGCGAGCACGCATCAGGCCGACCCCCGCTTCAGTGAAGCTCCGGCCCCGCGCGAGACATTCCGCCTCGACATGCTGTGGACCGATGCGCGCTATCGATCGCTGTTTATCCAGATTGTCGCCTTCATGTTGCTAATGCTGGCCGTCGGCTGGCTGATTTCAAACATGTTCTCCAACCTAGAGCGACTGGGAAAGGATCTCAATTTCTCCTTCCTGTTCTCGGAGGCGAATTACGACATCAACCAACGCCTCGTCACCTATGAGAGCACGGACTCACATGGGCGCGCGGCGCTCGTCGGCATGCTCAACACGCTGCTGGTCTCCTTTCTGGGCTGTATCGCTGCGACCCTGATCGGGGTGATCGCGGGCGTCCTCAGGCTGTCGAAGAACTGGGTCGTGTCCAGCCTGATGACCGTCTACATCGAAGTTGTTCGCAACGTGCCGCTGCTGCTGCAAATTCTGCTGACCTATGCGATTTTGATCGAGGTGCTGCCGCAGCCCCGCGAGTTCCGCGAGAACGTGGCGGAGCCGGAGCGCGCGACGCTGTGGTTCGACATGATCGCGGCGACCAACCGCGGCTTCTTCCTCCCACGGCCGGTTTTCGAGGATGGCATGGGAATGGTGGGACTCGCCGTGCTGGCATCGATCGTCGGATTTTTCCTGTTCAACTGGGGTAGGCGAGCTTACCAGAACGCCATGGGCACGGAGATGCCGGGGCTGTTCGTGCTGCTGGGCATGCTCTTCGCCCCGGTCGCGGGATTGGCGACGGCGTTGCTGTTCATGCCGACGGCCCTCCTCGCCGACGGGCCCGACGGCTTCCTCGCCAGGCTCTCCGCCAGCGACACCGCGACCATGATTAACGCCGGCGGCGCGACGCTGACCGGCCTGATCCTCGCCGCCCTGTTGTTCCGCGCTCCCGTAACCTCGGTGAGAACCGCAATACTCTTCGTGCCCGGCATCACGGTTTATTATTTGCTGGGCCAGCCGATGTCCTGGATCTTTCCAGAGTTGCGGGGCTTTAACTTCGTCGCCGGGGAGGATGCCGCGATCCATGCCAGGAATTCGCTGGTGGCGCTCTGGCTCGCGCTCTCGATCTACACGGGCGCCTTTATCGCTGAGATCGTGCGCGGCGGCATCCTTGCGATCCCCAAGGGTCAGACCGAAGCGGCAGGGGCGCTTGGCCTGCGCCCGAACCGGATCATGAGCCTCGTGATCCTGCCGCAGGCGCTCAGGGTCATCATCCCGCCGCAGATCTCGCAGTACCTCAATCTCACCAAGAACAGTTCCCTGGCCATCGCGGTCGGTTACATGGACGTCACCGGCACGCTGGGGGGCATCACCCTCAACCAAACGGGTCGCGAGATGGAGTGCATCCTGCTCTTGATGGCGTTCTACCTGACGATCTCCCTTACCATCTCGGGCGTGATCAACGTCTTTAACGAACGCGTCAAACTCAAGGAGCGCTGAGATGTCCGATACCCCCAGCGATCTCGGCACGGGCCTTGGAAGCGCGGTCGCAACGCCGAAAACCGATGTCGCCTTCGTTGCGCGGCGCCAGATCCCGCCCGCGCCGCCGCCGCCGGGAAGCAGCGGGCCGCTGCTCTGGATCCGGGAGAATCTCTTCCCCGACCTGCTCAACACCGCGCTCACGCTCCTCTCCATCGCCTTCCTGGTCTCGGTATTGCCTGGGCTGTGGCAATGGGCGGTGGCGCAATCGGTTTGGAACGCCAATTCCCTCGACGAGTGCCGCCAGATCATGGACACCGCGTTCGGTGCCGGCGAGCGGGGCGCCTGCTGGGCGATCATCAACGAGCGCATCGGGCAATTCATGTATGGCCGCTATCCGGTCGATCTGAGATGGCGGCCCACCTTGGCGTTCGCCCTGCTCTTCGTCGCGATGGCGCCGGTGTTGTTCGCCTCCCTGCCGTTTCGGCGGACGCTGCTGATCCTCACCGTGACCTACCCCGCGGTTGCCTATTTCCTCATCTGGGGCGGGTCCGTCTTCGGGCCGCTCCTGGTCCTCGCGGGGCCGATCGTCGCTTATCTGGCTTGGCGCGTTCTTGAGTCGGTCCTCCAAGATCCGTTCGGCGAAGAGGTCGGTGGCGCTTTGGCCAAGATCGGCGGGGTGCTGGCCCTCATCTTGTGGTTCCTCTTCGGAGTTGCGGCGGCCGACGAAGCGCTGACCCGCGGCGTTGCCGACAACCGGATCCCGGATCGCGTGGCCGAGCTCAACGCGATGGCGACCGACCCTGCCCTCGATCAACAGGCGCAAGCCTCGGCCCGGGCGGAGCGGGACAACCTCCTGAGCCTCGATGAACAGCGCGCCGAGCTCTCCAGCCTGGAGCGGCAGTTGTCGCGTCTTGGCGCCGAGCCGGTCGAGCCGCGACCCGAGGGGGCCGAGATCAGCGACGGCGTTCGCCGAGCCGATGCCATAGGCCGCTATGTGGGTGACCTCATAGGCGACCCGCAGACCATCGGGGCTCTTGCCGCGGCGCTCGATGCCGCCTCGGCCGCAGACGAAGCGCGCATCATTCAGGAAATGACCCCGGACGCCCGCGAGCGCGTGGCGGCCTACCAGACGCTCGAGGGCCAGGTCATCGCTGAAGAGACCCGACTTTGGAGCGTCTACAAGGACCTTGGTCGCCTGGGGTTCGAGCCGGTGGAGAGTTCGGTTCTCGGTGGCTTCCTCCTGACGCTCGTTATCGGGGTGACCGCGATTTCCGCCTCCCTTCCGATCGGGATCCTCTTGGCGCTCGGGCGGCAATCGGGGCTAATCTTCATCCGCATGGTTTCAGTGGTGATCATCGAGACCATCCGGGGTGTCCCGCTGATCACCCTCTTGTTCGTCGCGTCGACTTTGCTGAACTACTTCCTGCCGCCGGGCACGGCCTTCGACATCATCCTGCGCGTGCTGATCCTCGCGACCCTGTTCTCGGCTGCGTATATCGCCGAGGCCGTGCGCGGCGGGCTCGCGGCACTTCCCAAGGGTCAATACGAAGCGGCTGATGCGATGGGGCTCACCTATTGGCAGTCGATGCGACTGATTATTCTACCCCAGGCACTGAAGATCGCGATCCCCTCGATCGTCAATATCTTCATCGGCTTGTTCAAAGACACCACGCTCGTCTCAATTATCGGCTTGTTCGACCCGCTCGGCATCATCCAGCCGATTTTGGCCGACAGCCGGTGGCAGGGGATCTACGCCGAAGTCTACATCTTCGTGGCGGTGTTGTTCTTCTTCTGCTGCTTCGGGATGTCGCGCTACTCGATGTATCTCGAGCGTAAGCTCAAAACGGACCGCCACTGATCGGCGACAGGGAGACCGCAATGACCGACGTCCAGATCGACCCAGCCGCCGCCCGGACTGCGACGGACACCGAGCTTCAGGCCGACCGTTCCCGCATGAAGGTGTCCAATGAGGTCGCGATCCAAATCAACACGATGAACAAGTGGTTCGGTCAGTTCCACGTTCTGCGCAACATTGATCTGACCGTTTACAAGGGCGAGCGGATCGTGATCTGCGGTCCGTCCGGCTCCGGGAAATCCACGCTCATCCGCTGTATCAATCACCTGGAAGAACATCAGGAAGGCCAGATCGTCGTCGATGGCATCGAGTTGAACAACGACCTTAAGAATATCGACAAGGTCCGCGCCGAAGTCGGCATGGTATTCCAGCATTTTAACCTCTTCCCGCATCTCACGATCCTCGAGAATTGCACGCTGGCGCCGATCTGGGTGCGCAAGACGCCGAAAAAGCAGGCCGAGGAGACCGCGATGCATTTCCTCGAGCGGGTCAAGATCCCGGAGCAGGCGCAGAAATACCCTGGTCAGCTCTCTGGCGGTCAGCAGCAGCGCGTGGCCATCGCGCGCTCGCTGTGCATGAACCCGCGGATCATGCTGTTCGACGAGCCGACCTCGGCGCTCGATCCGGAAATGATCAAGGAGGTGTTGGACACCATGATCTCCTTGGCCGAAGAGGGCATGACCATGATCTGCGTGACGCACGAGATGGGCTTTGCCCGGCAGGTCGCCAACCGGGTGATTTTCATGGATCAGGGCCAGATCGTGGAGCAGAACGAACCGGAAGCGTTCTTCAACAATCCGCAGTCCGATCGGACCAAGCTGTTCCTAAGCCAGATCCTCGGCCACTGAACGGAGATATCTCAGTTCATCCTGGCGGGCTTAGAGCAGCCGCTATCCGTGCTCGAGCTCGCGGGGAAGGGCGAAATCCACAAACTCGGCGGTACGTTCCGTAACTTCGGCCCAAGCATCTGTGTGAAACACGAAAACCGCAGCTGCGGCTGTTGGAAAATGCTCGAAGGCTCGGGCGCAACGCGGGCGAACGCGTCCGTTTGATATCTGGCGTGTGAGCGCTGACAGCCCGGGATTGTGTCCGATCACCATGACGGCATCGACCGCATCGGCCAGATCAGCGAGCCTGGCGCGGATCTGATCGGGTGCTGCGTGGTACAAGCCGGGTTCGATCCGGGGTTCGGGCAGTGTCGGTGTGGCGGCGGCCATGCCATCGAAGGTTTGCCGCGTTCTTAGGGAAGAGGAACAGAGCACCAGGTTCGGCCGATGCCCGCGGAGGTCTAGCCAACGGGCGATTGCTGGAGCGGCCCGCCGGCCGCGGGGGTTCAGCGGGCGGTCATGATCGTCCAAATCCGGATCGGCCCAGCTGGATTTGCCGTGGCGCACCAGAATCACCTTTTTCATGTCAAAACAATGACAGCCACTTCGACCCTTGGGTCAACCGGGAAACGGGCGCGTGTCGCTCAGGATCGTTGCCCGGCGGCGAAAGCGGCCATGTGAAAGGCGCGCTGGGCCTCCGGCGGGGGGGTGCCGATGGGGCAGGCGGCCCGGACCAAGCACCCGTGTCGACAGGCGGCCCCCTCGGGCCGCGCGAGATGGGCGGCACAGGCGGCGACATCGTAGCCTGTCGGTGTCAAAGCCCCCACAGGGCAGGCGCTGCGGCAGGGCGCAGCGCAGGGCGCGCAGGGGGTGCGGCCGGTGGGGGGCGCGAGCGGCAGCCGCGCCGAATAGGCCAACGCCCCCCGATAAGATGCCCAAAGCCCGCGCTGCGGCGAGACCGGCAGCCCAACCGGCGAGGGGCGACAACCCTCCCCCTGTGCCGCCCAGCGCAGAAAGGGCTGATGCGGCGGTCCGCCGAACGGGAAGAGCGCCTCAGCCCCCTCGGCGGCCGCGATGGCGCCGATCACCCGTGTGCTCCACCGGTCGAGCGGGTCGGCCTCCCCGTCGGTCGCCTCCGGGCTTGCGGCAAAGACATCCCACATCCGCGGTCCGTTCGCGCCGATGAGAGCGAGCGTGCGGCAGCCCTCCGGCGCGCCGTCCTCAGCGCCTGGGTGAAAGGCGCCAACGATCCCGAGCCCGTGGCGCGACAGCGGCGCGTTCAAGCGATCCAGACCTGTCACGACGGGGGCCTCTCCGGGGGCCTCTCCGGGGGCCTCTCGCTGTCCGCCTCGGTGGGGGCCAAGCCCCGGACCTGCGAGTTGGGCGAGTCGCACAACGCGATGCGGCTCGGCAAGAGGGTCCCGCCTTTCGCCGTTAGCCGGTAATCCACCCTGGGCGAGACCCCGGTATAACCCGTACGCAGGTCCAGCACGTCCGCTTCCAGCTCGCGCAGCTGGTTGACGGGCATCTGCGGGCTGATCTTGGGGAAAAACCGGCGCCGCGCGCTGAAGCGCCGCGGCGCCTCCGAGAGCCGGAAGACGATTGAGCCCTTCCACCTGCCGGCGATCAAGTCGAGCGCCGCTTCGATCGGGCAATCGACATAGGTGATGTGCCGCTGCTTCCTGGTCACAAACCGTTCCTGAACTGCGCAATGGATCCCTGGAGCATATGCCGCGCGGCTTGGATCGCGGGGGCTTCCCTGAGCCGGGCCGGGCCGGGCCGGGCCGATGGTCCGATCACTTCATCGCATGGCTGCGCACCGCCGCCAGATCGGGCGGCATCGCCTCGTCGGTGATCCGGTGGAGGGCCTCGTCGAGGCGCATGACCGTTTGCCCCTGTTCGCCCAGACGTCGGACCGAGACGGTGTGCTCATCGACCTCCTTGCGGCCCACCGCGAGGATGAAGGGCACGTGCTGCGTCGAGTGCTCGCGGACCTTGTAGTTGATCTTCTCGTTGCGGGTGTCGGTTTCGGCGCGGATGCCCTGGGTCCGGAGTGCGGCCACCACGTTCTGAGCGTAGTCGTCTGCATCGGAGACGATGGTCGCCACCACCACCTGGCGCGGGGCCAGCCAGAGCGGGAAGCGCCCGGCGCAGTTCTCGATGAGGATCCCGAGGAAACGCTCGAAGCTGCCCAGGATCGCCCGGTGCATCATCACCGGGCGCTTCTTCTGCCCGTCGGCGTCGACATATTCGGCCCCGAGCCGCTCGGGCAGGTTGAAATCCGCCTGGAAAGTGCCGCACTGCCACTCCCGCCCGATCGCGTCGGTCAGCTTGAAGTCGAGCTTCGGCCCGTAGAAGGCGCCCTCGCCCGGGTCGACCTCGTAGTCGTTGGTGATCTTCCTGACGGCCGCCTCGAGTGCAGCTTCGGCTTTGTCCCACACCTCGTCGGAGCCGACGCGCTGCTCCGGCCGGGTCGAGAGCTTAATGTCGAAGCGCTCGAAGCCCATATGCTCGTAGACCGAGCCGAGCAGATCGATGAACTTCGCCGTCTCGCTCTCGATCTGGTCTTCGGTGCAAAAGATGTGCGCGTCGTCCTGGGTGAAGCCACGCACCCGCATCAGTCCGTGCATCGAGCCGGAGCTCTCATAGCGGTGGCACGAGCCGAACTCGGCGAGGCGCAAGGGCAGGTCGCGGTAGGACTTCAGGCCGTGGTTGTAGATCTGCACATGGCAGGGGCAGTTCATCGGCTTGAGCGCGTTGATGCGCTTCTCCTGGGCGTGTTCCTCGTCCACCTCGGTGATGAACATGTTGTCGCGGTATTTGTCCCAGTGGCCCGAGGCCTCCCACAGCTTGCGGTCGACGTCCTGGGGGGTCTTGATCTCGCGATAGCCGGCAGCGTCGAGCCGGCGGCGCATGTAATCCTCGACCGCGCGGTAGATCGTCCAGCCGTTCGGATGCCAGAACACCATCCCCGGCGCCTCCTCCTGGAGATGGAAGAGGCTCATCTCGCGGCCGATCCGGCGGTGGTCGCGCTTGGCCGCCTCCTCGAGCATGTGCAGATGGGCATCGAGCAGCTTCTTGTTGCGGAAGGCGACGCCGTAGATCCGCTGGAGCATCTTGTTGCGGCTATCGCCCCGCCAATAGGCCCCGGCGACGGACATCAGCTTGAACGCATCGGGCGGCACCTGGCCGGTATGGGCGAGATGGGGGCCGCGGCAGAGATCCTGCCAATGCCCGTGCCAATACATCCGCACCGGCTCGCCCTCGGGGATCGCCTCCACCAGCTCGACCTTATACGGCTCGTTATTGGCGGCGTAGTAGCGGATCGCCCGCTCGCGCTCCCACACCTCGGTGGTCACCGGATCGCGCTTCTCGATGATTTGGCGCATGCGCTTCTCGATCTCGGCGAAGTCCTCCTCGGTGAAAGGCTCCGCGCGGTCGAAGTCGTAGTACCAGCCGTTCTCGATCACCGGGCCGATGGTGACCTTGGTCTCCGGCCAGATCTCCTGAACGGCGCGCGCCATGATATGGGCGCAGTCGTGGCGGATGAGCTCATCGACAGCCTCATCCGGGTCCTTCGCGGTGATCAGGGCAAGGCCGGCATCCCGGGCGATCGGCTCTGAGAGGTCCGCGAGGCGGCCGTCGATGCGCGCGGCGATGGCGGCTTTGGCGAGCGATTTCGAGATATCGGCGGCCACATCGCCCGCGGTCGTGCCGGCCGCATAGTCCCGCTTGGCACCGTCGGGGAGGGTGATCGTGATCGTCTCGCTCATGGGTCCGTTCCGTTCCTAGGGCTGGGTTGCGCGGCACCTTCCGGAGCCTCCTTCGGGGTGTCAAGATTGCTGCGCCGCCTCGTTGCCCGACCGCGGAGCGCTTTGCGGCGCAGTTCTGCCAGCGGCCGGCGGAGCTCCGAGGCGAGGAACGGCGCCACCTCGCCGGCCGACAGCGGGGAATGCGCGCCCAGGGCCACGCGGCGCCAGAAGGCCGTGTCGAGACGCGTTCGTCGGTCAAGGAGGTCGCGGTCCTCGGGGGACAGCGCGTCGCGGCGAAGCGGGCGCCAGCCGGTCTCGTTTGCCCAGGCGGCCTCGGTGTTCACCCGCGCGGCCGTCGCCGGAAGCCCGAGACGGCCGGAGACCGCGGCCAGCAGCCGGTCTGTGTCGGAAACATCGCCCACGAAGTCGAAGCCCTCGAAGGCCGTCTCCAGCCGCGCAAGCTTCTCAACCGGGCTCATCGCCGCGAGCCGCAGCCATGGGATCTCCAACCAGTTGGCAAGAACGAAATGCGCCAACGGGTCGGGCGGCTGGCTCGCAAGGTGGAGGGCGAACGGATACCCTGCCTGACCAAGCGACCGGTACCGCATCTGCCGGTAGTTGTACCAGGAGAGCACGAGGCCCTGGGGCTCGCGCAGCAGGACCGAGCGGAAGAGCTGGCGCGCACCGAACCGCGCTTCGATCGAGCGTCCGAGATAATGCCCCGTGACGGCGCGGATGCCCGTGAGCGGACCTGGCGGGCGGGGATCGTATTTGCGCCCGAAGAACTCCAGCGGCAGGCTGCGGCTGCGCTTGCCCGGCGCCCAATAGGCCCCGCGCGGCAGATTGTGGTAAAGATGGCTGACGAGGCTGCTGCCCCCGCATTTCGGGATGTGCAGCAGGAGTTCGACAGGGGCCGCGGGATCCGACATGGGCTTCGCCTGACCTGCCGGCGCGCCGGTGTCAAGGCGGGCGGCGATCGCGCAGGTCATGAGCCAGGGCATGGAGATTGCGCGTCTTTCGACCTTAGCCGGGTGTGCGCGGCCAGAGATCTGCGGCAACGTCACAAGCCGGGGGCGCCCTTAAAACATCGTGCCGCTCACGGCGCTCAAGCGGGTCGGACCGATTGTCATTGCGGTGACGATCCCCAAGGCTGCGTCCATCGTCGGTGTTTGGCCGGAGCCTATGCCAATCGGGCCTATCGGGTCGGGTGCCGGGCTTCGCGATACCCCATGACCGGTCGCGGCCACAGGTCTCTGGTTCTCGCGCGGGCAGGCCCTTCAGTGGGACGAAGGGGCGGACTCACGCCGCCTATAGGGACATGCCGAAGGTGCGCCCGGCGGCTTCCTCATAAACCGAGATGGTCGCCCGCTGCATTGCGGCGATGGTGTAGCGCGCATGGACATGCGCCCGCGCGGCGAGCCCCATATGGGCGCGATCCGATGGGTCGCGATTGAGCACGGCATCCAGCGTTTCCGCGAGCTGCGCCACATCGCCCGGAGGATACAGCCAACCCGTTTCGCCATGGCGTACCGTCTCGCGCGCCCCGCCGTGATCCGTCGCGATGACAGGCCTGCCCATCGCCTGCGCCTCCACGACCACCCGGCCGAACGCCTCCGGCTCGGTCGAGGCCGAGACCACCACACTCGCCAACTTGTACGCGGCGGCCATGTCTGAGCAGCCGCCGGTTAGCCAAACCTGCTGCTCTAGTCCGTGGCCGCGGATCCGGCTGTCGAGCGCCCGAAGATAGGCTGGCTCCCCCCCATCACCGACGATCAGGATGATGAAGTCGGCGCCCCGGCGGGCCCGCAGAATGGCCGCGGCGTCGATCAGCCCCTCATGGCCCTTCCAGCGGCTCAACCGCCCCGCGAGCATCACCACGGGCCGCGGATCGTCGAGGATGCCCCAACGCTCGGCCAAGGCCACCGTGCGCTGAGCGCTGACGGCCTCCTCGGAGAAGACCGTGATGTCGGCGCCCCGCGGGATCACGCGGATCCAGGCGTCGGGCACCTCGTGGCGCTCCGCGATCAAGGCCGCGACGAAGTCAGACACGGCGATCACCGGCCGGCCCTTCGCCATCACGGAATTGTACCGGCGCTTGAGCGGCAGATCTTCGTTGTAGACGCCGTGATAGGTGGTGACGAAGGGGGTGCCGGTGCGCCGCGTCGCCCAATAGGCGCTCCAAGCCGGCGCGCGTGACCTGGCATGCACCAGATCGACCGCTTCCTCTCGGACCAGCCGCGCCAGCAGACCCGCATTCTGCCAGATGTTGAACGGGTTCTTGGTGGCGAGGTTCATCTCGAACACCTCACCGCCGGCGCGGAGGATGCGCGACGCGAGCTGACCGCCACCGGAAGCCACCAGTGCGCGTCCGCCGGCCGCCACGACCGCCTCGACCATCTCAAGGGTCCCGCGCTCGACCCCGCCCGTGTTCAGGCGTGGCACGATCTGCAGCACCGTGAGCGCGCTATGGCCTTTCTGCGCCATTCCCAACCGGCTATGGTCCCGAGTTAAACGGCCCGACGCAAAGGACGCCGCAGCCATGAAATTCCCGGAACGCCTCCCCCGCCCCCCATGGGGCGCCCTTGCCTATCACAGGCTCGACGCGCGTGGCGATGGGGCAATGCTCCCAGGTGTCGTTTTTCTCGGCGGCTTTCGATCCGACATGAGCGGCAGCAAGGCCCTGTTCCTGGAGGATTGGTGCCGTGCGCGCGGCCGGGCCTTCCTGCGCTTCGACTACACGGGGCATGGGGCGAGCGATGGGGCGTTCGAGGACGGCACGATCTCGTCCTGGGCAGGCGATGCCGAGGAAGCGGTCGCCGCGCTGACAACGGGGCCCCAGGTCCTCGTCGGCTCGTCGATGGGCGGCTGGATCGCGCTTCTGCTGGCGCGAAAGCTGCCAGAGCGGGTCGCGGCCTTCGTTGGCATCGCCGCAGCTCCAGATTTCACCGAGGACTTGATCTGGCCCGCGCTCTCCGCGACGCAGCGCGCGGCCTTGATGGAGGTCGGGCGGATCGAGCTGCCTTCGGCCTATGACGAGGCGCCGACGCCGATCACCTGCGCGCTGATCGAAGATGGAAAGCGGGCTTGCGTCTTGCGGGACCCGCTCGCGCTGCCTGGCCCTGTTCGGTTGCTGCACGGTACCGCCGATGCGGATGTGCCGCAGTCGGTGGCGCTTCGCCTGCTCGATCATCTCGACGCGACGGATATCCAGCTCACCCTTGTCAAAGGCGCGGGCCACCGCTTCTCAGAGCCGACGGAGCTTGCGCTGCTCGGCGAGACGCTTGCTGGGCTGGACCCGCGTCTGGGATCGTGAGCGGCGCATGCGTGTGGGCGATGTCACGGACCGCCTGCTCGACCGGGTGGACAGCGCTGCCCGGCAGGCGGGAGCCTGGTTTGAGCCGACGCTGCGACTGGGGGTGACCGGGCTCTCCGGCGCGGGCAAGACGGTCTTCATCACCGCCCTCATCGCAAGCCTTCTCAAACGGGGGCGCCTGCAGGGCTTCACGCCTGCCGCGGAGGGACGCATTCTGGGTGTTCTCCTCGGCGCGCAGCCGGATCCGGCCGTTCCCCGCTTTGCCTATGAGCGCCATGTCGCAGCTCTCACCGGCCACCCCCGCGCTTGGCCGGCCTCAACCCGTTCCGTTAGCCAACTCCGCTTGTCGATCCGGCACCGGGACACGGGCCTGCTTGGCGGCATCGGCGGGCCGCCCGTCTTGCATCTAGACATCGTCGATTATCCCGGCGAATGGCTGCTCGATCTGGAGCTGATCGAGCAAAGCTACGAGACGTGGGCTACGGGCGCACTCGCGGCAGCGCAGAGCCCGGCGCGCCGCGATTACGCGGCCGATTGGTGGCGGGCGCTGGCCGCGGCCGATCCGGCCGCTCCCCATGAGGAGCCTGCCGCCGAGGCCTTGGCTCAGGCCTATGCCGCCTATTTGGGCGCCTGTCGAAAAGCTGGGCTCGCCGCCCTCTCGCCGGGCCGGTTCCTGATGCCGGGGGAACTCGCTGGCTCGCCGGCGCTCACCTTCGCCCCGTTGCCGCGCCCCTCTAAGATCCCGCCCGGCGGGCTCTATGCGCAGATGCGGACACGCTTCGAGGCATATAAACGCCATGTGGCCAAGCCGTTTTTCAAAGACTGTTTCGCAAAACTCGATCGGCAGGTGGTGCTGATCGACGCGCTCGCCGCGCTTGCCCGCGGACCTCGCGCGCTCGGCGACCTTATTGCCGGGCTTGAGGGCACGCTCGCCGCCTTCCGCCATGGCCGTCCGGGATGGCTCGAGCGTCTCGTGGGTGCCAGGCGGATTGACCGGTTGGTTATTGCGGCGTCGAAGGCCGATCATCTCCATCACATCGAGCATCCCCGGCTTACCCGTCTTGTCGAGGCGATGGTCAGCACAGCGGCGGCGCGGGCGACCTTTAAAGGTGCGGAACTGCGGGTCATGGCGATCGCTGCCATTCGTGCCACCGTGGAGCAGGAAATCACCCGGCGTGAGGGCCGGCTGTCCATGGTTCGGGGCGTGCGCGCAGACACCCGCCGAGAGATCGCCGTCCACGCGGGCGCTCTGCCGGACGATCCGCGCCCGCTGCTCGCCGCCGCAGCCGATCCCGGCACCGCCGCGGCCGACTGGCCCGATGCCGCCTTCGCCCAGATCCCGTTCGCGCCGCCCGGCTGGGGCGGACGGGGCGAGGACGGTCCGCCGCATATCCGCCTGGATAAGCTCCTCGATTTCCTCTTGAGCGACCGGCTGGAGTGACCGCCGATGAGCGACCGACCGCACCGCCCGAACCGTCCCGTCATTCTCGACCCGGAAGAGACCCCGGGCGCGGATCCCCAAGGCGTCTCCCCGGCCGATGCGCCGCCCGTGCCCGACCTTGCCGAGCCGGCGTCCGCGACCGGCGCCTCCGCGGAGCGGATGTTGCGCCAGGCCGCGCGCGGCACCGGGACGAGCTGGATCGGGCGGTTGATCTGGAGCGGGGTCGGTGGGCTTGTCATCCTCGGGGTCGGGCTGTGGCTCGGGGGTTTCGTGGCCGATCTCTTCGCCCTGGCGCCGTGGCTCGGTTGGCTCGGCACGGCGTTTCTCGTGGCGCTTGCCGTGGGCTTGTTGGCGCTCGTCTTGCGGGAGTTGGCCGCACTCGCCCGCCTGGGGCGGGTCGAGGGCCTTCAGCGTCTTGCCGCAACCGCGCGCGCCACCGAGAGCCCGATCCCTGGCCGGAAGCTCGCCGCGGACCTTGCCGCGCTTTACCACAGCCGCCCCGAGCTTGCGGCGGCAGACATGGTCGCCCGCGCGGCGGAGATGTCCGATGGGCCCGACATCGTTGCCATGGCCGAGCGCAGGTTGATGCCGTCGCTTGACATCCAGGCCGAGCGCGCCGCGTCTCGCGCCGCCTCCCGAGTTGCGGGCGTCACGGCCCTTCTGCCGATGCCGGCGATCGATTTGCTCGTGGTGCTCGCCGAGAACATCCGGATGATCCGGAGCATCGCCGAGATCTATGGCGGGCGCGCTGGCTGGCTCGGGTCCTGGCGGCTGCTGCGTGCGGTGGCCCAGCATCTCGCGGCGACGGGAGCGATCTCGGTGACCGACGATCTGCTGGGGCCGCTGGTCGGTGGCGGGCTGCTTGGCCAGATATCGCGGCGTTTCGGCGAGGCAGCGGTCAACGCGGCGCTCACGGCTCGGGTGGGCACGGCCGCCATAGAAGTTTGCCGCCCGCTGCCATTCGCCGCCCGCCCGGCGCCCAAGGCCCGCAACATCGTCCTCGGCGTTCTCAATAAGTGGCGGCCGTCGGAGCGTCCCAGTCCGGCCGCGTCCGGGGGCTGACCCCGCGAGCTTCTAGTCTCTTGCCCCGCGCCTCTTGCCCTCAGGCGGCGGCTCGGGCAGGGGGCGCCCATGCCGCGGATCAAGCTCACCATCGAATATGACGGCAGCCCCTTCGCCGGCTGGCAGCGCCAGGACGACCTGCCCACGGTTCAGGGCGCCATCGAGGCCGCCCTAGGCGCGCTCGAGCCTGGACCGCACACGGTGCAAGGGGCAGGGCGCACCGATGCGGGGGTTCATGCGACGGGCCAGGTCGCCCATGTGGATCTCGCCCGGGACTGGGACCCGTTCCGCTTGGCCGAGGCGCTTAACTGGCATCTCAAGCCCCAGCCCGTGGCAATACTTGCTGCAGAACTGGTCGCGGACGACTTTCATGCCCGCTTCGATGCGGTCTTCCGGCGCTACACCTACCGGATCATATGCCGTCGGGCCCCGCTGACGCTTGATCGGGGCCGGGCCTGGCGTGTCTCGGGGCCGCTCGACCGCGATGCCATGCGGGCGGCCGCGGTCCATCTCGTGGGGCAGCACGACTTCACCACCTTTCGGGCCGCGCAATGCCAGGCCCTCTCGCCCGTGAAGACGCTGCACGAAATCGTGATCGCCGCGGAAGCTGCGGAAATCCGCCTCCATTTCGGCGCGCGCAGCTTCCTGCACAACCAAGTCCGCAGCCTTGTCGGAACCCTCGAACGCGTCGGCGCGGGGCGCTGGAGCCCCGAACGGGTCCGTGAGGCGCTGTTGGCGCGGGAGCGGGCTGCTTGCGGACCGGTCGCCCCGCCGGACGGGCTTTACCTGACCGGCGTGGAGTTTTCTCCCGCAAAGGAGTGATCCAGTCCGACAGGCGCACCGTATCTTTAGCAATTCCGCACTTTAAGGAGGCGGTGTCAAGTTGAAGAGGACAATGGGCATGTCAACTACGATTCACAGCGGCGAGGGATCGGTCGCTCGGGCCGCTATGGCCGCCGAACTTCTTGACGCCGAAACGGAGCTCAAGCTGGCGCGTGCCTGGCGTGACGACAGCTGCGAGCAGTCGCTCCATCGCCTTGTCAACGCGTATATGCGGCTCGCAATCTCAATGGCGGCGAAGTACCGCCGCTATGGCGCGCCGATGTCAGACCTCACGCAAGAAGCCGGGGTTGGCCTGATGAAGGCCGCATCGAAGTTTGATCCCGACCGCGGCGTACGATTCTCGACCTATGCGGTCTGGTGGATCAAAGCTTCGATCCAAGATTACGTCATGCGCAACTGGTCGCTGGTGCGAACCGGGTCCACCTCGAGCCAGAAAGCCCTGTTTTTCAACATGCGCCGCGTGCGCGCCCGGCTGGAGGCCGAACTCTCGGCCGAAGGCGAGATCCCGACCTCTGACGAGATCCGCCGCGAGGTGGCCGCGGAGATCGGCGTGCCGCTTCGCGATGTCGAGATGATGGAGGCGCGTCTCTCCGGCTCGGACTTTTCGTTGAACGCCCAGCAATCGGGGGAGGACGGGCGCGAATGGTTCGAGACGCTGGAGGACGACGGGCCGCGCGCAGATGAGAGCGTCTCGCGTGCACGCGATCTCGACACTGCGCGCTCCTGGCTGCGCGATGCGTTCTGTGCGCTGACCGAGCGGGAGAAGATGATCATCGCCGCGCGTAAGCTGGCGGACCAGCCGGAGACGCTGGAGAGCCTTGGCACCAAATTGCGGCTCTCCAAGGAGCGTGTCCGCCAGCTCGAGGCGCAAGCCCTCAAGAAGATGCGCAACCGGCTCGAGACCGTGCACGGCACCGCGGTGAGTGATCTGGCTCAGACCCTCTGAGCCAACCGCACCTCTGAGCAGATGACATCGGGGCGTCGGGCGGCTTGGCCCGCCTGCGTCACAACGCGACCGGGGAAAGCCCGCCGAGACGTTCGATGAGGGCGCAAACTTCAGATGCGCCATCGCCCGATTTGAGGTTGGCGAACACGGTCGGCCGGCCGGCCCGCATCCGCGCCGCATCGTGGGCCATCACTTCAAGCGACACGTCGACATGCGGTGCGAGGTCGGTCTTGTTGATCACCAGGACGTCCGAGCGGGTGATCCCCGGTCCGCCCTTGCGCGGGATCTCCTCCCCCATCGCTACCGAAATGACGTAGACAGTGATATCCGCCAGCTCCGGGCTGAACGTGGCGGCCAGATTGTCTCCGCCGGACTCGATCAGCACCAGCTCGAGATCCGGATGACGGGCGCGCAGATCGGCCACGGCGCGTAGGTTGATCGACGCGTCCTCTCGTATCGCGGTGTGGGGGCAACCGCCTGTCTCCACGCCCATCACCCGGTCTGCCGGCAGGGCCTGAGCCCGCATGAGTGCCTCGGCATCCTCGCGGGTGTAGATGTCGTTGGTGATAACGGCCATCGAGTAGCGCCCGCGCAGCCGGGTGCAGAGGCGCTCGGTCAGCGTGGTCTTGCCGGCGCCGACCGGCCCGCCGATGCCGACCCGGAGGGGCCCGTGTGGGGATTTCATGAGCGGAACAGCCTCGTTCGTTGGGTTTCATGGCGCATCGAGGCGATGTCGGCCCGAAACGCCGCGCCGCCGAGACCCGTGATGGGCGCCGCGACCGCCTCCTCTGCGACCTGTTGGATCAGGGGCATGAGCGCGGCCAGCACCTGCTGCCCGGCGGTCTGGCCGATGGGGATCAGCCTGATCCCGACCGACACCAGGTTGGACGCAAACCCCTGGAGATACAGCGCCGCTGCGGCCTGCACCGGGATGCCATGGGCCGCTGACGCCCGTCCGATCGCGACCGGATAGGGGGCGGGCGCCAGGGCCGGGCCCCAGGCGGCGGCCGTGGTTTCGGCAAAGGCCGCGCCCTGGTTCATCGTCTCCGCGTGCCGCTCGGCAGAGGGCTGCAGCGCTGCAGCGAGCGCGGCCGGGTCCTGGTCCAACGGCATCGCATGGGCGCGGGCTAAAAGGATTGCGTCGCTACGCCCCGCGCCATGCGCAATCAGATCGCCGATCCACACCTCAAGCGTCGGTGCATCCGCGATCTCGCCGGCGCCGATTGCCCATTCCAGGCCGTGGGAATAGGCGAAAGCGCCCACGGGATAGGCGGGCGAGAGCCAGGCCGCGAGCTTGGCGATGGCCGCCTGGTCCATCTCAGCGTCCCCTCAGATGCGCGTCGGGGTCTGCCATCGGGTCCGTCCCATGGGCATGACCATGGGTCCGGCCATGGCCATAGGCGCCCCCCTCCGGACAGAACGCGCCCGTCACATGCCGAACCGCCGCCCCGAGCCCGACGAGCATGGCCTCAAGCACGTGATCCCGTTGGATCAAAAGCCTGTCCAGCCCAATCTCGCACGGGGTGTGACGGTTCCCGATATGCCAAGCAAGCCGCGCGAGATTGGGGCCGCGCACCTCTGCCAGTGGTTCAGCCGCCGCAAGCACGGCGACCAGACGCCCGTCGTCCAGCGTCAGGGCTTGCCCCTCCCGCAGCTCCGCCGCCTCCGCGAGATCGAGGAGGATTTCCTCGCCGCCCTCGGTTCGCAACAAGCCGCGCCGACGCCACCGTTCCGCATAGGGTAGCGAGACCCGGTCCACCGCGCCCTCCGCTGTCGCGGCAATCTTGCCAGCCCTAACCATCTTCGCCCCCTGCACCTTCAGACCTGACACAAGAACATTAGCGAACACTTAACCGCTTCGTGGTTATCTGTCCGCAGATCAACACCGGAGCCCTCAGCCATGTCTTCCCACATCGCCGATTTGCCAGACTGCGATTTGTCCGACTATGCCGTGCCGCACCCAGCGGACGAGTTGCATGCCATCCGTACGGAAATCCGCGCGCTTAAGGCACGGGAGGCGGCGCTGCGCGTCCGTCTGATCGGCGGGCACGATCGCGCCGGCCGCCGCTTCTGCGCCGAGATCGTAACCGGCATTCGCCGCCGTATCGACGCAGCCAGTCTCCCGCTCTCGGTCCGAGCCGATCCACGCAGTTATCTCGGGCGGGAAACAGTCAGGGTGCGTCTGGTCCCGCTTTGAGCCGCGCGACGCCACCGCCCTAGAAGAGAAAATAGCGCTGCGCCATCGGCAACTCCTCGGCCGGCGCGCAGGTGAGCAACTCGCCATTCGCCCGCACCTCATAGGTCTCCGGGTCGACCGTGATCTCCGGGCAGGCGTCGTTAAGGACCATATCCGTTTTGCCGATCCGCCGCGTCCCTGAAACTGGCAGCACCTCCTTGGCAAGCCCGAGTTGAGCGCGGACATTGTCGGCATGGGCAGCCTGACTGACGAAGGTGGCCGAGGACGCCTCGAGCGATCGGCCGAAGGCGCCGAACATCGGACGGTAATGCACCGGCTGCGGTGTGGGGATCGAGGCGTTCGGGTCGCCCATCAAGGCCGCTGCGATCGCCCCGCCAATGAGGACCAATTCGGGCTTGGTGCCGAAGAAGGCTGGGTCCCAAAGGCAGAGATCCGCGCGTTTGCCGATCTCGACCGAGCCCACATAGGCGGCGATCCCGTGCGCGATGGCCGGGTTGATCGTGTATTTCGCGATATAGCGTCGGGCGCGAAAATTGTCGTTGGCGCCAGCCTCCTCGGGCAGGGCCCCACGCTGCAGTTTCATCTTATGCGCGGTTTGCCAGGTGCGGATGATCACCTCGCCGACGCGGCCCATCGCCTGGCTGTCGGATGCGATGATCGAAAAGGCGCCGACATCGTGGAGGATGTCCTCGGCTGCGATGGTCTCGCGTCTGATCCGGCTCTCGGCGAAGGCGACGTCTTCGGGGATCGACTTGTCGAGGTGATGGCAGACCATGAGCATGTCGAGATGCTCGTCGATTGTGTTGACGGTGAACGGCCGGGTTGGGTTGGTGGAGGAGGGGAGCACCTTGGCATGGGCGCAGAGCTTGATGATGTCCGGCGCGTGTCCGCCGCCGGCACCTTCTGTGTGATAGGCGTGGATGGTGCGGCCTTTGAACGCCTTAATGGTGTTTTCGACGAAGCCGCTCTCGTTCAGCGTGTCGGTGTGGATCATCACCTGAACATCCGCCTGATCGGCCACGCGCAGGCAGCAGTCGATGGCCGCAGGCGTCGTGCCCCAGTCCTCGTGGAGCTTGAGCGCGCAGGCCCCCGCCGCCACCTGCTCGTGCAGCGCCGCGGGCGTGGACGAATTGCCTTTGCCGGCGAAGCCGAGATTGATCGGCAGCGCCTCCGCCGCCTGGAGCATCCGGTGGATGTGCCACGGCCCGGGGGTGCAGGTGGTTGCGAGGGTGCCATGGGCTGGCCCGGTGCCGCCGCCGAGGAGGGTGGTGACCCCCGATGTCAGCGCCTCGTCGATCTGTTGCGGTCCGATGAAATGGACATGCGCATCGATGCCGCCGGCGGTGACGATCTTGCCCTCACCGGCGATTACTTCGGTGCCCGGGCCGATGAGGATGTCGACGCCCGGCTGAGTGTCCGGATTGCCCGCCTTGCCGATGCCGGATATGCGCCCAGCGATGATCCCGATATCGGCCTTGAAGATGCCGGTATGGTCGAGCACGAGCGCGTTGGTGATGACGGTGTCGACCGCGCCCTCCGCCCGCGTCGCCTGGCTCTGTCCCATCCCGTCGCGGATCACCTTTCCGCCGCCGAACTTGACCTCCTCGCCATAGATCGTGTGGTCGTACTCCACCTCGATCACGAGATCTGTGTCGGCGAGGCGCACCCGGTCGCCCGTTGTGGGCCCGTACATCGCAGCGTAGTCGGCGCGGGGGAGGCGTGTCGGCATGGCGGTTATCCCATCTCGGAGAAGACGAAAGCAGCGGCAGAGAGGCAGGCGGCGACCCGACCGCCCCAGTAGATTTCACAGGTCGCGGGGAAGGTCAGGCTCAGGCGGGGCCACCCGGCCCTGCGGTTGCCCGAGCATCACAGCTCGCCCATGATCTTTTGGTTGAAGCCGAAGACCCGGCGCGCGCCGGCATAGGGAACGAGGCGGACCTCTCGGGTCTGTCCCGGCTCGAAGCGCACGGCGGTGCCGGCGGGGATGTCGAGGCGCATCCCCCGTGCCGCTTCGCGATCGAAGGAGAGCCCGGGGTTGGTCTCGTAGAAGTGGTAGTGCGAGCCGACTTGGACCGGCCGGTCTCCGGTGTTCGCCACGTCGAGCGTGACCGCCTCGCGGCCCGCATTCAGCTCGATCTCGCCCTCTGCCGTTGTCACCTCGCCCGGGATCATCCGCGCCTCCTCCTCAGTCGTCCTTGTCGTTCCATGGTCCGTAGGCCCAGAGGGCGGCCGCCGCTGCCAGGCACGTCCCCGCGAGAAGTGCGGCCACATCCGGCTCCCAATTCCCTTCGAGTGCGGCCCAGGCGGCGATCATCACGATGGGAAGTCCCACCACTGTCTTTGCCGCCCAGTAGACGATGTGTGGCCATCCCGGGCGCCAGCTGCGCAATACGATTTCGATGCTCTCGATCAGCCAGAAGAGCGCCCCCGCCCAGATCATCTGTGCCAGAAAAACCTTCACCGGCCGGCCGCTCAGCGGATTGGCGCATGGACGGTGACGAGCTTGGTCCCGTCCGGAAAGGTCGCCTCGACCTGCACGTCGTGGATCATCTCCGGCACCCCCGCCATGCATTGCTCGGCTGTGATCACCTGGGCGCCCGCTTCCATCAGATCGGCAACCGTCCGGCCGTCCCGGGCACCCTCGACGACGAAATCGGTGATCAGCGCCACCGCCTCGGGGTGGTTGAGCTTGACCCCGCGTGCGAGCCGGTTGCGCGCGACCATTGCCGCGACAGAGACCAGGAGTTTGTCCTTTTCGCGTGGTGTGAGCCGCATCTCTCCCCCTCACATCGTCCAGACCCGTGGAAGCGCCGCCCGACCGAGGCCGGCAAGCACCGTCATGAGCGCCGCCCTCAGCGGCTTCCCCCCTGGGGCCAGCATACGCAGGGCAAGGAGCCCGTTCCAGGCGCTCGCGCCGGCTTCGACAGCCTCAGGCATGCGGCCCAGCAGCTCACGCGCCTCCGACAGTCGATCCTCCGCGTCGGGCGCCGCATAGAGAATGCTCGCCCAAGCTTTGTTGGGACCGAAAAGCGCAGGGCGGGCGGCAATCTCGGCGACAGGTCCTGAAAGGCGAAGCGCATCGGCGAACACCAATGCGCCTGCGCGGCGCACCCGCCATTGTTCTGCATAGTGGCCTCGCGTCACGCGCTCACCCATCGCCGCGCGTCCCAGGATCCCAGCCTCGGCCATCAGGAGCGTTGCGTCGGCCGCCATCTCCACCTCGATCCAACGTTCGACTGCACAGCCTTCGAAGAGTATCGTCTCCTGGGGCAGCCAATCGAGCCGGGCGCCCGCCCCAAGCACAAGGTGTGTCTCGACCCGTCCGACTTGGCCTGGCACGGCGCGGTAGGCCCGTTCAGCAGTCTGGGTGGCGACCCGCAACCGCGCACCCGCCCCGGCCTCTGCGGTGAAGCACAGCCTGTCGCCGCCGGTAATCCCCCCTGCGGTGTTGAGGAAGACGGCGTCGGGGTGGGCCGGGCGCCCCGGCAACAGGCACTTCGCGGAGCCTTGCTGACGCAACCGCACGAGCCGCGAACGCCCGCGGGACACCGCAACCCCAACCGCCGCCACTCCTTGCGCCCTTGGCTGGGTGGCTGCCATCGGTGTCTTAGACCGAGAGCCAGCGTCGAACATCTTCCTCCACCATCTCCGCGCGCCGGCCCGCGAGCACCACCTCGCCGCGGTCGAGCACGAGGAAGCTGTCGGCGAGATCTCGGGCGAACTCGAAATATTGCTCGACGAGAAGGATCGCCATGTCGCCGCGCTCGCGCAACAGCCGGATCGCGGCGGCGATGTCCTTGATGATGGAGGGCTGGATGCCCTCTGTGGGTTCGTCCAGCACCAGAAGCCGCGGACGGGTGACCAGCGCGCGCCCGATGGCCAGCTGCTGCTGTTGGCCGCCGGAAAGATCGCCCCCGCGCCGGCGCAGCATGTCCTTGAGCACCGGGAAGAGCTCGAAGATCTCATCGGGGATGTGGCGTTGTTCGCGCGGCAGCCCGGCAAACCCCACCTGGAGGTTCTCGGCAACGGTGAGCAGCGGGAAGATCTCGCGGCCCTGGGGGACCAGGGCGATGCCACGTCGGGCCCGTGCATGGGGGGGCAGGCGGGTGATCTCCGCCCCCTCGAAGGCGATGGCACCGGCGGAGACAGGGTGGAGCCCGGTGATCGCCCGCAGAAGCGAGGTCTTGCCGACGCCGTTGCGCCCCATCACCGCGGTGACTTGCCCGGGGGCTGCGGTCGCCGATACCCCCTTGAGCGCCTGAGCCGCACCGTAATGCAGGTCGATCGCCGCGACGGTGAGAGAGGGAGCAGGTTCGGGCGCCGGCATCCGGGCGGTCTCAGCGGCCAAGATAGACCTCCCTGACAGTCGGGTCGGCGCTCACATGGTCGATCGGACCCTCGGCGATCACACGGCCCTCATGCAACACCGTCACTTTGACCCCGAGCGCGCGGACGAAGGCCATGTCATGCTCCACGACGATGACGGAATGGGTGCCGGCGATCTCGCGCAGGAGCGTCGCGGTCTCCGCGGTCTCCGCATCGGTCATGCCGGCGGCGGGCTCGTCGACCAGGAGGATCTTCGGGTCTTGGGCGAGCAGCATGCCGATCTCGAGCCATTGCTTCTGACCATGGGAGAGATCGCCCGCCAGATCGTGCCGCCGGTCGGCCAGTCGGATGCGTTGGAGGAGGGCGTCGAGGCGGTCGCGCTCTTCGCCGGTCAAGCGCGCCAGCAGCGTCTCGACGAGCCCGCGCTTGCCTGCGAGCGCCAGCAGCAGGTTGTCCTCGACCGAGAGCGTCTCGAAGACGGTCGGCTTCTGGAATTTCCGCCCAATGCCGAGCCGCGCGATCTCGGTCTCGTCGAGCTTGGTGAGATCGGTGCTGCCGTCGAAGATCACATCGCCCCTGTCGGGGCGGGTCTTGCCGGTGACGATGTCCATCATGGTGGTTTTGCCGGCGCCGTTCGGTCCGATGATCGCGCGCATCTCGCCGCGTGCGAGCACGAGGGAGAGCCCGTTGATCGCCTTGAAGCCGTCGAAGGCGACCGTGACGCCGTCGAGATAAAGGATCGACCCGGCGGCCTGGGTGGTGCCGACCATGGCGCTACTCCGCCGCCTGGGTGGATTGGGGCGCTCTGCTGCGCCGTGGCCGTCTCAGCGATGTCAGCGCGCCCACGACGCCCTTGGGCAGCAGGAGTGTCACGAGGATGAAGAGCGCGCCGAGGGCGAAGAGCCAGAATTCGGGCGCGAGCGAGGTGAACCAGGTCTCGAGCGCATTGACCCCGACCCCGCCGAGCGCCGCGCCGACGAGGGTCCCCCGCCCGCCGACCGCGACCCAGATCACCGCCTCGATGGAGTTGGCCGGGGAGAACTCGCCCGGGTTGATGATCCCGACCTGGGGCACGTAAAGCGCGCCGGCGACACCGGCCATCATCGCCGAGACGGTCCAGACGAAGAGCTTGTAGCCCTCGACCCGGTAGCCGAGGAACCGGGTGCGCGGCTCGGCATCGCGTAAGGCGACCAGGACCTTCCCGGCGCGGGAGGTGGTGATGGCCCGCGAGAGCAGATAGCCGAGCCCCAGCGCCAGGGCGGAGGCCACGAAGAGGCCGGCCCGGGTCTCGTCGGCTTGGAGGTCGAACCCCAGCAGATCCTTGAAGTCGGTCAGCCCGTTGTTGCCGCCGAAGCCCATCTCGTTGCGGAAGAAGGCGAGCATCAGCGCATAGGTCATCGCCTGGGTGATGATCGAGAGATAGACGCCCGTGACGCGGCTGCGGAAGGCGAACCAGCCGAAGACGAAGGCGAGCGTGCCCGGCACCAGCAGCACCATGAGACACGCAAACCAGAACATGTCGAAGCCCCACCAGAACCAGGGAAGCTCCGGCCAATTGAGGAACACCATGAAGTCGGGCAGCACCGGATCGCCATAGACGCCGCGTGGCCCGATCTCGCGCATCAGATGCACGCCCATCGCATAGCCGCCGAGGGCGAAGAACGCGCCGTGGCCGAGCGAGAGGATGCCCGCATAACCCCAGACGAGGTCGATGGAGAGCGCAAGGAGCGCATAGCAGAGATATTTGCCGATCAGCGCCACCGCGAAGGAGGGGAGATACGCCTCGTGCCCAGGCTCGAGCGCGAGATTGGCGTAAGGCACCGCCACGGTCACCACGAAGAGGACAGCGAGGAAGAGCGCGCCCTTGAGGTCTACGAGGCGTGTCATGTCGCGCGCCTCGCAACAGCTCGGAGACGTGGACGGGCGCTCTGCTCACCGAGAGGGCCAAGGTCACCGGGCGGGTGGTGAGCGTGCCGCCAATTTAGGCCATGCTGCCCACCCCCAAGAGCCCCCGGTCCCCCACGACGCCGACGCTCGCGGCATGCAGCTGGTCCCCGCCTCCTGCAGCCTCGCCGCAAGAGCATCCCGCGCCCGCCAGCGCTTGGGATCGGCTTTGCAGCCCGAGATGCGGCCCGGCGAGCCCGATCTGCTGAAAGGCTATCGGGCAAGTCACCTCCGAGGGTGTGGCCGGCTGCGTCCCTCCGCAAAGCGGCCGGGAGATTCAGCGCGTCATCGTCCCTCAAATCCATGCGGTCGGTGGGGCGCTCTAGAACGCCGACCGGTTCCGTGAGGCTCATCGGATGGAGCCAAGGTAACGGCCATGCCATCGCTTCAGCCCTCCACAGCCCGGCCCTTGAGGGCGAACATCCCCCGCGGCCGCTTCTGGATGAAGAGAATGATGAAGACCAGCACCAGCACCTTGGCGAGCACGGCACCTGCATAAGGCTCGAGAAACTTGTTAGCCACGCCCAAGGTGAAGGCAGCACAGAGCGCGCCCCAGAGATTGCCGACCCCGCCGAAGACCACGACCATGAAGCTGTCGACGATGTAGGACTGGCCGAGATTGGGCGAGACATTGCCGATCTGGCTGAGCGCGACGCCAGCAATGCCCGCGACCCCTGCGCCGAGGCCGAAGGTCATCGCATCGACCCAGCCGGTGCGCACCCCCATCGCCGAGGCCATTCGGCGGTTCTGGGTCACGGCGCGCATCTGCAACCCCATCGGCGTCTTCTTGAGGATGGCCAGCAGCGCCGCAAAGACGGCGAGTGCGAAAAGGATGATCCAGAGCCGGTTGTAGGTGATCGTCATCTGCCCGAGCTCGAAGCCGCCGGACATCCAGGACGGGTTGCCGACCTCGCGGTTGTTGGGGCCGAAGATCGTGCGCACGGCCTGTTGGAGGATCAGCGACACGCCCCAAGTGGCAAGCAGCGTTTCCAGCGGGCGGCCATAGAGAAAGCGCACCACCCCCCGCTCGATCGCGACCCCCACACCGCCGGCGACAAGGAAGGCCAGCGGCAGCGCGATCAAGAGCGAGAGGTCGAACAGCGTCGGCGCAAAGGATCGGATAATCTCCTGGACAACAAACGTCGTGTAAGCGCCGAGCATGACCAGTTCGCCATGGGCCATGTTGATCACCCCCATCACGCCGAAGGTGATGGCGAGCCCGATCGCGGCCAGCATGAGCACCGAACCGAGCGAAAGCCCATACCAGACATTCTCCGCATAGCCCCAGAGCTCCTGCAGCCGTTCGATCTCGGCGACGGCCGTTCGGGCGGCTTCGGCGATCGCTGGATCCTCAGCGTCCTGGGCGGTGGCGATGACGCCGAGTTGGTCGACGCCCCCCTCGTCGCGCAGGGTCGAGATGGCTGTGAGCTGGTCCGGGGTTGGGCGGTCGGAGCCGAGGATCGCTGCGGCCCGCGCGAGGCGGAAGGCGCGGGCGACGCTCGCATCGGTCTCCGCTTCGAGGGCCGCCTCGAGCGCCGGGATCTGGCCGGCATCGCGACTGTCGAGCACCGATTCGGCTGCAGCGAGGCGGTCCGCCGGGTCTGGCGCCCGTAAGCGCAACACGCCGAGCATCTCGTCGACCAACCGGCGCAGGTTGTTGTTCATCTTGATGCGGCGCGTGTCGCGCCGGCCGAGTTCCTGGATCACGTCCCCGGTGAACGGATCTAGGGCGAACTCGTCACGCCCGCGCTCTTCGACCCGAACCACTCGACCCGTGGCTCGAAGCGTCTCCAGATCTCCTCCGCCGAGGGCTTCGAGGATCTCGCCCGCCCTGGGGTCTCCACTTTGGGCTATCTGCCGGATGACGTCGGCGCGCTCGCCGAACTCGCCCTGTGGCAGCGCTTCGACCAGCTCTTCGAGAGATTGCGCGCCCGCAGGGACGCAGAAGAGGGCGACCAGACAGGCGATGGCGATAACGAGGCTGCGCATGTGAGATCCCGCGGCGTTTCTTCAAAAAGCCCCCTCCCACGAAGGGAGGGGGGGAGAGGAGGCCAGGCGCCGCACCCGGCCTCGGGAGGACCCGTTAGATCAGTTCGCGCCGGCGCCGCCGCACTGGCCGGTTTCGACATTGAAGTTCCCGCACTCCATGGGCTTGCGCCAGTCGGAGATCAGCTTGGCGCTGTCGGGCAGATAGTCGGACCAGGCGTCGCCCACGACGAGGCCCGGGGTCTGGGCGACGATCTCGAACTGGCCGTCGTCGAGGATCTCGCCGATCAGCACCGGCTTGGTGATGTGGTGGTTCGGCATCATCGCCGAGTAACCGCCGGAGAGGTTCGGGACGGTGACGCCGATGATGCTGTCGATCACCGCATCAGGGTCGGTGGTGCCCGCCGCTTCGACCGCCTTCACCCACATGTTGAAGCCGATATAGTGGGCCTCCATCGGGTCGTTGGTCACGCGGTCTTCGTCGCCGGTGAAGTCGATCCAGGCGTCGATGAACTCGTCGTTGGCGTCCGTCTCGACCGACATGAAGTAGTTCCAGGCGGCGAGGTGGCCGACGAGGGGCTCGGTGTCGAGGCCGGCGAGCTCTTCCTCACCCACCGAGAACGCCACCACCGGGATGTCGGTCGCTTCGATGCCCTGGTTCGCGAGTTCCTTGTAGAACGGCACGTTGGCGTCGCCGTTGATCGTCGAGACCACTGCTGTTTTCTTGCCTGCCGAGCCGAACTCCTTGATATCGGAGACGATCGTCTGCCAGTCCGCGTGACCGAACGGCGTGTAGTTTATCATGATGTCTTCTTCGGCGACGCCGCTGTCCTTGAGGAATTGCTCGAGGATCTTGTTGGTCGTGCGCGGGTAGACGTAGTCGGTGCCGGCGAGCACCCAGCGTTCGACGCCTTGCTCCATGAGGTATTCCACGGCCGGGATCGCCTGCTGGTTCGGCGCAGCCCCGGTGTAGAAGACGTTGCGCTGGCTTTCCTCGCCTTCGTACTGGACCGGGTAGAACAGCAGGCCGTTCAGCTCCTCGAAGACCGGGAGCACCGATTTCCGCGACACGGAGGTCCAGCAGCCGAAGACCGCCGCCACGCCCTCGACCTCGATCAGCTCGCGGGCCTTCTCGGCGAAGAGCGGCCAGTCGGAGGCGGGGTCGACGACCACCGGCTCGAGTTGCTTGCCGAGGATCCCGCCCTTCGCGTTCTGCTGCTCGATCAACATCAGCATGACGTCTTTCAGCGTGGTCTCGGAAATCGCCATCGTGCCGGAGAGGGAGTGCAGGATGCCGACCTTGATGGTGTCCTCATCGGCGTGGGCAAACGAGCCGAGGCCGAAGCCGGCGATCGTCGTGGCGAGCAGGATCTTGCGAAACACAGGTAGGTCCCTCCTTGGTGATGCTTCCCCTTCTCCGTGGCAAGGAGTGTGCCAAAGGCGTGGCGGCGATAACGCTTTGAAAACACTGCCTAGGATGTGTTGGAGGCGCGTGAAGGGGCAGTTTTTCGCCTAAATTTTGCGCAAATCCGCGTGAGTGATTTTGAAATGGGCAGAAATCTGCAGTGCTGCGCGCTCGACGGGACTGTGCTCGGTGGCGAATGCCGGTGCGACATCGGGCCCCGGATCATCGGTTTGCCCGCCGAGACGCGGGTTCGTGAGTTCGGGTGATCTGGAATTGACAGGGTTAACACAAGAATTGTTTAAAAATTGACAAAAATTCCGTGATTGCCGAATGCGATGTTGCAGAAATTTCTAGGATCTCGATCCTGCCGGCGGGGATAGGCAGGTTTGGCATGCCGCTCCGCTCTGCGGCGCCGTCTTTGCGCTCGGTCAAGGCGGCGAAGCCTCGGGTCCCTGAGATGACGAGGCTGGGCCAACATGCCCGGTCCCGTGCCCAGCCGCTTCGGTCGGGTGCAGAAAACAACCCTGGGAACGCCAAAAAGGAAGCAAACGATGGCGGAAGAGCAAACAACAAATAACGAGTACTGGAAGGCGAACGTACGCCTCATGACCATCTGCCTGGTAATCTGGGCTTTCGTGTCCTTCGGCCTGGGCATCCTGTTCCGGCCGCTGCTATCCGGCATCCCGGTCGGGGGCACCGATCTCGGCTTCTGGTTCGCCCAGCAGGGCTCGATCTACGTCTTCCTCATCCTGATCTTCGGCTATGCGATCGCGATGAACAGCCTCGACAAGAAATTCGGCGTGCAGGAGGACTGATCGATGAGCCTTCAGATCCTCACTTACATCGTCGTCGGCGCGTCCTTCGCGCTTTACATCGGCATCGCCTTCTGGGCCCGGGCCGGCTCCACCGGCGAGTTTTACGCTGCAGGCCGCGGCGTCCACCCGGTGGCGAACGGCATGGCGACTGCGGCGGACTGGATGTCGGCCGCCTCCTTTATCTCGATGGCGGGCCTCATCGCCTTCCGCGGCTATGACGCCTCGGTGTTCCTCATGGGCTGGACCGGTGGCTATGTGCTGCTCGCGCTGATGCTCGCGCCGTATCTGCGCAAATTCGGCAAGTTCACGGTCCCGGAGTTCATCGGCGACCGCTTCTATTCCTCGACCGCCCGGATCGTGGCGGTGATCTGCCTCATCGTCGCGTCCATCACTTATGTGATCGGCCAGATGACGGGTGTCGGCGTCGCCTTCTCCCGCTTCCTTGAGGTCGACGCCTCGCTCGGGCTGATCATCGGCGCTGTGATCGTGTTTCTCTATGCCGTCCAGGGCGGCATGAAGGGCATCACTTACACCCAGATCGCGCAGTATTGCGTGCTGATCCTCGCCTACACCATCCCGGCGGTCTTCATTTCGCTCGAGCTCACGGGCAACCTGCTGCCGCAGATCGGGCTCTTCGGGACGCATACCGAATCCGGCATGCCGCTTCTCCAGCGCCTCGACGCGGTCGTGCAAGAGCTCGGCTTCACCCAATACACCGCACAGCAGGGCGGCACGCTCAACATCCTGCTCTACACGCTGACGCTGATGATCGGCACCGCGGGCCTGCCGCATGTCATCATCCGTTTCTTCACCGTGCCGAAAGTGGCCGATGCGCGCTGGTCGGCGGGCTGGGCGCTCGTCTTCATCGCGCTTCTTTACACCGTCGCCCCCGGCGTCGGCGCGATGGCGCGGCTCAACCTGACCGACACGATCTATCCCAACGGGCCTCAGGCCGAGGCGCTCGTTTATGACGAACGCCCCGACTGGTTCCGTACTTGGGAGACGACGGGCCTGCTCTCCTTCGCCGACCATAACGGCGACGGCCAAATCCAATACTACGCCGATGGCGGTCTCGGGGCGGCCAAGGTCGCGCTCGGCAAGCTGCAGGCGGAGGACGCCGAGCCGACCGCCGAAGAGCTGGCCGCGGCCGAGGCCAAGGTGGCGGAACTGGAGGGCAGCCATGCGGCCTCGCCCTTTGCCGAGCGCGGCTGGACCGGCAACGAGCTGGACGTCAACCGCGACATCATCGTGCTCGCCAACCCCGAGATCGCGCAGCTGCCAAACTGGGTGATCGCGCTCGTGGCGGCGGGCGGGCTCGCCGCCGCGCTCTCCACGGCGGCGGGGCTGTTGCTCGCAATCTCCTCGGCGATCAGCCACGATCTCCTGAAGAGCACCTTCATGCCGAAGATGTCGGAGCGGGGCGAACTGTTGGCGGCTCGGATCTCGATGGCGGTGGCGATCGTGATCGCGACCATCCTCGGGCTCAATCCGCCGGGCTTCGCCGCACAGACCGTGGCGCTGGCCTTCGGTCTCGCGGCGAGCTCCATCTTCCCGGCGCTGATGATGGGCATCTTCTCGACGCGCATCAACAACATGGGCGCGACGACGGGGATGTTGGCCGGTCTGCTCGTCACGATCGGCTACATCTTCGCCTTCAAGGGGATGTTCTTCATCCCGGGGACGGCGCTGCTGGCCAACACAACCGACAACCACTTCCTCGGCATCGCGCCGGAGGCGTTCGGGGCGGTCGGCGCGCTGGTCAACTTTGCCGTGGCCTATGCTGTCTCGAGCATGTCGAAGGAACCGCCGAAGGAGATCCAGGCCCTCGTCGAGAGCATCCGGGTCCCGAAAGGCGCGGGCGCTGCGGTCGATCACTGATTATCGCGCGCAACCAGCACTGTGCGGAGGCCGGTTCAGCCGGCCTTCTGCTTCTCGCATCGATAGGAGCGGCCCGTGCCGGACCAGCCCAAGGCCATCCCGCGGTTTTTCGCGACGCATCATCCGTTCGACACCCTGAGCGCCGAGCGTCGAGCCGCCGCCGTCGCACAGACCGAACGGGTCACCATCGCGGCAGGGGCCGCGATCTACCGGATCGGCGAGCCGGTCGCGGGGCTCTATGCGATCGCCGAGGGCACGGTTGAGATCAGCTCCGAGGCCGGTGACGTGATCTCCCGGCTCTCTACGGGCGAATGCTTCGGCGAACGGGGTTTGCTGCTCGACGGCGCCGCCCCTTACACCGCGGCCGCCCGCGAGGCGACAACCCTTTATCTTTTACCGGCGAAGCTCTTCCTCGAGCTGATGCGATCGGAGGCAGGGTTCGCGCGTTTTTTCGGTCGCGACCCCATCGCCGAAGCCCGCGCCGTCGACAAGGACAAGGCCCAAACCCCCGATCTGGGCACTCTGCGGATCGGCGATTTCATGAGCCCCGAGCCGATCAGCATCGCGCCAAGCGCCACGGTTGCCGATGCGGCGCAGATTATGCGCGAGCGCGGCATCTCCTGCCTGCTCGTCGCTGAGGACGGGCATTTGCGTGGGATCCTCACGACGGGCGATCTCTGCTCCCGGGTGCTCGCTGAGCGGCGCGATCCCGATACATCCGTCGCCCAGGTGATGACGTCGGATCCCATAGCCTTGGCCCCAGAGGATCTCGGTCTCGAGGCGGTCATCGCCATGGTCGAGCGTCGTATCGGCCATCTGCCGATCGTCTCCGAGGGCCGGCCTGTCGGCATCTTGACGCGCTCCGATCTCGTCACGCGCCAGGCGCTCTCGACCCCTATGCTGCTCTCAGAGATCGCCCGCCGCGACCGGATCGACGATCTTGCGGCCACGGTCGCCAAGGTGCCGGACTTTCTTGCCCAGTTGGTCGGCGCCGGCGCCGAGCACCATGTCGTCACCCGCCTCGTCACCAACGTGACGGATGCGCTGACCCGACGGCTGATCGCCCTGGCCGAGGCTCAGCTCGGCGCCCCGCCCGTGCCCTATCTCTGGGCGGTTTGTGGCAGCCAGGGGCGCCAGGAGCAGACAGGCGTGAGCGATCAGGACAACTGCCTGATCCTGGACGACACCGTCGCGCCGCACGACATGCCCTATTTCGCAGCGTTGGCCAAATTCGTCTCCGACGGCCTCGACGCCTGCGGGTTCTTTTATTGCCCGGGTGATATGATGGCGACCAATCCGCGTTGGTGCCAACCGGTCGCCAAATGGCGGAGCTATTTCGCCGGTTGGATCGCCACGCCGGATCCGGAGGCGCGGATGCTGGCCTCGGTGATGTTCGACCTCCGCCCCGTCGCGGGCGAGTTCGCGCTGTTCGAGGGGCTCCAGACCGAGACCTTGGCGAAAGCCCGCAAAAACTCGATCTTCATCGCCCATATGGTGGCCAATTCGCTGACCCATCAGCCGCCGCTTTCGCTGTTCCGAGGGTTTGCCCTGATCCGCTCCGGCGAGCATAAAAACGCGCTGGATCTCAAGCATAACGGGGTGGTGCCGATCGTTGATCTCGCACGTCTTTATGCTTTGATGGGGGGGGTGCCGGTGGCCAACACCCGCGCCCGTCTTCTCGCCGCCAGGGAGGCCGGCACCCTCTCGGAAACCGGCGCAAGAGATCTTCTCGACGCCTATGACCTGATCGCAGAGACCCGTCTGAAGCACCAGGCCGTGCAGATCCGTGCCGGCAAGAAGCCCGACAATTTCATGATCCCGGCGACCCTCTCCGAATTGGAACGCCACCACCTGAAAAACGCTTTTCTCGTGGTCAAGACCCTGCAATCCGCCGTCGCCCAAGGGCGGCAGGCCGTCTCTTGAGAGGGCCGAGCCATGCTCTTCATCCTCCTCGCCACCCTCGCCCTCGGGCTCGGCGCGGCTGGCCTCGTCTTTATCGCGGGCAAGCTCACCGGCGGCGCGGTGCCCAGCTGGGTCGCCCCTGCTGCGGGCGGGCTCGCGATGTTCGCCTTCATGATCTGGAACGAGTATACATGGTATGCGCGCGCTCAGGCCGCCTTGCCCCCCGATAGCCGCATCGCCCAGGTTTTCGAGCATCGGAGCCCCTTCCAGCCCTGGACCTTGGTCGCCCCCCGCGTCGTTCGCTTCGCCGCGGTCAATCTGCGCCGCCGCGAGCTTCAGGGCGTGCTGGTCGGACAGGTGATCCTACGCGAGCGCTTCCAAGGGGAGCGGCGGTTGCCCCATCTCTTCGACTGCGCGGGTCACAGGCGGGCCGCGCTGAGCGTTGCCGAGTGGGAGGGGATCGGCAGCGGCTATCCGCCCCTCCTCGAGACGCTCGACTGGATCGATGCGGGGGCGCAAGATCCCCTTCTCAGCGCTGCATGTAACGACGGCGCACCCAACCCGGAGGACCGTCCATGACCCGGAGTATTCTGCTCGTCGATGACGAGCCAAACATCGCCTTCTCGCTCGAATACCTGATGAAGCGGGACGGCTACGACGTGCGTTGTGTTGGCGATGGCGAGGCCGCTTTGCAGTGCATGCGCGAGAAAAAGCCCGATTTGGTGGTGCTCGACGTCATGATGCCGAAACGCGACGGCTATGACGTCTGCCAGACGATCCGGCGCGATCCTGAGCTTGCGGATGTCAAGATCGTCATCCTGACCGCGAAAGGGGGGCCGATCGAAGGCGAAAAGGCGTTGGCGCTCGGGGCGGATGCGTTCTTCTCCAAGCCCTTCGGGATCGAGGAACTCTCGCGGCGGGTTCAACGGTTGCTCGGCGAGGCGCCGCAGGTCGCGTCGCAGGCAACGGGTGGGCCGAGCCATGCGGTCGCCGATGCGGATTGAGACCTGGAGCCTGAGGCTCAGGGTCTTTCTGCTTTTCGCGGGGCTGGGGCTTGGGGGGGCCGCACTGGTCGTCGCAGGCCTCGTCTTGGCCGGCAGTCGGGCGGGTCCGGAGGCGACCGAGCCTCTTGTCCTCGGAGGCGGCATCGCGGTTTTCGGGATCTTGCTGCTGACCGCCTGGATCTGGCAGCTTTTCGACGAGAATATGGCCCGGCCGATCCAGCTTTTGTCAGGCGAGCTCGATGCCAGGGCGCATTCCAAAGCCGCGACGGCAGAGATCGCGACGGAGCCTGCCCGTTACCTGGGCGAGTTGGGACCGGCAGCGGCGCGGGTGGCCGAAGCCTTGACCGCGGCGCGGGGCGAGACCCAGCAGGCCACCGCCTCAGCGCTCGATACGGTCTTGGCCGAGAAGGCCCAGCTGGAAGCCGTGTTGCGGGATCTCCGCGAATGCGTGGCCATCTGCAACATGAAGCACGAGATCCTACTCTATAATGGCGAGGCACAGCGCTTGCTGAGCATCGCCGGGGAGATCGGGCTCGGCCGTTCGCTTTTCCGCCTCGTGACCGAAGAGCCGATCCGCCATGCCTTGGAGCGCCTGCAGGAGCGCTTCGCGAGCCCAAAGGCCCGCAGCCGTCGCGATTGGCAGAGCCTCGATGTGGTCTGCGCCACCCGTGACGGGCGTATGACGCTGCAGGGGCGGATTTCCCTCATCCTCGATCCCTCAGGCGATCGGATCGACGGTTTCGTCGCCACGCTGCGCGATGCGACGGCGATGATCTCGGATCATGCGGCGCGCGATCATCTGCTCAAGGAGATGCTCGAGGGGTTGCGCCGGCCCGCGGCCAATCTGCGGGCGGCGGTCGACATCCTGGTCGGTGCGCCGGAGATGGAGGCGGCGACGCGCGAGCGGTTCGTTGCCGTGATCGGGCAAGAGTCGGCGAGCTTGGCGCGGCGGATCGACGAACTCGCCGGGGCCTACAACGAGCTTCGTATCGGTGGTTGGTCGATGAACGACGTCTCCTCGACGGAGCTCGCCGCCTGCGTGCGCGACCGTTTGGCCGGATCGGGCGGGGCCGCGCTTTCGCATCGCGGGGCGCCGGCTTGGTTCCACTGCGACAGCTTTACAGTGGTCGATCTGCTCGCCCTTCTCGGCCGACGGCTCGGGGAGCGCCATGGCGTGTCGGAATTGCGTCTCGCGGCCGAGTATGGCGGCGTCCATGTCTATCTCGACCTCGAATGGGAGGGGCAGCCCTTACCGGAGGCCGCGGCTGAGGAATGGCTCGGAGAGGCGCTGACCCCCTCGCTCGCGGGGCTCACCGGGCGCGACGTCCTGATCCACCATCGGACCGAGATCTGGTCTGAGGAGACGCTGGGCGGGGGGGCACGGCTCAGGCTGCCGTTGCCGCCGGCGGTCGAGGACCACGAGGCGGCGCTTGCGACCGTCTTGCCGGAACGTCCGGAGTTCTACGATTTCGGCCTCCTCGCCCGGGATGTATCCGACGAGCTCTCGGTTCGGGCGTTGTCCGCACTCACCTTCGTCGTTTTCGACACGGAGACCACCGGGCTTTTCCCCTCGGCAGGCGACGAGATCGTGCAAGTCGGTGCCGTCCGGGTGGTCAATGGTCGGATCATCCGCGGAGAGACCTTCGAGCGCCTCGTGGATCCCGGCCGTCGGATCCCCGCCGCCGCCACCCGGGTTCATGGGATCACCGACGAGATGGTGGCCGGTCAGCCTGGACCGAAAGAGGTCCTGCCGGCGTTTCACGCCTATGCGTCGGACGCGGTGCTGGTCGCGCATAATGCGCCGTTCGACATGAAGTTTCTCCAGCTTAAGGAGAGTGTAATCGGGGTGAAGTTCGACATGGCGGTGCTCGATACGGTGCTGCTCTCGGCCCATCTCTTCGGGCAGGGGGCGGAGCATACGCTCGATGCCCTGGCCGATCGCTTCGGGATTACGTTCGAGGAGGGCCAGCGGCACACGGCGCTCGCAGACGCTCTCGCAACGGCCGAGGTGCTTTGTGCCCTGATCCCGGTGCTCGAGGCCAAGGGCGTGGTAACACTCGCCGACGCGCTCAAGGCTTCCGATGCGGCCGGCGCGATCCGCCGGCGTCAGGCCCGCTACTGAGCTTCAGGGCGCTCAGCCGACGGGTGAGCTGTGCCGTACCGGCGCCACGAAGAGCTCATGCCTGCGCGGCGGCGGCGATGTCGGACTTGATAATGGCGGCCGCGCGGTCGAGGGCGTCGATCTCCGCCTCGAGGCGCTCGGCTTCGGTTGAGCCCGGCGGCGCGTAATTCAGGTTCTTGAAAAGCCCCGTCATCTTCGTGAAATGGGTGCGTGCTTCCGCTTGGCTTTGGAAGGCGTAGGCCCGGGTCGAGACCCCATAGGCGCGGTCGAACTGGCGGCGCTGGCGCTCCAGCGGAACTGCCGCATCGACCTGATCGAACGCATCCTGCTGTAGATAGACCATATCGAGGAAGAGCGCGGCCTGGTGGGTAATGAAGTCGTCGAGGCTTATCCCTTCCTCTCCGGTCACTTGGATCATCTGCGCGACCTCCGCGCCGCGGTGAAGCAGTTGGAGCATCTCCTCGATCCGATCGGCCCATTGGCTCCCCATCTCTTTGCGGTACCAATCGACGAGCTGCTCGCGGTAGCGCGACCAGGAGAGAAGCGGATCGACGGCCGGGTAGAAGCGCTTGTAGGCCCGGTCGGCCGAGCGCCCGAGAAAACACTTCACCGCGCCGCGCGTCGACTGGGTCACCGGCTCCTCGAAATTGCCGCCCGCGGGGGAGACCGTGCCGATCATTGTCAGCGACCCGATTGAACGGTCATTGGTTTGGATGACCCCCGCACGCTCGTAGACCGCCTTGATCGCGCTGTCGAGATAGGCGGGGAAGCCCTCCTCCCCGGGGATCTCCTCGAGGCGGCCGGAGGTCTCGCGCATCGCCTGGGCCCAGCGGGAGGTCGAATCGGCAATCAGCAGTGCCCGCAGCCCCATCTGCCGATAATACTCGCCGATGGTGAGCCCGGTGTAGATCGACGCCTCGCGGGCGGCCACCGGCATAGAGGATGTGTTGCAAATGATAACCGTGCGGTCCATCAGCGATCCCCCGGTGCGCGGATCGGAGAGCTGTGGGAATTCGGTGATCGTCTCGACCACCTCGCCCGCGCGTTCGCCACAGGCCACCACGATCACCACATCCACATCGGCGTGGCGCGAGATCAGGTTTTGCAGCACGGTTTTGCCGGCACCGAAGGGGCCGGGGATGCAGGCTGTTCCTCCTTGCGCCACGGGGAAGAAGGTGTCGATCAGCCGCTGCTTGGTCGTCATGGGCGTGTTTGGATACACCCGAAGAGAGGCTCGGCGGTCGAGCATGGGCCGCGGTAAGGGCAGGCGTACCGGCCAGTCTTGAGCCAGCGTGACCGTTCGCTCCCGGCCCGCGCCATCGCGCAGCCGCGCCACGGGATCGGAGACAGTCACCGGCCCGTCGCGCAGCCAAGTCACCTCCACCGGCTCGTCGACATCAAAGGGCACCATAATCTTGTGGGTGATCACGCCTTCTGGGACGGTGCCCAGCGCATCGCCCCCTGTGAGACGCGCCCCGATGCGCACCGATGCGCTGAACGACCATTTTGCTGCGGCGTCGAGCCCCGGCGCTTCTACCCCCCTGGGCAGAAAGAGACCGTGTCCCTGGGCGAGCACCTCAAGCGGGTTTTGCAGGCCGTCATAGACTTGGCCCAACAGCCCCGGTCCCAGCGCCACGGAGAGCAATCGCCCGGTCTGTGTCACCGGGTCGCCGAGCCCGATCCCCGTCGTGCTCTCGTAAACCTGGGCGTCGGCCTCGATCCCCTGGACCCGCAGCACCTCGGCTTTCAGCTCAGCGCCGGGAAGTCGGGCGGGCCGGATATAGACCACTTCGTTCTTGGTCAGTCGGGCGGTCTCGTCGGTGAGGCGGAGGCGGACGATGTCTTCCTGCACCGCGACGATCTCGGCGGTGGCGGCCGTGTCGGACGGGGCGGCGGCCCGCCCGTCGCGCTGGGGCAGTGCGGCGTCGGTCATACGGTCTCTCCGATCTCGATCCTGCCTGGGGCGAGCGGGTGCGGCAGCGCGGCAAGGGCGCCTTCCTTCAGCCGGGCGAAACGGGCGGCCGCGGCCTCGGCGTCGAGCCCGGTCCAGCGTTCGAGGAGCGCCCAACGGACGGTGTAGAGGACCACGGCCTCGAAATCGAAGGCATGCCCCTCGCCCAGACGGGCTGCCTGGCGCCACGCGGCTTGCAGGAGAACGCGCTCGAGCCCCTTGACCTCGCCCCGCTGCAGCTTTTCGCGGGCTTCGAGCACCCAAGGGAAGGCCCGGGCGACACCGAAGCCGGGTTCGCGCCAGTTCTCCCGAATGCGGCGGAGATAACGCCCGGTCCCCCAAGCGACCTCGGCGCGCGGCGCCTCCTCGCCCTGATGACGACGTCGCAGGGCGGCGACCAGGGTGCGCATCTCCAGCCGCTCTGCGACCAGTTGCTCGAGCGTCGGTCGGGTAAGCCGGGCGGTGGTTTCGCGCGCTTCGGTAAGGAATGCCGTATCTGTGGCGAGCAGTGGCCAGTCGCGCCAGGCGAGCACGCGGGTGATCCGGTCGAGCTCGGCTTTATGCTCCGGGGCGAGCAATCCGTGCCGGGCGGAGAGCCGGGCACGGTTGATCGGCGGGCGTTTCAGCCCGAGCACCGGCCCGAGCGCCGGTAAGCTGGCCATCAGGGTTACGTACTCGTCCTTCATCTCAGTTCACAACGCCTTCGAGCAGCGCCCGGAACCGGGGCTGGAGATGGGCGAGGATCAAATCCGCCACGGCCGCATCGGATAGATCCACCACGAGACCCGTATCCTCGAGCACCATCCGGATGCCTCCGGCCCCGTCCTCGGCGCGGGAGTACTGGACGCCCGCGCGCAACATTTCTGCCGCCTCGGTTGCAACGAAATGACTGAGGCTGCCGGCGCTCAGTTCCTCCGGTTTGCGGCGCAAGTCGTCAAGGCCGACCGCCGCCCGCGGCAGGATGAGCGTCACCGCGTCGGCTGCATCGGCGCCGGCCTCGTCCCGGGCCCTTCGGGCGACCGCGAGGATCATCCGCTTCAGGGTCTCGTCCTCACGGGTCAAGGCGGCTAGGCGCTCGCGGATCCGCTCGGCGAAGCGTTGGCTGAGCGAGGCGGACAGTTCGAGCACGGTATCGCGCATGGCAATACGCAGGGCTTCCTCGCCGCCGCGCTGGAGCCGTTCGGCCTCTTTGCGCGCGGCTTCGATGGTCTCGCCGGCCTCCTTGTGGGCGGCATCGACAATGCGCCGGGCCTCCCGCTCGGCCGCCTCGACCCGGCGCTTGGCCTCTGCCTCGCCCGCCTCGACCCCCTCGGCTCGGAGCCGGGCGATCAGCTCCTCGATGCCGGCGGCGGTGGCCTGTCCATGCTCGCTCATCGGCGGTGCTCCTCAGCTTGGAATAGAGCCGGCGAGCACCAGCGCAAAAACGAAGGCGAAGACTGCGAAGCCCTCGACGATCGCCGCCGGCGCGAGCGCGAGGCCGAAGATCTCGGGCTTGTCCTTCGCCGCCGAGATCGCCGCCGCGCAGGCCTTGCCTTGCCAGATTGCGCTCATCATCAGCGCGAGGCCCGCCAGGAAACCGATGGCAAACAGCGCGCCACCGTTTACCGCGGTTACCTCTTGTTGGAGGGAGAACATGATGACGATGCCGAAGATGATCTGCGAAGACGGCATGGCGGAGATCCCGACAAAGCGACCATAGCCGCTGGAGGTCTCCATCATCGCGCCGATCGCCGCCTGACCCGCAGTGGCGCAGCCGATAATCGAGCCGATCGCCCCCAAAGCCATGGCGCCGTAGATGCCGACCCAGCCGAGGGCCATGACAAATTCGCTCATGTCGCCGTCTCCCTGTGCGCGAACGCCTTGAAGGGGTAGCCCTCTTCCGAGAGGCCCCAGTTGAAGAACTCGATGAAGTTGAGCCGCAGCCCGTGCACGACCCCCGAGAGGATGCCGAGCGCGAGATTGACCGCATGGCCGAAGATCAGCACCAGCAGCGCCAGCGCCACTCCGCCGCCTGGAACTTCTTCAACCATTTGTGCCGCGATGCGGTTGAAGGTGGCCGCCAGCGAGCCGCTTGCGAGCCCGAGCGCAAAGAGCCGCATGTAGGAGAGCACATCGCCGAAGAGCCCGGTCAGCCCGGTGAGCCCGAGCAGGCCGTCTGCCAGGCGCCAGAGCCAGTCGACCGCGGTGTAGGCGGGGCGGGCGAGCGCGGCGGCCAGGAACACAGTGACCAACCCGCCGATCAGCAGCACCCAAGGCAGCGCGCCCGCGAGTGCCGAAGGCGCCAGCCACATCAGCAGCCCGCCCCAGGTCACCGCGACCCATCCGAGCTTTTGCCCCATGATCGGCGTGCCGGGATTGCGCAAGGCCACCTGACAGCACGCCAAGGAGATGTGGAGCACGCCGATGATCACCGACACGGCCATCATTGTCTGGAAATCGCCGACATCGATTACCGCAAAGCTGCCGAGAAGGCTCCCCGCGCTGGGAGCCACGCCGAAATAGCTGCCCGCGAGCACGCCATAGACGAGGGCCGCCCCGAAAACAGCCGCCATCATTACGCCCAGGCGCCGGCCGGCGCCGCCCGCCGAGATCCGCCCCCAGAACGCCCCGAGGCCGAGCAGCAGCACAGCCGCATACCCTGCATCGGCGAGGATCATCGCGAAAAACAAGCAGAACGAGGCGAAGACGATGAGCGACGGGTCCCAGCTGCGATAGGCCGGGACCATGTAGAAGCTGGTCAGATCCGCCGCGCCCTCGAATGCGCCGCCCTCGGTGAGCAGCGTCGGCGGGGCATCTCGCGGGGCCGGCGGCTCGAGCCGCAACGCCAATCCCCGCGCGTTGGCGAAGGCGATGAGATCAGCGGCGCACGCGGCTGGCGCCCAGGCTGCGAGCGCGAAGATCGGCCCGCGGTCGAGCGTCATCCCGGCGGCAGCGCGGCGGTCGTCCGCATCGGCGGCGCGGGCGAGACGCAGCCCCAGCGCCAAGCGCTGGCGGGTCAACTCGGCGCGCTCGGCCTCGGTGCGCTCGATCTCGATCTCCACTTCCTCCAACTCTTTGGACAGCGCGGAGAGCCTGCGCGGCCCCGTGCGGGTACGCTTGACCGGGAGGAGATCGGCTGGCGGCTCGTCGCGCGCGATCACGGCCAGGTGGAGCCGCGTCCCGGCTTGCCCGACGATCGCCCAGGGCAGATCGATTGCCTCGAGCGCGCGGCGATGGCGCTGAGGTAGATCGTAGAACCACAGCCGCATGCCCCGGCGTTCCTCCAGAGGCGGCAGCGCGAAATCCCCGAACGGCTCTAGCCCCGCGATGCGCTGCACCAGGAAGTCCCGCCGGTCGGAGAGCTCGCGCAGCCGCTCCTTGTTGGCGAGCACCTCGGCGACGACGGCTTCGAGATCGAAGGGGCGGTCCTTTGGCCAGGGCCGGCGTTTGACAGCGGCATCGTTCAGATGGCGCCAGGCGGCGTCGGCGCGCCGGCGCTCCGCGGCCCCGGTCGGTTCCAGCGGCCCGACCTCGCGCAGCGGTACCAGATGCAGACAGCCCAGCTCTTGCAGGCCCGCGATCACCTCGGCTTTCTCCTCCGCCATCCCGCAGAGCACCACATGGGTCATTTGAGCGATGCTCATGCTGCCCTCTTGCGCTTGGCGATTTTGGAGGTGACGACGGCGGCGCGCGCGAGATCGCCCAACGCGATCTTGATCCGCTTGATATTCGCCTCGGCCTGGGGGATCAGCACCTTCTCGAACAGGTTGACCCGCTGCATCACCTTGACGATGGCCAGGTCAAGCGCCGAGATCTCCACGCGCAGGATCCGCGCTTCTACCTCGCGGCGCACAACCTCCTTCAGCCGTTCTGCGGCGGCATCGACCCAGTGTGGACGGGTCAGCAGGCCGTAGGGCGCAGTTTCCATCGTCAACTCGGCGAGCGTAGGCACGCGCACCCCGACGATGTTACGCTCGGCGATCTCTAGCGAGGCGATCCGCACCAGCCCGTCGAGTTCGATCGCGGTGTTGGCGAGCATGGGGATTTCATCACCGACCTCAGCAATGCGGGCGGCGATTTCGGTCTCGAGATCGGCGAGACGGCGCCCGGCCGCGGCACGTTCTGCCACCAGCTGTTGGCGCTTGAGATCGAGGGCGGGCAGATAGCGCTTGTATTGCGCGCGGGCGCGCGTCTCTTTGGCCAACTGGGCTTTGGAGAGCTGCAGCCGCGCCAAGTCACGCCTCCTCTGATTTGGGGAAGTACGCGTCCACGAGCCCCCGTTTCATCAACAGTTGCTCCGGGCGGAAACACTGGGCCATGATCTCCCAGCCGAGATCCAGCGCGTCCTCGAGCGGCATCGCCACCTCGAGATCCATGAATTTCTCCCGAAAGAGCCGGCCGAATTTCAGCACTTGCTCGTCATACTCCGACAGCTCGAAGGCCATCGCCTGTTTTTGCTCGGCTTCGCGGGCCTCGGAATAAAAGCGGATCATGGTGTTCATCACCGCGCTGTGGTCTTCGCGGGTGCGCTTGCCAATCACGTGTTGCTTAAGCCGCGAGAGCGAGCCGAACGGGTCGATGACGCCCGAGTGGAGGTAGAACTGTCCCTCGGTGATGTATCCGGTGTTGTCGGGTACCGGGTGGGTGACGTCGTCGCCGGGCATGGTGGTAACGGTCAGGATCGTGACCGACCCGCCGCCGTCGAACTCGGCGGCTTTTTCGTAGCGCTTGGCCAGCTGGGAATAAAGGTCGCCCACATAGCCGCGGTTGGAGGGCACGCGCTCCAGCGAGATGGCGATCTCTTTCAGCGCATCGGCATAGGCCGTCATGTCGGTGAGCAGCACCAAAACCCGCTTCTTGGCCTCCACGGCAAAGCGTTCGGCGATCGCGAGCGCCATGTCCGGGACCAGCAGACGCTCGACGATCGGATCGGAGGCCTGGTTCACCACCATCACCGTGCGCGCGAAGACGCCGGCATCTTCGAAAGCCGTCCGGAACCGCCAGTAGTCGTCGAAGAGCAGCCCCACGCCGCCGAAGACCACGATATCCGCATCCGCTTGGATCCCGACGCGGGCGAGAAACGGATTGTAGGGCTGCCCGGAGACCGAAAAGATCGGGATCTTCTGGCTCTCCACAAGGCAGTTGAACAGATCGATCATCGGCACGTCGGTGCGGATCATGCGTGACGCGAGACGGCGCCTGGCAGGGTTGGCCGAGGGGGTGCCGATCTCGATCCTGGGCTCGAGATCGAGCGCTGGGCCGCCGTCGATGGGCCGCCCCTCGCCGCCGAAAACGCGGCCGAGTATGTTTTGGGAGAAAGTGACCTGCGGCGGATGGCCCAGGAAACGGACGCGGGCGCGGGTCGAAATCCCTTTCGCTCCGGCAAATACCTGGAGCGCGGCCCGTCCCGTGTCGAGACGGACCACCTGAGCGAGCCGAGGCTTGTCGTCGATGTCGCGGATCTCCGCCAGATCCCCGAAGCACGGGCCTTCGGCGCGTCCTAGAGCCTCTTCCGGCAGCGCAACTTCCAGAATGTCACCAACAATCGATAGGATCCGGGTGTGGAACAGGACCGTCTCCGACACGCGCCGAGCCTCCCGATTACGCGCCCAGGTGGTCAGCGCTTCCGAGCATTGGAAGCACGCAGACACCCATGCCGTTTTTTGCAGCGCCGCAAGCGTACCGCAAGGGACGGCCGCCCTCAAGCGCAGAGAGAAGCGCAGTTGTCGCGCAAGAGAGCGCAACCGCACGGGCGCCGGCTTCCCGACGTCACCGCCCCCGCAGCTTTGATCTGGGGGCGCTGCCTGTGACTGTGGTTGAACCCCGCGGCCAAGGTGACCCAAGCGGTGGTGCGGCCCGGTGGCGAGAGGGCCGGCTCGGGCCGATGTTCCGCTGCTCAGTTGTGCCGCAAAACGTTGCCCGTGACGCCGCCGGACCGCCCGCCATGGCGCCGCCGCACGTCAACGAGTTCGAAGATTAGGTGGTGGGCGGTACTGGGCTCGAACCAGTGACCCCAGCGATGTGAACACTGTGCCGCCATGGAAACTGGGTCAAACCTCCGGCAATTGGGCGATAGCCGATTTTCTCAGAAAAGCTAGCCTTTACAGCGTTCTAGGGGTTGTAAATTTGATCTGGGTGCTTCTGAAGCCAACTGCTTAAAAGCCGCAGGATGTGTCCCACGGGCGAGCACAGTGGTCTCGCGGGCGGCACAGTGGCGGCGTTAGATTATGGCGCAGAGGCTCACGGATGCGGCGATCAAGCGGATACCGCTCCCACCCGAAGGCAAGCGGACTGAGGTGCCCGACGCCCTGGCGCCCGGCCTGATCCTGCGCGTGAACGACAGGGGTCGGCGGGAGTGGCTGGCGCGGTTCCGTGTCGACGGACAGCAGCGAAAGATCGCGCTGGGCCCCTACCCCGCCCTCGGCCTCGGCGCCGCACGCGACATGGCCCGCGAGGTCAGGGACCAGGCGGCAGCCGGGGTCGATCCGAGGGAGGCCCGGAGGGTCGAGCGGCATTCTCGCGAGAACGCCGCTCGAGCAGAGGCGGAGGCGAGCAAGACGTTTTCGTTCATCGCCCAGGCTTTCACTGCGCGCGAGTGTCCCCGCCTCAAGACCGGTGGCGAGATCGCGAGCACTATCCGCAGTCACATCCTTCCGGCAATCGGCGGAGTTCCAGTGTGCGACCTCCGGCGGCGCGACCTCGTGCGGATCACTGATGCACTGATCGACCGCGACCTGCCCGGTGCCGCTCTGAAGGTGCACGGCGTCGCGAGGCGCGTCACCCGCTGGGCGCTCGATGGCGATGAGATCGAAGCGGACCCCTTCACAGTGGCGAAGCCGCTGGTCGCGAAGGTGACCCGCGACCGGGTGCTCACCGACGACGAACTGCATGTCCTGTGGGCCGCGTGGGAGCGGCAGGGGTACCCGTTCGGCCGGATGCAGCAGTTGCTCTTGCTGACCGCGACGCGGCGATCCGAGGTGGCGGCCATGGAGTGGCGCGAGCTCGACGAGCCCGATGCGCCGAGCGCCTGGATGATCCCAGCCGCGAGGGCGAAGAACGCAGAGCCGCACGTCCTCCGCCTCGGGTCGCAGGCGCAGGAGTTGCTGGCCAATCTTCCGCGGCAAAGTGGGGCGTTCGTCTTCTCGACGACGGGCGGCGCCCGACCCGTGTCCGGCTTCTCTCGAGCGAAGGCCGTAACTGACCGCATCTGTACAGAGATTGCGAGCCAATCCGAGCGGGATCCGCCCGAGGCGTGGCGCCTGCACGACCTTCGCCGAACTGCGCGCACCGGCATGGCGCGCCTCGGCATAGCCGACGAGGTCGCCGAGCGGGTTCTCAACCACGTCGGCGGATCGGCGCTCGTGCGAACTTACAACCGGCACCGGTACGAGAAGGAGATCGGCGACGCGCTCGAGCGCTGGGGGCGCGAGGTGTTGCGGATCGTCGGGGGCGGAGGGTATGACGGTGGCGACGCCCAGCAGAGGGGGCGCCGGTCATGAACGACCCTTTTGCTGACGATGACGACCCCTTTGCTGACGAGAAACTGCGCGAAGCGCTTAAGACGGGCGACGTGCGAACCGCCGCCGAGCTGCTCGAGGCCGGCGACCTCACGATCAGCGTGGAGTCCGGGCGGCTCATTGCAGGTTTCCTGCGCGGGGAGAGATCTAAGAAACTGGGCGCGCCGAGGGCCGAAGATCCTGAGCTGAAGGCGATCGCCGCGGCGGTCATCGACGGTGAAACCTGGGCGGACGCGATCCGAACGGTCTCTGATGAGTCAGGGGTCTCGTCCGAGACGCTAGCGAGGAGGATAAGCCGGCGCGGCGAGCGAGGGGATAAATTCAGAAAGCAAACCAACTTGTTGGCTCGGATCGTTGCAAGCGGGCGGGGGAAGCTGAGCATCCGCGAGTACTACGAGAAGTGCCAGCCGGCTGCGCCATTCATGAGCTGGCTTGCGCGCTGGCACAACCTGCACCCCTTCGATGAGCATCGTCTGCAGTTCCACAGGTGTGCCCAGATCGCAATCATCGCAGGCTTCATGGCGAATAAGATGAGGTGGGGGACACATCCTCTGCACTTCCGTCCCGTGAAATCGCACTAACCGGAAGTCAAGTGTGCCTCACCGCAATCAAGCGCGAGTGAGCCACGATGAAACCAAGACTTTTAACTTTTGACGAAGTTCGCCGCCGCGTTCCATTCACTCGGCAGTGGCTGAGGGAGCTCGATGCTCGGGGCGAGTTCCCGAAGCGGGTCGCGCTCGGCCCGCGCCGGGTCGCGTGGCGCGAAGATCAGATCGACGCTTGGATCGACGGCCGCACTGCGAAGGCGGACGGCAGCGAGGCGGCGTGATGTGCGACGATGCTTCATACCCGCTCTCGTCCGCCGAGGTGCGCGCCCTCCGCCCCGGCTGCATCCTTGTCTCCGGCGTTCCTGGCGATTGGGTGCTGGGATGAGCGCGCGGTTCGTCTTCGATGTCGCCGCGGCCGAGGCGGGGATCGCGGCCCGCAAGGCGCGGGCTCTGTCGCCGGTGTCGCGACCGGAGGATACGCGCCGCGACGGCCGGGAGGCCTGGTCCGTTCAGCAAGACCTGACCCTAAGCCGCTGTGAAGAAATAAATAATCCGGCACCCAACGCCTCTGCGCCGATGCCCGAGCCGTCTCTGTCGCAACTGTCGCAACTGTCGCCGGGGGCGCCTGCCTCCTGCCCTGCCGATCTCGAAGATGCCTTCGAAGAGCGCGCCGCGCTGTTTCGGAAGGAACTTCCGGCGGCGGCCCTGGGCTATGCGGCCAAGGGCTATCCAGTATTTCCGGCCTTTATCTTTGGTAGTCGCAAGCAACTTTTAGTCAAGTCGGGTAAGGGCCAGGACGGCCATCCGGATCTGAGAAAGAGGCGCGCCACCACCGACCCAGACACAATCAATGCGTGGTGGGATCGGTGGCCGCTGGCCATGATCGGAATGCCCACGGGGCGGCAGTCCGGCGTGGTGGTCCTCGATGTGGACCGGAAGAACGGTGTCGATGGCCTCGCCAATCTTCGCGACGTTGGGATCGACCCGTTTAAGTTGACCCCGGTTGTCGCCCAGACTCCGAGCGGCGGCTCCAGGCTATTGCGCTGTACTACAGCATAACCGCCGACGATATCGGGGACCGGCACTTCACCGATATTGGGCGCGATTTCACGGTCAGGATAGCCGAGCAGGGCAAGAACGGCACAACAATCAACAAGCCGCTGGTCGAGGCCATCTTGGCAGAAATTGAGTGCCGGCAGATTGATGTCGTGATTGTCGATCCGTTTGTTTCGAGTCACGGCGGGCCGGAAAACGACAACACCGCAATTGACGCGGTGGTGAAGGAGTGGGGGCGCATCGCTGACCGGGGCGACTGCGCCGTCGAACTTGTGCACCATGTCCGCAAGGGCGCCGCGGGAGCGAAGACAGAAATCGAAGTTGAGGACTTTAGAGGCGCCGTGGCGCTGCTTGCTGGTGTTCGGTCTGCCCGAGTGCTCAACGGCATGACAGCCGACGAGGCCGAGAAGGCTGATGTCCAAAACCGCTTCTCCCACTTCCGCGTTTCGGACGGTAAAGCCAACATGGCGCCGCGCTCGAACAAGGCGGAGTGGTATCATCTTGTCGGGGTGTCGCTCGGCAATCACGGCCCTTTAGAGCCCGCCGATGAAGTGGGTGTGGTCACAGCCTGGAAATGGCCCGACGTCTTCGAGGGACGCACTGCCGCCGATTTGCTGGCGGTGCAGCGTGGGGTGGATGCCGGCGACTGGAGGGAGAGCGCGCAAGCGAAAGCATGGGTCGGCTACGCGGTCGCTGAGGCGCTCAGCCTGGACGTCGAGAACAAACTCCACCGGGGGAAAATCAGGGGAATGCTCAAAGCGTGGATCAAGCGCGGGGCCTTGAAGATCGAGCAAAGGAAAGATGAGAACCGCAAAGACAAGGCTTTCGTCGTGGTCG